>MTBT01000117.1 GCA_002282935.1 Microcystis sp. LSC13-02 | reverse complement strand
TGCGGTAAATATCAAGGTCGCCGGAGGACATTCGGAGACTTTAAACGGACGTGGAGGAAAGCGTAAGACTTCTGTTAAAGAAGCAGCATCCTGTGAAGCGTTAACCCCATTCAGCGACCATTCTAAAAAGGTGGCGTGGTGAGGAATCACCGTCCGTTTACGGCGGTGAGGATGTCAACATAGTTCATTAGCTCTGGTGAGCCATTGCCTTTTCTTTGGTGTGTGTGAGGTAAACAATTATGAGTAACTCCCCTGGTGATCCTTCTCCTCGTCCTAATCTTTTTCTGAGTATCGGTCGATTTGTACGCCGGCCTTCTACTTTAATTGTTGGGGGAATTACTCTCCTAGGAATTACCTCCCTTGGCTATTTTACGACTCGTTATTTAGTTTATGAACGTCTAACCCCAATTTTAGACAATATCTTCAGTGAAATGCTGCACAGACCCGTCAGGGTAGGCAAGATAGAGGGCTTTTATTTTAATCGCATTCGTATCGGTAAATCGGAAATTCCAGCTACGGCCAATTCTGCTGATAGTTTATCTATTGATGCGATCGAATTGGGATTAAATCCGCTGCCCTTACTTTTAGGTCTGCCGCTGCCGGTTGATGTCAAGTTAATTAATCCCAGTATTTATCTCGATCAGGATAAAAATGGTCAATGGCTCGATAATTTAGAAAAAATAGCTAGTAACTTTGATCGGGAGGCACCCATTAGGTTAAATCTGGGTTTTCAGGTGGAGAAGGCAGCTCTTACTATCCAACCCTATGCCCTGAAAAAACCGATGGAAATTAAGGCCGATGGTCAAGGAAGATTTATTGATAATCAAAGGCAGCCTCTCACCTACGATTTTAGCGCAGAAATCCTCAAAAGTCAAGTAAAAATTCAAGGAGAAACGGCGTTAAAAACGGGTGAAAGCCTAACTAATCTTCAGATCGACCGTTTAAACTTAAGTGAACTATTAACTTTAATTCCTAATCGCAATTTTCAATTAAATCAAGGACAAGTAAATGCTAATATTGCTCTCAATATTCCCAGTTGGGCAAAGCTAAATCAAATTCAAGGTAATGGCAATTTTCAGGTGACGGAAGTAGCGGGAAAATTCCACCCTTTCCCCTATCCAATTAAGCTAACAACTAAGTTAAATTTACAGGGAGACAAAGTATTAGTTGAACAGGCGAACGCAACTATTGGCAAGATTAAAACTGAGGTGAGAGGAGAAGTAAATTGGCAAACTGGTTATCATCTCAATGTCGCTCTAGAATCGGTGGATTTACAACAACTTTTAAGAATTATTTATCTGCAATCACCTCTAGATTTACGGGGAGAAGCGCGCTCTACTTTTCAAGTGACGGGAAAACTAGATCAACCTCTAATTAAAGGAACCGTTAGCAACAGCAAACCGATTATTTTTGAGCAAATTCCTATTCAATCAATAACCAGTAATTTTCAAACAAATCTCAACCGTCTTAATTTAGATAAAATTCAAATTAAACCCGTCGCAGGTGGAGAAATTAAAGGAGAAGGAAAATTGCAGTTAAATATTCTGCAATCCCTGCAAAAAAATCAACCTCTTGACGGGACAAAAATGCCGATTGATTTGAATTTACAAGCGCATTTTCCCACAAGAAAAATTTTATCTCAATTCGCAACAATTCCCGCTAAAATTAATATAAACGATCTGCAAGCTAATATTAAAGCTAGGGGTAGTTTAGGACTGCCACAATTATTAATTAATTGGCAAATACCCACGGTTAATCAGTCAGGATTAATCAATGTTGCCGGAGAGGGTAAAGTATTTTTAGGGGGCAACAAAATAAATTTAACCGATACGGTCATTAAAACAAATGGCGGCAAACTACAGGTTAATGGTAATAGGGATTTTACTAGCAAATTAGTCCGGGCAAAAATCACGGGTAATAACTTTTTATTGACTCCTTTTGTGCCTCTTGTTTGTGAATATTTAGATAGCATTTGCCCCTACCTAGAAACCTTAGAACCCTTAAATTTAGAGACAGCTAATATTCAAGTTAGTGGCCAAATTGACCAACTTAATATTAATACTTTAAACGGAGTTGCTAACTTAGAAATTAGCAGTAAACAAGGCACAATTTTAGTCAATAGTCAAGTATTGCAAGGAAATCTTCAGGCTAACGCTTTCTTAGCGGGATTGCCGATTAATTCCCTATTGCCTAACTTACCAACCCAGGTTAAATTAGTGCGATCACAAATTAATTTACAAGGTTATTTAGGAGAATTACTAAATAATAAAAATAATATTTTCAGCAGTTGGCAAGGTCAAGGTAATATGCAGTTATTAGTAGATAATAATCCTTTAATTGCCACAGCCAAACTGAATCAAGGTTTCCTGACAGGAACAGTTAATACCAGTGGGATTAGTCTTAATCCTCTAGTGGAAAGTTTAACAGTTCCCGTCAGTTTAGGCAGGGCAAAAATCAGCTTTGCTGGCAGGATAAATTCTCTGATTAGCGGAACTTTAACGGATTTACAAACTTGGCGCGGAGAGGGAGATATACAGTTATTTGTCAATAATCGATCCCTAAAAACTACTGCCCAACTGGAAAAAGGTATTTTAAGCGGTATAGTTAATACAGCTGGCATTAACTTAAATCCGTTTTTACCCAATATAAATATTCCTGTTAGTCTAGGGAAAACCCAAGTCAATTTCACCAGTGCAATCAATAATTTACTAGCGGGAAAAATCCCTAATTTGTCCACCGTCAATGCTAGGGTAAATACTCGGTTGTTAGTGGATAATAATCCGATTAATACTGATATTCAGTTAAACAACGGTATTTTTAATATTCTCAGTAGCTTAGAGAATTTTCAGACTAATATTCCCCTACCGTTGAATATTTCCCAAACCAGTTTTCAAGCAGCAGGAAATGCCCAAACTATTTTCGACTCCCTGCAAGAAAAACGACTCAACTTAAGCAGTATCAAAGCAGTTTTTAACTCTCGTATTAATGTAGCCAAAGGAGAAATTAAAGCTAAGGCACAACTGAATAATAATTTCTGGCAAAGTGATATTATTGCCGCTAATCTTGATCCCGCTGCCGTACTAGGACAATTGCCAGGAATAAAATCAATCTCGATTCCTAACTTAGATTTTAGGGCGAATTTAGCAGGAAATATTAAAGAAATTTGGCAGGGAGTAACACCAATTCAGGTTAATAATCTCTCGGCACAGTGGGGAGAAAATAGCTTTGATGTGCGAGGAAATATTCTTTTAGCTAATCTTATCAGTCAACCCGATATCGCTGAGGTTAACTTAAATCTACAGGCAAAAACCGACCTTGCTACTGTACCCTTGGCTGAGATTATATCGCTTTTACCGATCGATCCTCGTTTGAAACCCAGAGAATCGACCATGACAGGGATCGGAGAATTTCAAGGACAAATCACAGGAAAAAATCTCTTAACTGCTTGGCAAAAAGTGGGAAATATACAAATCAAAGGAGATATAAATTTAGCTAACTTTAGCATTAATGATCGACCCTTTGAACCTATCTTAAAAGGAAGTATGCAAGCAGGAATCGGTCAAAATATTAGTTTAAATCTGCGGGGAAATCAGGACATTATTGACCTGACTTTCGATCCTTGTCAACAAAATAATTGTCTGCTGCCCTATCTTCCCTTAGGGATAAATATTCGCCAAGCTTTTGGAAATAAAACTCCTTTTTTAGCAACAGCTAAACGAAGCGGAGAAAATTTAAATGTTCAGATTGCCGATTTTCCCCTAGAAATCCTGAAAATATCTCCCACGGCAGCCTACAATGTTCCGGGGATTATTGCTGGACAAGTAAATGCTAATCTAGACATCAATTTATTTAACTTACAGGGACAGGGACAACTAGAGATTAACCGACCTAGTTTAGGTAACTTAATCGGGGAAAAATTAACGGCAAATTTGGTTTATCGGGATTCCATAGTTCAACTGCAAGAGGGGAGTTTACAAGCGGGTGCAAGTCAATATAATCTGCAAGGTTTATTTAATTGGCAGACCCAGGAAATAGAAGCTAAACTCAGGGTAGATCAAGGTTATATTCAAGATTTATTATCAGTTGCTAGTATCTATGATTTAACCAGTTTAATCACCCTTTTCTCCTCCGAAAATAACCCAGCTATTCAACTTAGTCCCCTAGAAGTAGGTAATCCCGAAGCTTCCCTAGCAGAACGGGTAAATTTGCGGGCAAAAATTGAAGAAATAATCCAGCAATTAGCAAGGGAAAGAGGGGTAGTCGGGATACCTTCTGAACTAGATTTTCGCGGCCGTTATCAAGCAAATATAGCCTTAACTGGGACTTTAAAAAATCCAGATCTTAGCGTAAAATTTCAGGGCAATAGATGGGAATGGCGACCCCAAAGACCGACGGTAAATATTGTTAACCCTCTCGGAATTGTCACCACCGATACCCAATTAATTCCTATTGATGAAGTAACAATTAATCTTAACTTAAATCGTCAGTTGCTCAGGATAGAACCGATTAGATTAAAATCACGAGATTCTTCCGTATTTTTAGCGGGTGATTTTTCCCTAAACAAAGTAGAGGGAACTTTTGCCGTGGAAAATCTTTCTCTGGATCTCTTGAGAAATTTTGTGCAGTTTCCCTTGGATGTATCCGGTAGTCTAAAAACTCAAGGACAAATTGCAGGAACCTTATTAAATCCTCGTATTCAGGGTAATTTTGCCTTTATTGACGGTGCAATTAATGCCCAAAATATTAATCAGGATATAATTGGTTTATTTACCTATAATCAGTATCGTTTTGATTTGCGGACAACCTCCTCCGAATCAATCCAAATCTATGCCAGCATTCCCTATCCTCCCTTACCGGGTAATGATCAATTAAAAATCCAAGCAAAATTGGGAACCGATGCAATCAAATTAATTGAAGCTATCAGTCAAAACGCCATCGAATGGGTTAACGGTGAGGGAGAGGTAGTTCTTTCAGCGATGGGAAGATTAGATATAAAAGAGGGCTTAAAAATCAAAGATTTAGAAGCAAATGGTATAGTTACTCTTAATAATGCCGCTATCCGCAGTGTTGCTTTTCCAGAGATTTTAACCGTAAATGGCCGCATTGGGTTAACCCCTGAAAGCTTAACAGTAGAGGAATTACAAGGCTCGATCGCTGACAGACAAATTTCTGTGGTGGGAGTTTTACCTTTCTTTCAAGCCATCAAAAATAATCCTAATCCGTTAACAGTTAATATTCAAGAGGGAGATATAGCAATTAATGGTCTTTATCGGGGATTAATTGCTGGGAATGCCATGGTGACAGGAACAATTCAGCAACCAATTATCGGGGGGAATGTGCGTCTTTCTAGGGGTAAAGTTTTTCTTCCTCGCACAGCAGAAATTAATCAAGAAACGGATAAACCAGTGAGTCGCTGGCTGCAGCCTCTCAACATTCCTCAGACGACAAATATTACTCCAGTTTTAAATAATTTCCAAGTGTCTTTAGCAGGATTATCAATCGAACAAGAACCTTTGTATCAATTTGATTTTAGTGGTGCTTTAACCTTGAACGGTCCGCTCACTCCACTGGAGAAATTACAAACCAATGGAGTGATTAATCTCGATCGAGGACGGGTTAGTTACATCGATACTCGTTTTCTTCTTAACCGACGCAATCAAAATGTTATTGTTTTCGATTCTAGTCGCGGGTTGGGACTTTTTAATCCCTTTGTTAATATTCAACTGCGAACAATTCTCAGCGAATTTTCTCAATCTCGCGATTTTGCTATCTCCCGTCCGGGGGGAGATTTTCCTAGCAATGAAATTCCCGATGATAGCCTCAATCGCATTCAAAGGATCGATGTCACCCTCAGCGTTGAAGGGGAATTAAACCGCTTGCTACCAAATTTAGGACGTAATCTCAATGAAGTGTGCCAAATTCGTCCCGATAGTCCACCTTTTCCCCTAGAGGAAAACTATACAGATACAGAATTACAAAAAGCTGCTAATTGTTTACAAGCAGTGGCTTTTGCTAGAGGTGAAGATGAGGGATTGCTTAATACTCCCCTAGTTAAATTAACCAGCACTCCCCCCCGCAGCCAAGGGGAAATCATTCGACTTTTGGGGGAACAATTGCTGTCGGTTTTTAATGGTTTACAGGGGAAAAATACAGAACAATTAATTCAATTTGGAGTGGTTCAGTTGGCGATTCCCCTCTTAGCCCAAGGGGTCGTGTATGATGTGGAGAATGCGGTTAGTAATGCGATCAGGGCAACGGATTTTAATATTCTTCCCAATTTGGAAACCGTCTATCGAGTCAATTCCCAGTCTTTTATTCGCTTTTCCTACGATTACAATTTGAATGAGTTTACCGTCCGCTATCAAACTCAATTTTAAAGTAAGATGGCTGGATAAAGAGGCAAAATTAGGTTATACTTCATCCTGATAATCAACCCGATAGGTAGGTAGAAAATAAGAAATATTATTTTTTTACTTTTTACTTTTTACTTTTTACTTGATATTCTATGATTATTCGCGAGGCCAAAGAAACAGATTTACCAACAATTATCGAGATTTATAATGCTGCTGTTCCCACTCGCAAGGCCACCGCAGATTTAAAGCCTATTTCCCTCGAAAGTCGGCGAGAATGGTTTAAAAAGCACGATCCTGAACAGTATCCCATCTGGGTAATAGCGATCGAAGGTCGGGTGGTGGGTTGGCTGAGTTTACAGATGTTTTATGGTCGTGTCGCTTACCAAAAAACGGCAGAGGTTAGTTTATATATTGCCCCCGATTATCAAGGTCGTGGAATCGGTAAATTATTAGTAGAATATGCCCTGAATCGCTGTCCCAAATTGGGTATATCTAATCTTATGTGTATTATTTTTGCCCACAATCAAGCCAGTATTCGTCTCTTTGAAAAATTCGGCTTTCAACGATGGGGTTATTTACCTCAAATTGCCGATCTAGACGATTTTCTGGCTGATGTGGTCATTTTAGGAAAAAAAGTCGCTTAAATAGGGCTTGCTGAATAATGGTAAAACCCTTTTAAAATAAAGCTTTTGACCTGTTAAAGTCCGATGTTCATGCTGCGAAAACAAGGGCAACAAAGCCTGAAACTCCTGACTCCTGACTCCTGACTCCTGACTCCTACCACCACCGAAAAACTTTTTCAGCAGACCCTAAATAGGCAATTTTCCCCATAGCTAGACTATAATTCTAGACTTAATTGAATATAAGCATTTTCCGGTTCGCCTAGAGATGGTTTCTGGGTGAGAGAAAAGAGATAGTCCTCATACCAAATCTCAGAACTTCCCGCACATTTTTCATCTCTAAATAACCATTGTTGAAACACTTGTTCTCTACCATCCTGATGGGCAACAATCTGATAAACTTTTAGAGATTTTTTAGCAATTCTCTGGCGGCCCTTGCTGGTTAATTCATAACCTAACAAGTTCAAACAATTACGAATAATCGTCAGAGGACGGGAAGTATTAGAGAGGTTAATCTTGGTGATAGTTTTAATCTCGTTGCGGTTTTTAATGGCGATTTCGGCCATTTTTTGTAAATCGGCATCATGATTAGTTAATTCTCTTTCAGGGTTAGCTAATAATACGGGAATTCCTAACACTTCTAACGTCCCGATAATCACTCCTAATTGACTACCATTAAAATCAGGAATAAATAAACTTCCGTGACCTGATTCTATCAGTTTACGGGCAATTAAAGCATCTCGATCGCACAAAAATTGTCGCCCAATTGTCAAAAAGTAATGTAAGCGTAGTTCTTGATACCATCCCTGATCATCTTTAATCACTAATTGCGGTGTGACGGGGATTCCATAGCGTTTGTATAGGTCATATTTCCTGATAATTCTCCTTTCTTTCACTGACTTAATTAACTGTTTTTTAAGCCAACGATATTCTGATTCCGTGATCTCGGCTGCGCTGGCAATTGCCTCGCATTCAGAACGATAATTATGTTCCCTAATTTCTTCAATTGCTTCCGTTAACTGATTATTTATTTCTAGTTCTTCTTCCTGATTCCGTTCTTTAATTCTATGACCTTCTGCTTGTAAAATACCTAAGATTGACTGACGATAATTAAGCATATAAGCATTTACTCGCACAGCCATTTTTGCCCAGCAGAGGAGAGATTCCGCTTGAAAATTTGTATCTAAATCCTCAAGAGATTCTAAATCTGATTGGTGTAGTAAGCGAATATTAACCTCCGTTAATCGGTGTCCAGAGGTGAGAAGTTTGGGGATAGAAGTGGAACCATTACCCACCTGATTAAATCCGTACGCTGCTGACCAAATATAACGAGGAATATTCTCTCTAATTCTCCCTAAAAATTGAGCGATAGAAGTGGGAGTTTGAATTCCCTGTGCTAAACACCAAACCGAGGTAAAGTGTTGCTGAATATCAATACTAATTCCCGTTTCGATCGCAGGACTAGCTAGAACTATATCATAGTTAAGCAACAACTGATTTAAATTGCCAATCGCTTGATAGGCAGCGTGACTAGAATCTGGCAATGACTCTGAATCTATCCGCAGAATTTTCTTCTGAGGAAATTGCTTTCTTAGATAAGATTCTAGGGTAATTGTCCCCCATTTGCTGGTTAATTTTTGTGCTGATAGACAAACAAAAGGTTTTCCTCCCTCTTTAATATGTTTAACTAAATCCTTAACTAGCTGTTGGGGAGTATTATCAGAGTAGTTATAAACTCGCCAAGCTTCGTGATAATTAGGTTTCCAATCGTTACTAATCAAGAAAGTTTCTAGTTTAATAGCTGCTAAAGAAGTTAAATATTCTAGGGAAATATCACTTAAATCAGCATCAGCAACTAAGACTTTTCCCCCGCTGCTGACCACGGTTTGGAGTAGAGACTTTAAAGACTTTAAAATTGCTACTCGATTAGTTTTACAAGTATCCCCATTTAACCCATGCCATAAAACTTGTTCGATCTCATCGATAATAATCATAGCTCCTTGCCAATCTTCCGCATGAAATTTAGCTTGTGATTGGGGATGGAGAGAGTCAATACATAAACCATAACCGTAAATTTGTGCCGCAGGATTATCTCTAACTTTGCTGATATAGTTTAAACCAAAGCGTTGACATAGCTCCTCTACCAGTTTGACTCGATGACCAATAACTAAAACTTTTTGTTGATTGGCAATAGCCTGTTTAACTATCTTAGCTAAAAACTCAGTTTTTCCTGTACCTTTAGCCGATTTAATCGCCATTAACTGCGCTGATGTAGGGATAGCAATATCTGGCAAGTAACGGCTATTTAACTCTAGATGAGGTGGGAGAGTTAAACTATTTAAACTCGCTGCCTTCCAAATTTCCCAAGAGGTAGCTTTTTGATAGACTTGTTGGAAGTAATCTTCTCCTCGATTGATTAGTAAATCATCCACCCCTTTACCGTCAGCAGCATCCCAAGTAACCACCTTTACCTGACAGTTAGCCTGACTGAATAGATAACCCATTCTCTGTAAAGCTAAATTAACCGCTTGTTGGTTCTTTGGTTTAGTTTCTTGATCAAAAACTAGATAAATCTTTCGTCCTGAATTAGCTAATTTTTCTAGCTGCGGAATTAGATGAGATTTGCCGATTCTTCTACCTAATTCGTCCTTGGGAGTACGATAACCATTGTGAATTCCGGGTAAGGCAATTGTCGCATAACCTGCTGTTAGTAATGCCCCCGCTTTTTTCGCTCCTTCCGTAAGACAAATAGGTATCTCTGGATGTTTAATTACCCAGGACCAAAAACCGAGATCCTCTTGCTTATTATCCACTTCTTCAGTTAAAATATTAATACTGATATGCTGGGCTATCCTTTGCCAAATTTTCAGGGGAACCCGCAAAGCAAAGACTCCCGTAGGGGTTTGGGGAGGATGTTCGTACTTAATCGGTTTAGCCTTATCAAGGCTTAAACGGGGAAAATCGGGCTTAAAACAGCCCCAAAGGTCATAATTACCCGTTAATAAGTCAATTCCTGAACACCACCAACCGCCTTGACTGATGTGTTCATAACGCTTGAGAATATCGTCCCTAACTCTGCCATCATTGCGTCGCGGTAATTCTTGGGAGTAGAGTAGGTATTCACTGGGAGATAACCCCGCTAAACCGGTGACATTGAGTTCGATTAACTCCGCATCCACCCCGCTATCACGCCATTCTTCTAAATATTTCATCCTTGTCCTCTACTCGCTAGACGCTATATATAGCGTTTTGTCCTATTATTCTAGCGGTAAGCCACTAAATAGCGAAAAGAGAAAATTTACTCTCTCAGAGGTTCTCAGAGGAAATTTGACTTTTAATCCACTCTTGTCTTAAATTATCGAAAAGTTAAGAACAAATAAAGTCTGACCACAACCTCCTCAGCAGTCAAGCAGAATCGGATCAAAAGTATTTTGTCAATCTGTTTTTCTTATCAAAGAAGAACTTTTTTGTCAAGCATACAAAAGAACTATTTTCTGGAAAAAATTCTTGATTTTTTCCAGAAAATGTCATCCAAAACACTGTTTTTAGGGAACAAAATAATCCTAGCTATACCATATATAGAGTGATAAGATTATTTAACACGCTAGATGTTGTGTTTTCCCAGAAAATCTGATAGAATACTCTAGTACAAATAGATTAATTTGTCAAATTTTTTAACGCCGCAATTTCCTAATTATGCAATCGAAGCCCTTGACTACTGCCGTCTCCATTCACAAAAATAACGAAGTAATACCCTTTCGTTCTACCCCTTTAGCTAATATGGGCAGCCATGGAATTAGAGTGATTCGGCGCGATGGTTCCACCACAAGCTTAAATATCGGCAAAATTCGCGACGTGGTAGAGTGGGCTTGTGAGGGCAAAAAAGTCAATTCAATCGCCTTAGAAGCGGGTTTAACCAC
This sequence comes from Microcystis sp. LSC13-02, assembly GCA_002282935.1. Lineage (GTDB taxonomy): Bacteria > Cyanobacteriota > Cyanobacteriia > Cyanobacteriales > Microcystaceae > Microcystis. The sequence goes on along the minus strand of MTBT01000117.1, from coordinate 28,319 downwards.
ACGCCTGCGGGATGGGATTACCACTAGGGAAATACAGGATAATTTAATTAATTGCGCCCTAGAAATGTGTAGTCCAGAGGAACCGGATTGGCGCTATGTGGCGGGAAGATTGCATATTTGGAGTCTTTGGAAAGATACCTTAGTAGCCCGGGGTTATCAGTACGGAAATTACGAGAAAACCGTCAAAACTCAAGTTAAAAATCAGCTGTACGACGAAAGGATTCTCATCTATTCCGAGGCAGAATTAAAAGAAGCTGGTTCTTGGATTAATCCCGATTGGGACATCGATTATGATTACGCCGGAGCATTGTTAATCACTAGCCGTTATTTACTCAAAAATGAGTTACCCCAAGAGGCATTATTAACCTGTTCCTTACTGCTTGCCACTGTGGAAGAACCAGCTAATAGACTCCACTGGGCGAAGAAATTTTATCAAGCAATCGCTCAAAGAAAAATCTCTCTCGCCACCCCAATTTTAGCCAATTTACGCACTCCCAAAGGTTCCCTAACCAGTTGTTTTATCCTCTCCATTGACGACAGTTTAGAAAGCATTTTCGACGAGCTTACTAATGCTGCCCGCATCTCAAAAAATGGTGGCGGTGTCGGGGTGAATGTGAGTAGAATTCGCGCCACTGGTAGCTGGGTAATGGGGAAAGCTAATGCTTCCGGGGGGATTATTCCTTGGATTAAATTACTCAACGATACAGCTATTGCAGTAAATCAGGGGGGAAGACGCGCCGGGGCAGTAACTATCGGTGTTGACATCTGGCATTTAGATGTGCCAGAATTTCTGGAAATGCAGACAGAAAACGGTGATCAAAGACGCAAAGCTTATGATGTTTTTCCCCAATTAGTTATCACCGATGAATTCATGCGTCGGGTGATAAATAAAGACGAGTGGACATTAGTAGATCCCTACGAAGTTCGCAATAAATTAGGTATAGAATTAGCGGAACTATGGGGGGAAGAATTTGAAGAGGCCTATCGTTTAGTAGAAGCTAATTTAGATCAAGAGATTCTCCTCTATAAAAAAATCAATGCCCGGGACTTATTTAAAAGTATCATGCGTTCCCAAGTAGAAACAGGAATGCCCTACATTGCCTTCAAAGATACCATCAATCGCGCTAATCCTAATAAACATGATGGCTATATCCCCGGTGTAAATTTATGCGTCGCGGGAGAAACAAAAATTCTTACTGACCGAGGACAAATAGCAATCGCTGATTTGGTGGGGGAATATGTTAATGTCTGGAATGGATTGGAGTGGTCAGAAGTATTAGTTAAAAAGACTGGAGAAAACCAGCCTTTATTAAAGGTAAATTTCTCTAACGGAGAGGCCTTAGAATGTACTTACTACCATAAGTTTTACGTTCAGAAAAACTACAAGGGAACCGTGGAAATTGTCGAGGCAAAAGACCTCAAACAAGGAGATAAATTAATTAAATACCAGCTGCCTCTCATCCAGTCAGAAAATGATCTTGACTTTCCCTACGCCTACACCGCAGGATTCTTTTCTGGAGATGGGAGTTACGGAAACAATGGAATGCCAGAAGTTGACCTATACGGAGTTAAAAAAGAGTTACTTCCCTTATTGGCTATTCGTAACAAATATCGGGGAAATGGCTCTATTGAAAAAGGTACTTTTTGGAGAAAAGAAACCGATACCCTAGCGGTATATCATGACAGTAAACAAGATCGGATCGTCTGTAAACTCCCGTTAGATATTCCCAGTAAATTTACAGTTCCTCTCAATGGTTACACAATTAAATCTCGTTTAGAATGGTTAGCTGGTTTACTTGATGCCGATGGAACAGTTGCCCGCAATGGTTCTAACGAGTCTCTCCAGATTGCTGCTGTTAACCGGCAATTTTTGCTCGATATTCGCCTAATGTTACAGACTTTAGGAGTTGATTCCAAAGTTACTTTTATGGATGACGGTGGCTATAAATTGATGCCAAATGGAAAGGGAAATTATCAAGAATATCTCTGTCAACCAAAATATCGTTTACTGATTAATTCTGTCGGACTATTTCAACTTGGTCAATTGGGACTTAAAACCCATCGCTTACAATGGACTTTAAAAGAACCCCAACGTTCGGCCACTCAGTTTATCCGCATTGAATCGGTAGAGTTAACCTGTCGTCGAGATGACACCTACTGTTTTACAGAACCCAAGCGTCATCTGGGAATGTTTAACGGCATTCTAACAGGACAATGCACCGAATCTTTTAGCAATGTCACCCCCGATAAAACTGCCCATTGCTGTAATTTAGTTAGCCTTAATTTAGCCAACATCGACAAGGAAGAAATCGAGTCTAATTGTCAAATCGCTGTCAGGATTCTCGACAATACTATCGATATTACTAATCCTCCCTTTGATAATGCTAAAAACCACAACGATAAATATCGCACTATTGGGGTAGGTGCGATGGGATTGGCTGACTGGTTAGCTAAACGGAAATTATCCTACAATAACCTGTCAGAAATTAGTAATTTATTTGAAGAAATTGGCTATTGGTGTACCTATTCCTCGATGGAATTAGCCAAAGAACGCGGTGCTTATCAAGCTTTCTTGGGTAGTGAATGGAGCCAAGGTAAATTAATCGGAGCAAAACCAGTGGAATGGTTTTTAAATAATGCGGTGCAACCGCAAAGATGGCAACAATTAGCAACAGATATTCAACGATTTGGCATCCGTAATTCCCATATTACCGCCATTGCTCCTAATACTTCCTCTAGTTTGGTACAGGGATGTACCGCTAGTGTTTTGCCGGTTTATAGTCGCTTTTTCTATGATAAATGGGCAAAGGGAACCGTTCCCATCGCACCACCTTTTATTGAAGAAGCTTTCTGGTTTTATTCAGAGAACAAAAATCTCGAACAGCAGCAGGTGGTAAAAGCGATCGCTACCATGCAAGAATGGATCGATACGGGGATTTCTATGGAGTTGTTATTCAACCTCAATGAAGGGGTTTACTTTCCCGCAGAACCTAACCGTTGTCTCACTGCTAAAGATATCTTTGATACCCTAGTTATGGCGTGGGAATTGGGGTGTAAAGCGATTTATTATATCCGTACCGTACAAAAGGACAATTTTCGAGAGTCTGACGATAGTTGTTCTAGTTGCGCTAATTAAGGTTAACTTCGGTGGGCAATGCCCACCTTAATTTTTTTACATCAAAGATTAGGACTGATAAAATGAGTTTTATTAATCACCTAATCACAGCTATGGATAAGACCTTATACGAACAGGATTACTATCTCTGGATAGAGAAAACCATATCTTTACTAGAAAATCATCAATTTTCCGATTTAGATTTAGATCATCTCATCGAGGAGATTAAAAGTATGGGTATCAAGGAAAAACATACCTTAACAAGTTTATTGACTAGAATAATCCAACATTTGCTGCAACTTGCTTATTGGCAATCGGAAAGCCAATATAATGCTAATCACTGGAAAGGAGAAATTACTATTTTTAGAATTGATTTATGGGAAGTTCTTGATGATAATCCAAGTTTAAAGTCCTATCTAGAGAATAGTTTTGATAAATGTTATCAGTCAGCCCTTCGTATCCTAGCTAGAAAAATGGGAGTAACAATCAATACTTTGCCCACGGAAAAAATTCTCACTCTTGCCCAAGCTTTGGATGATGATTGGTTTCCTGAATATGAGGATAATAATCATTGATGATTTGGTTGGATTATAGTTAATTAAGGTGAGGGACTATGGATAAGACTTTATACGAACAGGATTACTATCTCTGGTTAGATAAAACCATATCTTTACTAGAAAATCGCCAGTTTTCTGAGTTGGATTTAGAAAATTTAATTGAAGAAATAAAAGATATGTCCAGAAGAGAACGTCAGAAGTTAGAGAGGTTACTAACTAAACTCTTGGAACATTTACTTAAATTAACTTATTGGCAATCTAAGCGCGATTACAATAAAAACAAGTGGCGACGGGAGATTTTAAATTTTCGCATTCAAATAAAAAGAATTATTAGCAACAGAAAGGATGGAACTTATAATACAAACTTAGTATCTTACCTCACCGATATTCTTGAGCAATGTTATGAGGATGCTTGCCATCTATTTATCGAAGGTTATGGCATCGATAAAAGACTTTTAAGTGCTACACCTATTGGAGCAATCGACCAAATTTTAGATGAAAATTGGTTTCCTGAGTTTCTCGGAGAGGATTAAGCAATGAAGAGTGATTTATACGAAAAAGATTACTATCTCTGGATAGAGAAAACCATATCTTTACTAGAAAATCATCAATTTTCCGATTTAGATTTGGATAATCTCATCGAGGAAATTAGCGACATGGGCAAAAGCCAACGACAAAGTTTAAAGAGTTATTTAACTCGGTTATTAGAACATTTGCTAAAACTGGTTCACTGGGAGTCGGAATTAGAATATAATCAAAGAGGATGGAAAAATGAAATTCGTAACTTTCGCCTACGAATTCAACAAATTATTGAAGACAGTCCCAGTTTAAAGCCCTATCTATCGGAAATTTTCTTGCCCTGTTATCAAAATGCTCGTAAATTATTTTTGGATCTATCGGGAATGGCTGAAAATTTGGTCAGTTTAGCTCCAATTTGCACTATAGAACAGGCGTTAAATGAGGATTGGTTTCCTGAAATATCAAAATAATGGGGATAATTATGGAAAAGAACTTATACGAAAAGGACTACTATCTCTGGCTAGAGAAAACCATATCTTTACTAGAAAATCATCAATTTTCTGATTTAGATTTAGAGAATTTAATTGAAGAAATAAAATCTATGTCTATCAGTCAACAGAAAGCCCTTAAAAGTAATCTAACTGTGATTTTATGGCATTTACTAAAATACTTACAAGAGCCAGAAAAACAAACCAGAAGCTGGGCATTAACCCTTTTTGAGCATCGCGAAAGAATCGAAGAAGATTTAGAAAATAGCCCTAGTCTTAAGATTTTTTTAACAGAAGAAAATTTAAAAAAATGCTACAATAAGGCCAGAAAAAAAGCCGCCATTGAAACAGGGATAAACCTAGAGAAATTCCCGAACTATTGCCCATTTACTTTGGCAGAAGCCCTAGATTTTGAATTTATTCCTAATCAAAACATTTGACTTTTTACCGAAAATATATTATAACCTAAAAGTGCCATAATATCCAAGTAATCATGTCCTTACATTTAGTTAATTCTTGCCCTTCGATGCCCATTTCCCCGATCTTCAATCCGGCGGGAGATGATGCGATCGAAAACCGTTCGATCTGGTTTGGTAACACCACCAACCTGATGCAATTAAACGATGTCCGCTACACCTGGGCGGTGGGTTTATATCAACAAATGCGCGAAAATTTCTGGATTCCGCAACGATTAGATATCACTCAAGACGTGACTGAATACGGGCATCTTACCGACGAAGAAAGATATGCTTATGATGGTATTTTATCCTATCTAACTTTTCTTGATTCCGTGCAAACCTGTAATATTCCCCACCTAAAAGGTAGCGTCACTGCGCCAGAAATTAGTCTTTGTATGGCGGAACAAATTTCTCAAGAGGCCATGCACAATCAAAGTTATCAATACTTAATTGAAACGATTATTCCCTCCGATCGCCGAGGCGAAGTTTATGACTTTTGGCGCACCGATAAAGTTCTCAAGGATCGCTGTGAATTTATTGCTAGTCTCTACCAGCAGTATATCGATAAACAAACTACTGAAAGCTATTTTATCGCCCTTCTTGCCGATTATTTGCTAGAGAGTTTGTATTTTTATAATGGGTTAAATAATGAGGTAGCCCACTAGCATCGTGAGGTGTTAGTTAAAACTCGCCAAATTGCTGGGAAGCCCTAAAGCCCTTAAACCAAAGCGAAGTCTGAAAAGATAAGCGTAAAGGAGCGAGAGCAGAAAAAAGTTAAGGGATTTAATAAAAGCCGTAAGGCAGCTATTAAAAACAATGGGTAATCAGCAGCCAAGCCTCTATTTTAAAGGGGAAGGTTCAACGAACAGAGGGTGAGTATCTTCTTCCGCTTGGTAAATATGCCATAATTATAAATGTAAAAAGTTTTTTTACAGATATGGAGACTGGTGTTATTTACAAAGTGCAGAACCTTGAAAACGAAAGAGCGTATGTTGGGTGTACCCGAAATTTTCCACAAAGGATAGGTCAACACTTGTTGCTATCAAGTAGTGGAGACGAATCATTGAGATTTTACCCAGAGTTAAAAAAGTATCCTGAAAAATTTTACTTTCAGATACTAGAGTCTGGAGTAACTCTTTGTCGATTAAGGGAAAGAGAAAGTTATTGGATAAACAAGCTTAACTCTATTGAGTGCGGGTATAACGAATGTCTGTATAGTGGGAATGAAAAAATTTCTTTGATACAAGTCAATGAAATAAAGCTAATCCTCAAGACAGAGAAAACTAAGTTTTCCGTTATTGCAGAGTTTTTTAATATTGATGCCTCTACTATATCTGATATCAATTGTGGAAAAGCTTGGTACGATCCATCAATAACCTATCCAATCAGACGCAGCACTGTAAAACGAAAAAAACTCTCTATAGATGAGTTAAGGTTAATTCATGAACTGCTGTCTGACACAAATATCTCTTTCTCTGAGATAGCGGCAATGTTCGGATGGGAATCAGAATCTGTTATCAGAAAGATTAACGCAGGAACTTACTCTGTAAAAGTCTTGGATGATAATAGTTATCCAATACGCTCTATCGATTCAAGAAAAGGTTCAAGAAGATAATGGTATGTTCTAGCCCCACTCTGAAAGGATGGGTAGTTGCGTCATCTTTTTCTATAATCTCGCTTCTCGACAGCTAATGTCCGGTAGTGCTGACGTTTTCAAAATGATCAATCGGGACGAATTAAGTCACGTCCGTTTGTATCAGAAACTTATTCCCGAAGCCATGGCAATTTTTCCCCATTCCGTTGAACAGATTTATGAAATGTTCGATACGGCCGTTAAACACGAATGTCGCTGGACAAATCACATTGTTGGCAACGACATTTTAGGTATTACCGAATACAGTACCGAACAGTACACCAAATACCTCGCTAATATTCGGCTGAAAGCGATCGGACTTGAGCCTTTATACAAGGAAGAAAAGTATAACAAAAGTCCCTATAACCATCTGGAACGCTTCTCCGATACCAAAAAAGAAGGCCACACCAAAGCTAACTTTTTTGAAGCAACCGTTACCAGTTATGTTATGTCTTCTGGCTTAACGGGATGGGATGAAATTTAAAATTTAAGGGATAATAATGACCCAATTTCCTACCATAAAGTGGCAATTTTGTCAAATATTTTGATAACTTTTGACCCTCTATTCGCTGGGGTCCAAGGGGCTTTTTGCTCCTTGTCCCCCGCTCAACCTTTAACGATCCCTACTGGCATCTCGGTAATTAGGGTCTGCTGAAAAAGTTTTTCGGTGGTGGTAGGAAAAGTCCCAATCCTATTTTCGCAGCACTAACATCGGACTTTAACAGGTCAAAAGCTTTATTTTAAAAGGGTTTTACCATTATTCAGCAGACCCTATCTAGGGGTTGCTGAATAAATCTAAAAACCTTGTTGGGTAAGACTTTTAGGCTTTTTTGAAATCAAAAAGTGCCAGCCATTGGAGTGATCAGGGGGAAAATTAAGGTACTTTTTCCCTGAAAATTAGGTAATTGACCCCCTGAAAATGGGTAAAACCCTACACCCCACACCCCACACCCTGTCCCCACGAAAAACTTTTTGCCGCAAACCCTAATTATGACGATTGCCATCATAATGAATTCTCGCCCCGGCCCATTGCAATTTTTCCTGTAGAGTCTGATAAAAAGAATAGCTTTCCCGCAGGATAATAAATTGGGCGAATTTTTCAGCTTTGGTAACTCCCACCCATTGCCCAGGCCAAATGGAAGTGGCTAAAGCACCATCCATCCAGAGTTTAGTGTTTAATTCGTAGTCTCCCAGAGGCCAAATACTGACCAGAGATGCCGGGGGAATGACAATCGGCCGACTGGAAAGACTCAAGGGACAAATCGGGGTGACAGCGATCGCTTCCATGCCGGGGTGTATAATCGGGCCATTAGCGGAAGCGGTGTAACAGGTGGACCCCGTGGGAGTAGCCACTAATAAACCATCTCCTTGGTACTGATCTACTACTTCCCCGTCCACTTCGATTTCGAGGATCGAGGTGGGCATCCTATCGATACTAGCGGGTTTCACACACATCTCATTCAGGGCATAAAATGCCTCGCTCACTGCCTGCGGGTTTCTTTTATCCCCTTCATAGATTCTGGCAGTTAACATCATCCGTTGTTGTACCGCGTAGTGATCGGATTGTAAACGCTCCCAGACCGTCTCCGTATCTTGGAAAATCTCAAAAGGTTCCGTTAAAAATCCCAGATGGCCGCCGACATTCACCGCTAAAATTGGAATGTCTTCCTGAGCTAAATAGCGAGCGGCGGCTAAAATGGTTCCATCTCCCCCCAAAACGATGGCGAGGTCGATTTTTTCCGATGCTGAGGCTAAAAATACTGGATAGGGATTATCTTTAAAGCCACTAGGTCCCATTAAAACTTTACACTGACGGGCTTCTAACTGTTTAGCGCATTTTTCCGCCCATGCTTTACTTTGGGGATGGTTGGCCTTATGGGCGATGATTACTTGTTTTAACTGCACGGAGTTGAGACCTTGTTCGGAGGTTCTATACTTTTAACAATACCAAGACCGGGCAGATCGGGTGAAAAGTAAAAAGTAAAAAGTGGGTTGGGAGATGGGGAAGTGGGGAAGTGGGGAAGCTGTCTCATCACCCTATCACCCCAAAACCCTATCACCCTATCACCCTATCTCCTCTTGCCTCTTGCCTCATCTCAACTGGCAATTTAAATACTTAACAGCTTATAATTGTATTAAGATGTGTAACAATTCTCTGGCAAACTCTTGACAAAGGATAACAAATCTGCTCTCCCAAAAAACAGGAAAGGTTTTATTTCTATGACATTAATTCAAACCGCCCAATTATCGCTGGAAACCTCGGCTTTAGCCTTTTTTAAGCAGACAGAAGGACGCTGGCAATCCCAGAGACGTTATTACACCCTCACCCAAGAAACGGAACCCCAAGAAGTTATCAGCGCCATCGAGATTAAATATTTACCCCAAGGCAGCGAACCATTAATTCAACTTGCCCGTTTACATAATCTGGAAGATACAACTTTATTAGGTGGTACGGAAGTCACTTGGCAAAGTAATTATCTCCGTCCCCAGAGTAAAAAACCCTCCAACGGTTCGACTATATTCGGTATTTTAGATAATATTCTCTATCGCGATCGGGGATTTGCGACGGATAAACCCGTTAGCGCTATTTATACCTTTCCTAACCCCTCTACTCTCTGTCTGAGAACAGAATACGCCGGTTCTGTCTTTGAAGAAGAAATTAAACTCATCGGTCAACAATATCGTACTCGACAAACGATTATCTCTCGCGCCGGTCAAGAATTGATGATCGGTCAATATCTAGAAAAACGGGTCAATTAGTCAAAAAATCGGCGGCTATTCCCATAATTTTGACTTCTATCCTAGTAAGAGGGCTGAAATCAAGTCAGCCCTCTTACTAACTCCCCTTTAAACTGGGGTTAGATTTTCTTGATTCTGACTAGCGAGAAACTTCTCTAATTCCGTAATCGCATCGGCATCGACCTTAGTTTGCATAGGACAGAATTTCGGTCCACACATCGAACAAAACTCCGCAGTCTTATAGATATCTGCGGGTAAAGTCTCATCGTGGTATTCCTTAGCGCGATCGGGATCCAAGGATAACTGAAATTGACGATTCCAATCGAAATTATAACGAGCAATTGAGAGTTCATCGTCACGATCGCGCGCTCCAGGACGATGACGGGCGATATCTGCCGCATGAGCCGCTATTTTGTAGGCAATTAAGCCATTTCGCACATCTTCAGCGTTGGGTAAACCGAGATGTTCTTTCGGGGTGACATAACATAACATCGCCGTCCCGTACCAACCCGCCAGAGCCGCCCCGATCGCCGAAGTGATATGATCGTACCCTGGAGCAATATCGGTGACAAGAGGACCAAGAACATAGAAAGGTGCTTCGCTACACTCCTCCATTTGTTTTTTCACATTAAATTCAATTTGATCCATGGGAACATGGCCAGGTCCTTCCACCATCACCTGTACATCGTGTTCCCAAGCGCGGCGCGTCAGTTGGCCGAGGGTTTTCAATTCCGCTAATTGGGCTGCATCGGAAGCATCGTGGGTACAACCGGGACGCAGGGAGTCACCGAGACTAAAAGAAACGTCATAACGCTTGAAAATCTCGATAATTTCGTCGAAATGGGTGTAGAGAGGATTTTGCTTGTGGTGGTGTAGCATCCACTTAGCAATAATACCACCACCCCGGGAGACAATCCCGGTCAGACGAGTTTTGACTAAAGGCAGGTGTTCGATGAGGATTCCCGCATGAATCGTCATGTAATCCACCCCTTGCCCGGCGTGTTTTTCGATAATATGGAGGAAATCTTCGGGGGTGAGTTTTTCAATATTGCCGTGAACGCTTTCCACCGCTTGATAGATGGGTACAGTACCGATGGGGACAGGAGAAGCATTGATAATCGCGGTGCGAATTTCGTCCAAATTACCGCCACCGGTGGAAAGATCCATCACCGTATCCGCGCCGTATTTGACCGCTAGGTGTAATTTTTCCAGTTCTTCGTTAATATTCGAGGAGTTAGGGGAAGCTCCGATATTAGCATTAACTTTACACTTAGAAGCAATACCGATCGCCATAGGTTCGAGATTGAGGTGATTGATATTAGCCGGAATAATCAGTCTTCCTCGGGCGATTTCGCTGCGAATCAATTCGGGAGAGAGATTTTCCCGTTTTGCCACATAAGCCATCTCTTCGGTAATTATCCCCTGACGGGCGTAGTGCATTTGCGATACATTTGCTTGTCCGCGCCGGGGGGCAACCCATTCTTGTCTCATAATTTTATTTCCTCTGTAAACAGCTTCCCTACGCTGGAATTACCCAGTCTCAGGTTCTAAGGGTCTTTCTCAGCCTGATTGCCTCAGACACCCCTAGCTATGACGGCAATTGTATCACTGTTGAGGACTGAGGAGATAAAGCTTAAGATTGTTGTTTGATTAGGCAGTTAGGCTAAAACACACTTAGACCACCTAAAATAGAAATAGTAATTTTAGAAAAATCGGTGGTGATTCATACTAAATCTGGTTATTAAAAACTGATTATTTATTCCCCCTTCTGCCTCTTGCCTGTTCCATGAGTGCCTGTCCTAACCAAGAAGTTAATTTTGTCCTATTACTTAGGGCTTGCTGAATAATGGTAAAACCCTTTTAAAATAAAGCTTTTGACCTGTTAAAGTCCGATGTTAGTGCAAGAAAATAGGATTGCAAGGGCAACAAAGCCTGAAACTCCTGACTCCTGACTCCTGACTCCTGACTCCTACCCCCACCGAAAAACTTTTTCAGCAGACCCTACTTATCACTACCCCTCTCCCAGGCCTTCCATAAGAAAAATCCAGCTAAATTATCTCTAGCCGGACAGGGTAGTAAATTTTCAGCAGTGGGAAAACACTTCTAGGCTATGTGAGCAACTCACCATTAGTTACCGATTAAAATCAGAGCAATCAGTGATTCAACTCACAACCAATTCTAGGCTTCCACTAAACGAAAAGCCGCACCCAAACCGACAGCGATCTCATCGGGAGAAATTTTCCCATCATGGTTAATATCGATCGCATCGAATACCGCATCGGTTCCCGCCCATTCTTCCCGGGTGATGAAACCATCCCCATCATGATCATAAACTCGAAAAATATCTTCGGCGGCGTGTTCTAGGGTTGACTGACCTTCCAACTGGGTTAAACGTTGAATCAGCAGTTGTTCTAATAACTCTAAAGCTTTGGTGAAACCTTGAATACCTTCCGCTAGTTTTTCGGAAGCCATAGCATCTTCGGCGTGCATTTTCTCAAAATTCGCTTTATCCATGGGAATTTTGACAATATCAAGGGTTGCGGCCTGGTCTGGATCGAGCTTACGGGGTAAATCGGCTTCTGTCTCTTGCAATTGTTCGAGCAGTTTCGGGGAAATGGTTAAAAGATCACAACCGGCTAACTCGCGAATTTCACTGATATTGCGGAAACTTGCCCCCATAACTTCGGTTTTATAACCGAACTTTTTATAGTAGTTATAGATCTGGGTGACGGATTGGACTCCGGGATCTTCAGCGCCAACGTAGTCTTTACCAGTTTCTTTTTTATACCAATCGAGAATCCGACCGACAAAGGGAGAAATTAAGGTTACTCCCGCCTCCGCACAGGCGATCGCCTGATGAAAACCGAATAATAGGGTTAAATTACAGTGAATTCCCTCTTTTTCGAGGACTTCTGCGGCTTTAATCCCTTCCCAAGTCGAGGCAATTTTAATTAAGACTCTTTCTCTAGAGATACCCGCTTGTTCATACTGGGAAATGAGATAACGGGCCTTGTCGATGGTAGCTTGGGTATCGTAGGAAAGACGAGCATCCACTTCGGTGGAGACGCGGCCGGGGACGATTTGCAGGATTTGTAGGCCAAAACCGATGGCTAGGCGATCAAAAGCTAATTTGGCCACATCTTCCGGGGTGGCCTGCTCTCCTAATTCTTCTCTGGCCGCTTGCAGGGTTTGATCGACAATCGGCTGATATTGGGGCATTTGGGCCGCGGCCGTAATCAGGGAGGGGTTAGTGGTGGTATCTTGGGGGGTAAAAGCTTCGATCGCTTGGATATCGCCGGTATCGGCAACAACCACTGTAAATTGGCGTAATTGTTCTAGTAAGGTTTTAGCCATGACTTCTCCAGATGCGTGTTAACACGAGACTTCATCCACATCTTAGCCATTCGATCGAAAGGAAGGGGAAAATTCCTGATTGATTTAATTCCCAAGCACAGACCCGGCCAAAGTAAGGATAAGCCTGGAAATCTTTTGGCCACTTCTTGCCCAAAGTCTTCTATTTGTGATAGTATTAGTGATTGTGTCGATTTAATAAAACGGAGTTTATGCCCAAGCTAAAAACGCGAAAGGCGGCGGCCAAACGATTCGAGGCCACGGGAAGCGGCAAAAAAATCAAACGTCGCAAAGCCTTCAAAAATCACCTACTCGATCATAAAAGTGCCGAACGCAAGCGCCGTCGTTTGTCCCAGATTACCCTGGTACACGAGCGCGACGAGAAGGAAGTGCGCTTAATGTTGCCCTATTTGTAAATTTTCCAGAAAAATTGTCTAAAGGATTATCATGTCTAGAGTAAAACGGGGGAATGTCGCCCGCAAGCGACGCAAAAAAGTTCTCAAATTAGCCAAAGGTTTTCGCGGTTCTCACTCGCGCTTATTCCGTACCGCTAACCAACAGGTAATGAAGGCCTTGCGGAATGCCTATAGAGACCGTCGCAAACGTAAACGCGATTTTCGTCGTCTTTGGATTACCCGCATTAACGCGGCTGCTCGTCAACAGGGCATCAGTTACAGCCAACTGACCGGACAATTAAAGAAAGCTAATATCCTCCTGAATCGGAAAATGTTAGCCCAATTAGCTGTCCTCGATCCCGTCGCTTTTGCTAAAGTGGTAGAACTAGCCAAAGGATAATTTAGCCCCGAGCATGACGGAAACTTGGCAAACGATTCAATTCCCCAGTTCAGAAAGTGCGATCGCTTTAGCGGGTCATCAAGAAGCTAACCTCAAATTGATAGCCAGGCAAACTGGGGCGAATTTAGTCCTCAGAGGGATGGAATTGCGGATTGCGGGGCAACCGACCCCCGTGGAGCGTGCCACAGCGATTGTACGCTCCTTAAGTATTTTATGGCAAGAGGCCAAGTTAATCGCCGAAGCCGATATTATGACCGCTATCCATGCCCTCGATACGGGGCGTTCTAGCGAGTATAAAGAACTACAGCAGGATATTCTCGCTCGTACCCGTCGCGGGGAGCTAATTCGGGCGAAAACCTTCCGTCAGCGTCAATATATCCAAGCGATTCAAAGTCACGATATCACCTTTTGTATTGGACCTGCTGGCACGGGTAAAACCTTTTTAGCCGCCGTTTTAGCCGTACAAGCTTTATTAGAAGATAAAGTAGAACGGATTATCCTCACCCGGCCGGCCGTGGAAGCGGGGGAAAAATTAGGCTTTCTCCCGGGGGATTTACAGCAAAAAGTCGATCCTTTTTTGCGTCCCCTCTACGATGCTTTATACGAATTTATCGAAGCGGCCAAAATTCCCGACCTGATGGAACGGGGTAAAATCGAAATCGCTCCCTTAGCTTATATGCGGGGACGAACCCTAGCTAATGCTTTTGTTATCGTTGATGAGGCCCAAAATACCACCCCAGCACAGTTAAAAATGGTCTTAACACGCTTGGGATTCGGTTCGCGCATGGTAGTAACCGGAGATGTCACCCAAACCGATTTACCGCAACAACAAGAATCGGGGTTAATTGCCGCTCAAAAAATCCTAAAATCAGTAGAAGGGATCGCTTTTTGTTACCTATCGCGGGCCGATGTGGTCCGTCATCCTTTAGTACAAAAAATCGTCTCAGCCTACGAACAGCACGAAAAATAACAGATTGTTGAGATAGTCGCTCTTGTACTCTTGCGAGAGAGTATAGAATTAGGTTAATTTAACGCGATGTGCAACTAAAAAGGACAGAATCAGGGTTCCAGAGGATACTTTATCTCTGCTGATTTCTGAAAGCCTTGTTGTAAATCAAGACTAAAAATATAGTTGCACACCGAGTTTAATTTAGCTTTTTCCCCTTAAACTAAAACCGACAAAGACGTAGTTTAATGCGTTTCGGTATCCCCAAACCTCAAGGAATTGATAACGCTGCCATCCTTTCATTGAGCCAGTCTGAAAAGCTCTTAGGGTATATAGTTGGTTAGCCCAGTTGTGATCGTTTGGTGTAGCATGATGAACACAGTGCGCCCCTAGGCTAACTGGAAGGATGATTAGCCGAATAAAGACTGCTCCCACTAATTCCGTGGACCACTTTAACCACTCTAACCAGTGGTCTGAGCGCGGGGGGTAAGCACCCAGATATAGAGCAAAAGATTTACCAATTACCTGAGATTTAGCTGCCTCATTATCATCGGCTTCATAGGCCCAATTATGCTCCGGTAGCTGTTGCAAGAGTGCGGCTGCATAGGTTCCGAGTTGGGTAAATAGCGCCCAGAGTAAGCAGATTAAACAAGAATGGGTTAAACCCGCACAAACAGAGGCCAAGAAAAGCACAATCAGGGTAGCTATTTGATAGTTAATGGGAGCTTTAAGGAGATTAGTCAGACGAGAAAGGAAGGTTTCTCCGTAAAACTTGGGAGAGAGTAATAACTTGCCGAGATTTTGCCAATAGAAGGCCTCTTCTTGGGCAAATTCAAAACCTAACTCTTCTACTAGGTAGGGGGTATTCCCCTTGTCATTCATGGTAGCTAGGTTTTTCGGGGGGTGGTGAATTAGTAGGTGATCTTTTTTGAACAATGGAAAGGGCTTTTTCCCGGTAATTAAGGTGAGCAAACAACCTAAAAGATGGTTATAAGTGGGATATTGAGGGAAAAAAGCATTATGGGCGCAAAAGTGGGCTATTTCCTGCAATTGAGCCGCTCCAGCTACGGATAACACACATCCTAGTGGGATTAATTGCCAGTGGCTAAGAGCGATCGCTAATCCCCCTATATACTGGAGTATGCCATAGATTAGCTCTAAGGAGGGGGTGCTTTTCCAGAGAGGGGGAGCAAGGTAGTAGCCTGTTAGCCAGTCAAAGAAAGCTTGTACGAGACGATTATCGCTGATTTGGAGCATCCCTAGGCGTGGATTATCCCTTAAAGCCGATGCTTGTGTTGGGGTGGTTTTTTTGAGTATCATAGCAGTAGAAAATAAGTTGTACTGTCCTGAAAATGGTTAAATAACCAAATTCAGGCGGTTTTATTAGCTGTGTAGCCGTTCAATTTTTCGATAGTGCTGGACTAATTGCCCATCACTAAAAAACGGCTTTGGAGAGATTTCTATCTCGAAGGCAAGATTAATTACCCAAGCTTCTTTGGGTAGATACCCCAAGAGATTTTTTAGCCTCTCGGTTAGTGATTTTATCTGATCAGTTGATAGATACATAGGCTTAATTCCTCTGTTCTTTTTTTTATAATAAACTTGCAAAATAGAGGAATTGGTAGCATTTTGATCGTCTTTTTTAAAATTTCCAAGGATCTTTTTGCGTGCTTTTCAGTGGCTAAAATGATCTTTTGAGCCTTCTCAAGGATCTTTTTGTTACAAACCGATCTTTTTGTTACAAACCGTTGCTAGTGCCTGGACAGACTTAAGTAGCTGGTTATAATTAAATTAAAAATGGATTTTAGGTTCGATCCCCCCTGCCCCCCTTGATAAGGGGGGTGCCGATCCCCCCTTAGTCCCCCCTTTAATCCCCCCTTAATAAGGGGGGCATCTGACAATTTTTAACGCCTAGACAGACTTATTAGCTCTTGCTTGGGAGTCCTGTGTGTGATAGGATTAGTGTTGAGTTACTTATCACTACAACTGTCTAAATTATGACTAAGGAAGAGTTTGTGGATAATGTCCGAGAATTGTTGCGCGAGGGAAAACAGAATCTAACTCTAAGTGAATTAGAATTAAAAGGTATTAAAGGATCTTATGACGGATTAAAGAATAAAGAAATTTTAGCTTCAGCTAATTGTAATTGCACTGAAGGACATTTTAGAAGAGAAATGTCAAAATTTTTTGAGAAAATCACCAACGCCTTTAATCATGTAACAGGAGAAAATAGAGAAAAAATACGTAAAGAAAAATTCGTGCCACTGATTGAAGAATATATTAACTTAAAAAATAAATCGCAAATCATTAATAAGATTAACGTAGAGAATAATGATAAGATTAAAATCTTTGAAAAGTTAAATAATGAATTAAAGATAAAAAGACCGATGACTGCTGCTATAATCAAATCCTATTTATCTGATGATCCTAAAATACAAAATAGTAACCTTAAGGAATTGATTGAGAAGATTAAAGATTATGAAGAAAGTTTTTTGTTTAGCTTACTACATAACTTAGCTCATGATCAACGCCTTGATGATCCATTAATTCAATCAATTTTTGAGCAAACGGTCAATGATTTAAAAATGCAGACAAATATTAGTGACCTTGATTATGAGCAATTAACAAGCACACAATTAGAGCGGATTGAATTACCGAAGGAAGGGTTAGAAGCCTATTTAATTATCAAGGTGGACAGTAGCAAAGAGCTTCAGCATAAGAATATTACGACTATTGAAAATATTGAAAAATATCTAATAGGAGCTTGGTTTTGGCGATTAAATCCTAACAACATTCAAAACAAAGATATTAAGCATATACCCCTGTATGATCATAACCATACTTTAACCCATATTATTAATGACTGTCGAGAACGGAGTGAAGAAATAACGTCCGTTGAGTTCTTCGCCGATGAAAAGCTATTGTCTAGCGATTTTGAATCTTGGGAGTATAAAAGTGAATTTAAACCAAATACTAAACTAAAAGAAAATTACTTTGTTAATAGTCGTCTTTCAGAAAGGTCTTCTTTAGACAAAACTTCTGACCCATACAAAAAATGGATAAAAAAATGGGAGAAATTACAAAATGAAGCAATAATCGTAGAAGACATACAAGATAATGACTGTAAACATCACTGCCGCCGACAAGAAAATTTAACCCTATGGATTAATCTTTGTGATTGTAAACAAAGTCATGAAGAAATGCTTATAGAAATAGCATCAGAAGGCATACCTTTAGCCCTTTGGTCACGCCGTTATAATTTATCGCCAACTCACAGAGAGGAAATTAATGCTCTAGTTAGCAATCAACCCATCACCGAACTGCCAAAACTAATACATGAGGCAAGAAATCCACCTGAAAAACAGGAATCCCAATCTGACTATTTCGGGAATCATTTATCATTACTTCTAGAAGACCCTAATCGGACGCCACCCTTCCACTACTTAACATCTCAGCACCTAGGTTAACTAACTATGAATTCATGGAAAATCTTTAAAGGCAATCATGAAAAACGCTCAAAGGATGAGATTACCTGGCCAGAAATCCCACCTTGGCGAAGCTTCGCCACCGACAAGTCCGAGGAGCGGGGAAAACAACTCATAGTTGACGATAAAACCAGGGAAACCGTAAACGCAGCCATTCACCTACGCCGGCCTATTTTAGTCACAGGGAAACCGGGTACAGGGAAAACCTCCCTAGCCTACGCAATCGCCTACGAATTAGACTTAGGAGAAGTATTAGTCTGGCCAATTAATACCCGCACCACCCTACAAGAGGGATTATACTACTACGATGCGATCGCACGTTTGCAAGATTACCAACTAGAAGAAAAAAAAGACATAGGGCAGTATATCCGCTTGGGTCCCTTGGGGACAGCCCTCTGTCCGAGAAATTATCCCCGGGTACTGCTTATCGATGAGATAGATAAAAGTGACATCGACCTACCTAACGACCTCTTAAACCTTTTTGAAGAGGGAAAATTTGAAATCACCGAACTTTCCCGACTCGCTAAAGATACCGAAAACGAACCAATACCAGTACAAACCCATGACGGTGAATGGGAACCCATCCCCCAAGGCAAGGTAAGCTGCCAACAGTTCCCCATAGTGATTATGACGAGCAACGGGGAGAGGGATTTTCCCCTACCCTTTAAACGTAGATGTCTGCTCTTAGAAATCCCCGAACCCACCCCAGAGGTACTAAAAGACATAGTAAAAAGCCATTTTAATTATAAAGAAGCCAGTAGCGAAAGTAAAAAAATAGAAGCAGCGATCGCAGAATATGTTAAAAAACGAGAAAAAGGGGAACTAGCAACAGACCAGCTTTTAAACGCCGTCTTTATGAGCATGAGCATGAGCATGGGCGAAAATAAACCCACGGATGCAGAATTAAAGTCCCTTACCAACCTACTATTTACCTACCTCACCGACACAGGCAATACATGACCCAAACCCCTCCCACACCAGAACTGATTGATAAATTTATCACCTTTGTCAAGGGCAGGGGATGGGACCTAGACAGTTACCAGATAGCTGATAGTTTATGGTGGTATGTTCTCACCCAAGAAGAGGAGGGAAAACCCCAACCCCCTCCAGAGCCTAGGGAAGAAAAGAAAGAAACCCCGACCACTAACACCCCCCCCCAGGAGAGTAAAAACGAAACCCAAGAGCCAGCAGCCCCTGAAGTTCTCTTAATACGGGGGACAGAAGCACAAAAACAGCCTGAGAAGATAGGCGCAGACACCCTACCCATTAGCCTCCCCGGCGCCAAATTCTGGCGAGAAACCCGAAAATTAGGGCGGGCAGTGCGTCCCCTTATCCAAAAGATAGACTCAGCCACCCAAAGACAAATAAACCTAAACAGCACCGTACAGAAATCGGCCGAGTATAGCATCGGCAAGAGAGATGGCAGTTTAGCCCTAATACCCGTTTACCAAGCCAAAAAAGTCCGTTCCCTAGAGGTAGTTTTACTGATTGAAGAATGGGCCTCCATGGTCTTTTGGAAAGAAATGGCTGGGGAAATCCGCGATTGGCTAGAACAAATCGGCGCATTTCGGGATGTCAAACTCTACCGCATCGGATGGGACGAAGACAAGCAAAAATTAGCCATCCGTACCTACTCTAACGATACTTGCTCAATTCACCCAAAAGATCTCATCCATCCTCGCGGCGAAAGACTTATCCTCTTCTACAGTGATTGTACTTCCCCAGACTGGTATCAAGGACGCTATAACCAAGCTCTTCAGGACTGGGGAAAACACCAAATTGTCACCCTGCTTTCTCCCTTCCCGGAAGCAATGTGGGAAAGAACCGCCCTTAGTCGAGGTTGGTTCGTCTCCCTAGTCAACCAAACCCCCCGGAAACCTTCACAAAACTGGAGATTTACCTCCATCCCCCTGCTACTACAAATTGAGAACGAAGAGGAAAATCAACATATTCTCAGAGAAACAATCCAAAAAACCTACTTTCCCCTACCCACCATCTCCCTAACCCCTTCATCTTTAAAAGCTTGGGCGCTTGTTCTCAGTGGTGACAGCAACGCCACCTGTGCGGGGGTACTACTAGAAAAATCCCCCCAAAACAGAGAAATACCCGCAACTATTTCTCCGGAGATGTCTGGGAAGCAAGCTCTAGAACTATTCGCTAGTACCGCCTCACCTCTAGCTTGGGAATTACTGAAAAAATTAGCCGCAGCCCCGGTAAATCTTCCCATCATCCGTCTTATCCAAAGCAAACTTTTAAGCGCCTCTAACCCCCTAAACATAGCAGAAGTCATCCTCAGTGGTTTTCTCAAAGTCTATCTAGGAGGGGAACCAGTGAAGTGGGACAAAGGAGGTAAATTTAACTTTCATACTCCCCCCAACAGCCTAGATTTTGAATTTGATGATGAGGTGAGAGAGCTTCTGCTCACTGAACTAGGGAATAGCCGCGCCTTAGAGGTAATTTTTGTCCTCTCGGAATACATCGCCCAAAAACTCAACCTGAGTACCACCACCTTTTTTGGTCTTATTCTTACCAATCCCCAGGTTCTCCTCGGCAAAGAAGCTGCTAATCTAGTCCGCGCCTTTGCCAAGGTATCTGCTAAGGTTTTCCGAAAGCTAGGGGAAGCAAAGTACCAAGAAATTAGCCAAAAGCTGAAATCTATGGTTGACTCACCTCCACCCCTACCGGTTGAGGAAAAGTGGCTGAGGAAATATAAAACCGTAACCATAGCGAAGGTAAAAGAGCTTACGGGAGGAGAGGAAATATTGTTTCAACTGCTCAAGGATAGACTTAAGGATTTCAGCGTAGAAGATGGGGAACTGTATCAGCGCCTTCGTTTAACCCCTGAGCAGCTTAAAATTTTGGCAAGCGAAGAAATAACCGCCGAGACAATCCCAGTCCACTTTAGGGAAGTCTTGGATAACACAGAAGAAGAAATCATCACCGAGAAATTTAACCTAACCCTGTTCAAATCTGAAACCGTTTTTGTGGATGAGAGGGGACAAATTACCGCCAAAGAACCCGTGAGAGCCTTCTACTTTGAAGAAAATCCCCCCAGCTTAAAAATGCTCTATATTCCTTCGGGGGAGTTTTGGATGGGAACCGAAGAGAGGGAAATAGCGCGGCTAGTGAAAAAATACGATAGGGATTGGTTTCAACGAGAATCCCCCAGATATTTAGTAAAAATCGCCCCGTTTTACCTAAGTCAAACTCCGATTACCCAAGCTCAATGGTTATATATTGCCCAAAGAGAAGATTTAAAAGTAGAGCGAGATTTAAAACCAGAGCCATCATATTTTAAAGGCAGCACAAACCCCGTTGAAAATGTATCTTGGTTAGATGCCGTAGAATTTTGCCAAAGGCTCTCTAAAATGACCAAGAAACAGTATCGGCTGCCCAGTGAGGCGGAATGGGAGTATGCTTGTCGTGCTGGAACCACCACCCCCTTCCACTTCGGAGCAACCCTCACCTCAAATTTAGCTAACTACGATGCTACGAAACCCTTTGCTAAGGAACCAGCAGGAGAATATCGCCAGCAAACCACCCCCGTGGGGCAATTTCCCCCCAATGGTTTTGGTTTGTATGATATGCACGGAAATGTCTGGGAGTGGTGTCAGGATGACTTCTGGGAAAATTATCAAGGCGCATCTAGGGATGGTAGTCCTCGGCTAGAAAAGAGCAAAAAACAGCAAAATCAGGCAAATAAAGCTCTGCGCGGCGGTTCTTGGTACGTCATTCCGTATCTCTGCCGTTCCGCTTACCGCAGCAGCGATGACCGCCGCGACAGCAACAACGACAGCAGTTTTCGGGTGGTGTGCGGTGCTGGGAGGACTTTGTAACCCTTTTTCTCTTTTTTCCCTTTTTACCCTTTTTCGATTTTTTTGAACAAATGTACTATATATGAGTTGGCTGATAAGTAGCTGGTTATAATTAAATTGAAGACGGGTTTTGGGTTTCCCCCTTATCAAGGTAGGGTTGATTCATGAATCAACCCTACAATCAAACCTAGAATCAACCCTACAATCAAACCTAGAATCAACCCTAGAATCAACCCTACAATCAATTAATACTAGGATTCATCATGTACCAAATCACTCTTTCCCTACCTGATGAAACCGCTCTCGCTTTACATCTCACCCCAGAACAACTAGCACAGGAAATCTCTCTTCTTGCTGCCATTAAACTTTATGAATTGGGAAAACTTTCCTCTGGCACTGCTGCTAACTTAGCAGGTATTCCGCGAGTTGTTTTTCTTTCTAAACTTGCAGACTATGGAGTTGATACCTTCCGACTCAAGGAAGCAGAATTAATCGAGAATCTGGCTAATGCCTAACGTCATTGCCGATACATCACCGATTCAATACCTCTATCAGACTAACTTACTTGACTGATTCCCTCTCACTGATTTAGGAAAAGGAGAAAAAGAAGTATTAGCTTTAGCAATAGAAATTCCCGATTTTCTCGCTTTACTTGATGATGGTTTGGCGAGACGATATGCAAATTTATTAGGAATAAAACTCACTAGAACAATGGGAATATTATTAAAGGCTAAACAAAATGGTTATCTACAACGTATTGAGCCAATTCTTAATCAACGTCTCGACTTCGCTCGATGTTGACCCTTCGGCCTCGCTCAGGGTCAACTAGAATTGCTGAAGTTTCGCTTAGATGCCACTACTCGTACTTCTGTGTTAAAATTAGCTGGTGAAGGATAGAGTATAAAATCAATTTTTAATTTAATCATAATCACTTACTTATGCCTACAATAATCATCCAAAAGACCCAAAAACGTCTTTTAATCTATAGAGAAAAACTCACCGATGACCTAGACATAGAATTAGTCAAAATACCATCGGGAACCTTTACAATGGGTTCTTCAGAACAAGAAAGTAGTAGTAAAAGTGAAAAGCCTCAACACAACGTTACCCTGAAAAACTTCTTGATGGGTATTTATCCCATTACCCAAGCTCAATGGTTATATATTGCCCAAAGAGAAGATTTAAAAGTAGAGCAAGATTTAAAACCAGAGCCATCGGAGTTTAAAGGCAGCACAAACCCCGTTGAAAGGGTAAATTGGTTAGATGCTGTGGAATTTTGCCAAAGGCTCTCTAAATTAAGTAAAAGAAAATATAGGCTACCAACGGAAGCTGAGTGGGAGTACGCTTGTCGAGCGCAAACCAAACCCTTAAATCTCGACAAAGGAGAAACCTACCCCCCCTATCACTTTGGGGAAATTCTTACCCCAGATTTAGCCAACTATAATGGCAATCTCCAAAAAACCACCCCTGTTGGGCAATTCTACGCCAACGACTTTGGTTTATATGATATGCACGGAAATGTCTGGGAGTGGTGTCAAGATGATTGGTGCGAAAACTATGAGGAGATAAAAAAGAGCAAAAAACAGCAGAATCAGGCATATAAAGCTCTGCGGGGCGGTTCTTGGTACTACGATCCGGATTTCTGCCGTTCCGCTTGCCGGCTCCTCAGCGACCGCCGCGACAGCCCCTTCAGCAGCCTGGGTTTTCGGGTGGTGTGCGGTGCCGGGAGGACTTTGTAACCCTTTTTCTTGCATGAGTAGAAAACGGGTTTCTCCGAGAAACCCGTTTTCTGTGGGTTACTCAACGGATTTAGGATAAATTGCTTGTTGAGACGAGACAAGAGGCAACATTAAAGGGATTGGGGGAAGTTCGGCTAATCTAAGAATAAGCGGTTTAAATGCGTCTTAGCTTACATCAACAGCTGCTCAGTTATTAGTATTCTCCCCCATCATTTTTTTTCTGGTCTAAAACATGATTATAGATCACACTTTTGAGAGATTGCCAAAAGGGAACTAATAAAATATTCAGAAGTAAGAAAATAGTAGTCAGACCATAGAAAAACATCGCCATTTGTCGGAAAAAAAGAGGATTTTCCGTGAGCGTTTCCCAGTCCTCCACCGATTCCAAACTACTATAAAAAGAAGAAAAATTGAACCAAAGGGGAATTGAAGCCAAAGCCCCTGACAGAAGATAAACTGGAATAATTAATAAACTGGCAATAAATATCACTCCCACAATTCTCCAAGCCGAGTTTTTAGTTAAATGCCAACCTCTCTTGATTGCTTGCCAACTGTCTAAATTATCTTCAATTACTAAGGGCAATTCTGCAATATAAATCCGAGCAGATAACCAAAGGAAGAAAACAGGAAGACAGAAAAAAGCCAGTAAAATAAGCAATACACCAAGGATGGGGATAAAACTTACTAGCACCAGAGACAGCGTTATCGCCAAAATTATTGCCGCTCCCAACAAACCGATCAAAACCTGCATCCACCACAAGCGCCACATTTTCGGCTTAACTTTTTTTTCCGCTTGTCCGGCAGTTTCTGGCTGATAAATGATGTCTTGAAAAGCTAATCGCGAGATAACCGCATTATTGAAAAGAGACTTAGCGGCCGAGAAAATTTGTATCGGGAAAAGAAATAAACGTAAACCGATATCGCTGCCTTGTTCGGGGGTAATTGTTTGATAAAGTAATTGACTGAGAATTAATTGCAAAACTAAGGGAAAAAGCGACCACAAGCAGGCGCGGACAGCAAAGAATACATAAGTTGGAAAGCGATCACGATAAAGACGGAAGGCAGTATTAATCGTATTGCCAATAGTCAAAGGAGCGATGGAATTGTTAGTCACTGCGGGACTCCTTACAGAATGCCACCACCATATTAGGTTAAGTAACTAATAACAGCTAAAAACTTCCAATTTAATCAATATTTCCAGCTAAGACAACAATTTTGCTAAAGTGGTAGAATTTGGCCAACGATTCAATTCCCCAGTTGAAAAATTGCGATCGCATTGATGGTCTTAACTCGCTTGGGATTCGGTTCGCGCATGGTAGTAACTGGAGATGTCACCCAAACCGATTTACCGCAATCACAAGAATCGGGGTTAATTGCCGCTCAAAAAATCCTAAAATCAGTAGAAGGGATCGCTTTTTGTTACCTATCGCGGGCCGATGTGGTGCGTCATCCCTTAGTACAAAAAATCGTCTCAGCCTAGGAAAAGCACGAAAAATAACAGATTATGGATATTAAACATGGTTTCGTCGATGCGGTGGGTAATACTCCCCTAATTCGTCTCAATAGTTTTAGCGAGGAAACTGGCTGCGAGATTCTCGGTAAGGCCGAATTTCTTAACCCCGGTGGTTCGGTCAAGGATCGCGCCGCTTTATATATTATCCAAGAAGCGGAAAAAGCCGGTACTCTCCAACCGGGGGGAACCGTTGTCGAAGGAACTGCCGGCAATACTGGCATCGGTTTGGCCCATATCTGCAATGCTAAAGGTTATAAATGCCTGATTATCATTCCCGATACCCAATCCCAAGAGAAAATCGACCTCTTAAGAACCCTTGGCGCGGAAGTGCGTACTGTTCCCGCCGTTCCCTACCGAGATGCCAATAATTACGTTAAATTATCGGGGAGATTGGCCAGTGAGATGGAAAATGCTATCTGGGCCAATCAATTCGATAATCTGGCTAATCGTCGCGCTCACTACGAAACCACCGGCCGGGAAATCTGGGAACAAACCGACGGTAAAATTGATGCTTGGGTGGCTGCCACGGGAACCGGGGGAACCTACGCGGGGGTGGCGATGTTTTTAAAAGACCAAAATCCGCAGGTGCGTTGCCTGGTGGCGGATCCGATGGGTAGCGGTTTATATAGTTATGTGAAAACCGGGACAATTACTCTGGAAGGTAGTTCAATTACTGAAGGGATTGGTAATAGTCGTATTACGGCTAATATGGAAGGCGCACCTATAGATGATGCCATTCAAATTGATGATCCCACTGCCATCAAAGTTGTTTATCAACTATTACAAAAAGATGGTTTATTTATGGGGGGTTCTGTGGGTATTAATGTCGGTGCTGCCGTGGCTTTGGCTAAACAAATGGGGCCAGGCCACACCATCGTTACTGTTCTTTGTGATGGTGGGTCTCGTTATCAATCTCGTTTATATAATCCTCAATGGTTGGCTGAGAAAGGATTGGCTTAAATTCTTGTTAGGGTTAAGTCAGCTAGATTAAGGCGATGAACCCAGAATTTTACAGGAAAATCAGGAATTATCGGCTCGGAGATTAGTTGGGATAATGGTAGCGGTAGGGCAACAATTAGAGAAGGCAGCAGGGGAAAATGAGGCGCAATGTTTGGCAAACACTTGAGACAAGATAGACAATAATACTGATGACTATCATTATTAGGAGAATCATCAGATGTCAGTTACTATAGAACAGGACCTCAAAGAAATTTTAGGTTCAATTAATCAGAAGTTAGATAATCTGCAAAAAGATGTTATGGATATTAAAATAGTACAGGCGAGATTAGAGGAAAAAGTCGATAGTTTAGAAAAAGATATTGAAGGAGTAAAAGCAGATACAAAAGAATTAAAAGGCTCTCAGAAAGCCCAGATTTGGACGTTAATCGGCATCTTGGGAACAGCTTTACTAGGAACAGTCATTCGCTATATTATTCTCCCTTTTTCTCAATCATAATTAGGAGCTGCTGAAAAAGTTTTTCGGTGGTGGCAGGGTGTGGGGTGTGAGGGGTGTGAGCTAAAATAGGTTAGTTGCGGTGCGTTACATTAACATTAACGCACCCTACGAGATCGGCAATCGCACTTGATTGGGTTTTAGTTGAATATTCATGATGACACTAAATTACATTTGTTCTTGAAAAAGATTTTGAAATGGCTCCGTATTTTTCCAACGATAGGTATTGAAATCTCGATAATCAACGGAAAGAATTTTACCTGAATCTAATTCTTCTGCCAAAATAACTAAGGATGCGTCGGCTAAATCCATTGGCAAATCTCTATATTTTTGCATCAGTTCTTCAAGGCGTTGGCAGTGTTTAGTTTTGAGGTTGAATACCTGTAGTTCTCCTGTGGATATTTTATGAATAAAGGTTTTTGGAGCATTTATTCCTACTCGTTTTTGTAGTAAGTAGCAAGTTTCAGTGACAACGCACCAGGTTGTAATAAATTGTTGATTGATTAATTTTTGAAATTGTTTTTTTGCTAATGGGTGAAGTGAGTCGTTTTTATTGGCAAGGGCCAGCCAGAAACCAGTATCAACAATGATCATATTTTTGATTAAGTTCACTTGTTAAATAGGTTTTATAGTTTTGCGAAAGGTCTGGTTCAGCTTCTATACAACCGATAAAGTCAGACCAATCTTGTGTTCCCTGCTCTTTAATTTCCTGTTGGTTGGGAGAATATCGTTTTTTTAGAATATCTACAAGTTCAATAATAGTCTGTTGTGCGTCGAGGGGAAGGGACGCAATATCTTTTTGAATTGTTTCTAGGTTTACCATTGTCATTATCTTTTTATAGTTTATTCTATCAATTTTAAAATAAAATACGGGAGATTCACTATTGGTTTGCTTGTTATCTCGTTATCCCGTTCCCAGGTTCTACCTGGGAATGCTCCCTTCAGGTTCTACCTGAATATCGCTTTAAGGCAGAGCCTTAAATATTGTATTCCAAGTTGGCGCTAAAGCGCAACTACGAACCTTAACTCAAACTACAGATTACTACCCCAATTTTCTCAAAAAAAAATCGACCCGCCTAGCGGCGGGAAAGAAAAAAAAAAGAAAAAAGTAAAAAAGAGGAAAAAGGGGAAAAAGAGAATAAGGGTTACAGAGTCCTCCGGGCACCGCACACCACCCGAAAACCGTTGTAGCGGCTGTCGCGGCGGTAGAGGTCGTAGTCGCGGAAAGCGGAACGGCAGTCATTCGGATAGTCGAACCAAGAACCGCCCCGCACTATTAGATAATCATTATCATTATCAAGCCACGCCGAGCCATCATCCGGCGCTCCAATATAGTTCCCGTGCCAATTGTCTTCGCACCACTCCCAAACATTGCCACTCATGTCATACAGTCCCCAACCATTGGGCTTTTTCTGTCCTACGGGATGAGTTGTGTCATTAGAATTTTCGTCATACCAAGCGTAATCTCCTAACTGATTATCATTATCACCAAAATAATAGCGAGTGGTTGTCCCGGCACGACAAGCATATTCCCATTCCGCTTCTGTGGGTAGGCGATAGGTTTTCCCTGTTATTTGACTCAATTTCTGACAAAAAGCTTGAGCATCGTCCCAACTAACCTGTTCTACCGGATTTTGGGGATTATTTTTAAAGTGAGAGGGATTGTTTCCCATTACTGCTTGATATTGTGCTTGAGTAATGGGATATTTGCCA
>MTBT01000116.1:4091-9796 GCA_002282935.1 Microcystis sp. LSC13-02 | reverse complement strand
CCCGGGTCGCGTCAACCCCATTGACGCGACCACCCTAAAAAAGTGGCGTGGTGAGGAATCGCCGTCCGTTTTACGGCGGCGAGGATGTCAATTTGTACCGAGCCTCTCGAACCCGTCCAGTCCGGCAAACCTCGCCCATAAAAATCGAAAGGAAGTTCGTTATCTTTGATTAGCTGCATAAAGGCCAAACGGTGGCGATGATTGGCTGTGCGGGTAGTTCCAGAGGTAATCCAAGAGCAGAGGCGAATTTTTTCTGGACAGGGCAAATCGGCCAGATTCCGAAAGCTGTTGCTTATGTGCCAGTCGGCAGGCATATAGTATGGTTGAGGCGCGTAATCATCCGGACCTGATACATAGCCACAATACTCGCTGGCGATGCGGTAATTTTCCAGATTGGTTGATAACACTTCCGGTAAGGGCGGTTCTCTTAAGAGATAGATAATGCGTTCCTTGGGAACTCTCCCCAAAATAGATGGAACTGCCGGCTGTTGCTTTGCTGGTTTTTTGAGCCAATTTTTCCAGCCGTCTTGCTCTTTCTTTGCTTGCGGAAAATCAAACTGATAAAGCAACAAGTAATCTGGCTCAGGAGCGTTAGCTTGTATGGAAATATTACCCCAAACTCCCATTGGATAAGGAGTTTGTTTCCATAGCCAATCTCCCTGATTTAAATTGGGATAGCTGCTGAGCATACCTACTATCCCTAATTAAGCAGTTACTACCGGGGAAGCTAACCGTTTAAAGGTCAATCTTTCATCGGCCACATCGACAAAAATCGTGTCTCCCCCTTTGAATTCGCCGCGCAGAATTGCCTTAGCGATCGGAGTTTCCACATATCTTTGTACTGCCCGTTTTAAGGGTCGCGCACCGTACACTGGATCATAACCAATTTCTGCTAGATAATCGAGAGCAATATCGGCAAGTTTCAGGGCTAATTTTTGTTCCATCAAGCGATCGCTGAGATTGGCTGTCTGTAGTTTGACAATCGATCGCAGTTGCGCTTTTTGTAGGCTGTGGAAAATGATCGTTTCATCGATACGATTGAGGAATTCGGGACGGAAACTATTCCGCATTGCTTCCATCACCCGGGACTGCATTTCCTCATAACGAGACTCATCACCAGCCACGTCTAAAATGTATTGAGAACCGATATTACTGGTCATAATAATGATTGTATTTTTGAAATCAACCAGATGACCTTGAGAGTCGGTTAAGCGCCCATCGTCAAGGATTTGTAACATAACGTTAAAAACGTCGGGATGGGCTTTTTCAATCTCATCAAAGAGGATGACAGAGTAGGGACGACGCCGGATTGCCTCGGTTAATTGTCCCCCTTCATCGTAGCCGACGTATCCCGGAGGCGCGCCCATGAGACGGGAAACGCTGTGTTTTTCCATGTATTCCGACATATCGATGCGAACTAGGGCTTCTTCGGTGTCAAAGAGATTGCGCGCTAAAGCTTTCGCCAATTCTGTCTTGCCAACACCCGTCGGACCGAGGAAAATAAAGCTGGCCGTGGGACGGTGGGGGTCCGACAAACCGGCGCGGGAACGTTGAATCGCTTCGGCCACGGCTGTGACTGCTTCCTCTTGACCGATGACACTTTCGTGTAATTCCTCTTCCAGATTGAGGAGTTTTTCTTTTTCCGATTCGATTAATTTATTGAGAGGAATTCCCGTCCATTTCGAGATAATTTCGGCGATATCCGATTCGAGAACTTCTTCCCTTAATAAACTTTTACCGGTGGTTTGTTTGTCCGCCAATTGAGTTTCTAGGGCGGACATTTGCCGCTGCAGATCGGTTAATTTTCCGAACTTTAATTCTGCAGCGCGATTATAATCATAATCTCGTTCGGCCTGTTGAATTTCCAGATTAACTTGTTCGATCGCTTCTTTAACCCCACGAACTTGATCGATAATCTCTTTTTCCCCTTGCCATTGGGCATTTAATCCCGATTGTTCTTCCTTGAGGTTAGCCAGTTCTTTTTCTAACTTTTCTAACCGTTCTCGCGAAGCTGGATCATATTCCCGTTGTAGAGAAAGTCTTTCCATTTCTAACTGGAGAATTTTGCGATCAATTTCATCGAGTTCTTCCGGTTTAGAAGTGATTTCCATCTTCAATTTTGCCGCCGCTTCATCAACTAAATCAATGGCCTTATCGGGCAAAAAGCGATCGCTAATATAACGATTAGAAAGCAGTGCCGCTGCCACTAAAGCATTATCGGCAATTTTCACACCATGATGCACCTCATAACGTTCTTTGAGACCGCGAAGAATCGAAATAGTATCGACCACATTTGGTTCATCAACTAAAACCTCTTGGAAGCGTCTTTCTAACGCCGCATCTTTTTCGATATATTTGCGGTATTCATCGAGGGTAGTGGCTCCGATACAACGCAATTCACCCCGGGCTAACATTGGTTTTAATAAATTGCCCGCATCCATTGCCCCTTGAGTGGCTCCCGCACCGACAACGGTATGAATTTCGTCAATAAACATGATGATATTGCCTTGGGAATCAGTGACTTCTTTGAGGACAGATTTTAATCTTTCCTCAAATTCCCCGCGATATTTTGCTCCCGCAATTAAGCCACCTAAATCGAGAGAAATAAGAGTACGATCCAACAAAGATTCTGGCACATCTCGGTTAATAATCCGCTGTGCTAATCCTTCGACAATTGCCGTTTTTCCTACTCCTGGTTCCCCGATTAAAACCGGGTTATTTTTAGTCCGACGCGAGAGAATCTGAATCGTGCGACGGATTTCGTCATCCCGTCCAATTACGGGGTCTAATTTACCTTCCCGTGCCAATTGGGTGAGATCCCGTCCGTATTTTTCTAGGGCCTCATATTTGCCTTCTGGATTCTGATCGGTCACTTTTTGACTACCTCTGACTTTTTGAATAATTTCCTTGAGCTTGCTTTCGGTAAGTCCGAATTCTTGAAAAATATTTTTACCGAAGCGATCATCTTTAGCGTAACCTAAAATCAAATGCTCGATCGAGATAAAGTCATCTCCAAATTCTCGGCGATAATTTTCTGCTCGATCGAGTAAACTATCTAAACTACGACCTAAATAAATCGAGTCGCCGGGGTTAGATATTTTCGGTTGACGACGGATAAAATCATCGGTTCGATCCCGCAAACGGGCTAGACTAATATTAGCTTTACTAAAGACACTGCCCGCTAATCCCTCCTGTTCCAGTAGGGCTTTCATTAGATGTTCGCTTTCGATTTGTTGCTGGCTGTTCTGTTTGGCAATGTCCGGCGTTTTGACGATTGCCTCCCAAGCTTTTTCTGTAAATTGTTGTGGATTGGTTGGCTGCATTTTCTATAAGAGGTTACTTTTATACCCTAGAGATTATTCTAGATTGACTGGTTTGTCGGCTCCTAGGGGCTTACCGTACCTAGTTCAGGGGGATTTCCCCTCAACTGTGCGATTTAAGTGCCTCAAGTTTATAAGTTGTAATGGATTTAAACGGCTTCTGGGAAAATTTTAGTACAAATGTTTTAATTTTCAACCAAGCTAAAATCTTAATTATTAAAGATGTTCGCTGATGACTGATTACTGATTACTGATTACTGATTACTGATTACTGATTACTGATTAAAGCCCACCCTAAAATACTATCTAAGCGATTAAAGATTTAACTTTACTAATGATACCAACTGGGTCAATACCTTGGTGGGGGAATTGTTCCCATAAACCGCCACAACCTTCATGGTGAGTACCGATATAGGCGTATTTAGGAGTTAAACCGCGTTCGAGTAACCAAGAACCATAACGGCTACCTAAACCCGTACGACGGTTAAATGCTTCTACCACTAAAACAAAGGGAGAATTACCAACTTTAGCGATAATTTCTTCATCCACCACATTGAGAGTCGGTTTATTAATTAAACCCACGTCAACACCTTCTTGTTTTAAGCGTTCCACTGCATCTAAAGCGCGGTATAAACCATCTCCAAAGCTGATGATATAACCGGCAGTGCCTTCCCGAATCACTTCATCTTTTCCGGGGACAAAGGTGTAACCATCGCCAAAGAAATTATTACCCTTAGTATCAATAATATTGGGAGTTTTAGAACGAGTCGAGAAGATAAAACGTAGGCCGGGTTGATAGAAAGTTGCCTCGACACAAGCGGTCATTTGTGCCGCATCGGCCGGGAAATAAAGACGGGTTTCGTAACCGTCATCCAGTCCATTATCGGCAAAGAAATTATTCAAACCAAAGTGACAGGTATTATCTGCCATGTCATCGATACCAGAATGGGAAAAATGACATAAAAGATTAGAATAATTCAAACGCGCCATGGTGATTTCAGAAATACACATTTCTAGAAAAGCGGCAAAGGTGGCGAAAATTCCCTGTTTACCTTTTTCCATACCAAAACCAGCGGCTGCCGAAAGATTGCCCCGTTCCATAATACCGGAAGGAATAAACACTTCGGGATGTTTATCGTGGATAATTTTCAGACCGCAGGAACCCTCTAAATCGCTATCTACTACTAATACCTTAGCCTTGCGTTCTTCCTCGCTCATTTTGCCTAAAAGACTGACTACCGCTTCGCCGAAAACGTTGCGGTTAGAACCCCATTTATCCCCAGAACCGAGGAATTTATAGTCATTAGAAGGCTTCTTAATACTGTTGAGATATTCCACGGCGGCACTGTGTCCTTTTGCCTCTAAATATTTCAAAGCCAAGGGTACAGAAATCACATCATGACCGTGGTTAGAACCTTCTAAACCTTCAATACCGGGACACATGGGACGTTTATTAATAATCGCAATCGGGCCTGGAGTATTAATTGCTTCACAGATATTGCGATACAAACTATCGATATCTTCCCCATCTCCCACTAACACTTTTAGTCCATGGCCGGCGAGAGTTTTAGCCACATCATAACCGGGTAAATATTTGGAAGGATTACCAGCAATCGTCACATCATTATCATCAATAATCAGCTTAACATTGATGTGTTGAGCCACGGCTAAACGGGCAGCTTCCGCGTCATTGCCTTCCTGTTGAGAACCATCGGAACCTAAACAAAAAACGGTTTTTCCGGGGTTAGCTAAAGCGACACCGTTAACGTAGGGCCACATATGTCCTAAACGGCCAGAACTAAATTTTACGCCGGGGGTTAATCCTAATTCCGGGTGTCCGGGGAGTTTAGAATTAGCCTCGCGGTAGTGCATTAATTGTTCTGGGGGTAAAGAACCTTCTAACGCAGACAGGAGATATTGAGTACCGACGCGGTGTCCCGCTTCATCGAAGAAAATTGGTACAAATTGACTAGGTTGACTGCGGAAAAGAGCATCGAGAATCACCACTTCCGGGACGGTATCGTAGGGGCCGCCGGTGTGTCCACCCACACCCCGGGCCGCACCCGTGGCAGTAAAAAAGATGATAGCATCGCGACAGAGTTGGATATTGGCTTTTAGGGCGCTTCTTTGGTGGTCGGTGAGGGTGGGGTTACTGGGGTCGAGACTGATGGGTTTATAGGCAGTCAAATCGATGGGAAAGGCTGTCATTGTCGATTTTCCTTAATGTAGAGAAATAACTAT
Organism: Microcystis sp. LSC13-02; assembly: GCA_002282935.1. Lineage (GTDB taxonomy): Bacteria > Cyanobacteriota > Cyanobacteriia > Cyanobacteriales > Microcystaceae > Microcystis. The sequence continues at coordinate 4,235 of MTBT01000116.1, read as the reverse complement.
AGTCAGGGAAATCATAGCCTAGAATGTCACCCGATCGATTGATTGAATAATTTCTTATCGAAAATTTGGGTTAAAACCCCGTCCTTTGAGGACGGCTTTAAGCTACAATGGAAAAAGCGATAACCAAGCTAAAAACTGAACCTT
>MTBT01000116.1:0-4038 GCA_002282935.1 Microcystis sp. LSC13-02 | reverse complement strand
CTATCTGCGTCAACCCCGTTGACGCGACCACCCTAAAAAAGTGGCGTGGTGAGGAATCGCCGTCCGTTTTACGGCGGCGAGGATGTCAAACCCCATAGATGAGCGATTAAAAGCAATAATCTCCGCCATTCTACCCCCCCCGAATTTGTCAAGTATTCTCCGTTTTTTATTGATGAATACGGAAAAAGCCCATCAGGGAGAGACTAGAAAGGTTAGAAAGTTGAGATTTAACGAGTCCGTTGATGCGGTTTAAGAGCAAGCGCGGATGAAGAAATAAATGGCCATCAGTAGCAGAAAAATATAAAAAGTAATCCGCACCAATCGATCCGGTAATTTCGGTAAAAAACGAGTGGTTACTTGTACACCTAGAGAACCACCGATACCTAAAATAATCCCTTGTAGATAAAGAATATAACCGGCTTGGGCATGAGCGAAACAGGCGGCGATCGAATTGAGTAAAACCACACCTAAACTGGTGACAATGGCGATTTTGATCTTTTCTGCCAAAAAAATCATTTGTAGTGGCACCATGATCGCCCCACCGCCAATTCCGAAAATACCGGCTAGAAATCCAGCGATTCCTCCGGTTAGCAGACAGGCTAGATTAGGATTCAATCTAATGGCAGAAACTGGCTCTTTTTGGCTTAAATTTTGCTTGAGATTGGTTAAATAGACATTAAGCAGTAAAAAACAACCAAAAGCCGCTTCTAGGAGGTGTTTGGGGCTATATTTGACCAGATAGACCCCGATAAATGCCGTAAAAATCCCGGGTAGGCCTAAGAGGAGAACTCGCTGCCATTTGAGGGAACCTAATCGCCAATTTTGGATCGTACCCACTAGGGAAGTGAAAACGATCGCTAAACTGCTGGTAGCCACCGATTCCCCGTAACTGTAGCCCAAATTTAACAGGATCGCCACGGAGATAGTGCCACCCCCAATACCGAATAAACCCGCTAATAAGCCCGAAAAAACGCCCGTTATCAGTAAAATCAAGTAATAGTCTGCCATTATCTTCGTTTCATGGCCTTGAAAGGTCTCAATTTGCTATCATACATAGGGTCTGCTGAAAAAGTTTTTCCTAAGGGCAGGGTGTAGGGTGTAGGGTGTGGGGTTTTACCGATTTTCATCTGGTCAATTACCTAATTTTCAGGGAAAAAGTACCTGAATTTCCCCCTGATCACTCCCATATCTGGTACTTTTGGATTTAAAAAAAGTCTAAAAGTCTTATCCAGCAAGGTTTTTAGATTTATTCAGCCAGCCCTACATAGGGGCAATGGTAGAACATTTTCTCGAAGAAAGGGCTATTAACTAAAATTTAGTGATCAATGGGGCTATATTATTGACAATCACCGGATATTTTTTCTGATTTAATTACATAACCTTTATCCCTGCATGAGAAACTGACCTATGACTAAAAGAGCTTTACTACTAATTAATCGTCACTCGCGCAAGGGTAAAGAAAACTTTGCTCAAACTGTCGAGCTGCTCAATCATTGGGATTTTGAAATTATCAGCGTCCCTTTGAAAAAGGTAGAAGATATACCTTTTTTGATGGAAAAATATCGCTCTAATATTGATTTAGTTATCGTCGGTGGTGGCGATGGGACTCTTAATGCTATGGTGGATGTGTTGGTAGAAACTCAACTGCCCCTAGGCATTATACCTTTGGGAACGGCTAATGATTTAGCCCGGACTTTAGGGATACCGAATTCTATTGCCGAAGCTTGTCGAATTATTGCGGAAGGTAATTTAAAATATATCGATCTAGGTTGGGTAAATAATAAATACTTTTTCAACGTGGCTAGTTTAGGATTAAGTGTGAAAATTACCCAAAAACTGAACAAGGGTTTAAAGCGACGTTTGGGGATTTTGGCCTACGCTTGGACAGCCCTACAGTTATTAAGTAAAACTCGTCCTTTTACCGCTATGATCGGTATTGATGGCCAAAATATCAAAGTTAAAACCCTGCAAATAGCGATCGGAAATGGTCGTTATTATGGGGGAGGAATGCCGATCGCTCACGATGCCCAAATTGACGATCAAAGACTAGATTTATATAGCCTAGAAATTGAACACTGGTGGCAAATTTTCCCGCTTTTATGGACGTTGCCGCGAGGACAACAGGGTAAGAAATTCAAATTCAGACTCGTAAACCCCATAGTATCAACACCGATGGCGAAATTACTAGCACTACTCCCGCCATGTTTCGAGTTATTCCAGCAGCCATAGGGGTCTATATTCCCCGTCAAGAAACACAATTTTAAAATTAACGAAAAGGAGGAGAATACAATAAACCCCCCTTTGTCCAAAGATTATTTAAACCTCGATCGAGTTGCAGGGTTTTACCGATTTCGCACTCATAAATTTCAGCGTAATTACCAACCTGTTTTAAGACTCTTTTGGCAAAATCATTGGGTAAACCCATATCTTCACCTAACTTCTCATCGATACCCAAAAAGCGCCGAATACTGGGGTCTTTGCTATCGGCAAAAGTGGCAATATTTTGGGAGTTAATCCCGAATTCTTCCCCTTGAATTAAACTAAAAACGATCGAGCGGACGGCATTCGACCAAGGGGGATCACCATCGGCTACGACTGGGGCCAAGGGTTCCTTAGATATTACCACTTAGTTTACCACTGATAGGGAATAATATTGGTATCATAAGGTAAGCGATCTTCATCCGGTGCGTCTGCCTGAAAAGCGACCGAGTTTAGATGCAGTGCAAAAGCTTCCCGCTCGCCAATTGTCTGAAAACCATGCCAAATACCGGGGGGAATTTGTACCAGTTTAGGAGCCAATTCGCCTAAAAATATCGTGTTAATTTTGCCTCTGGTGGGTGAGGTTTCCCGGTCATCGTAAAGGACAAGTTTCAACAGTCCTACAATGACGGCAATTTGATCAATTTGCGTTGTCTGTCTGTACCAAGCTTTAACAATACCGGGCAAAGTTGAAGTAATATAAACTTGTCCAAAGCCGGGGAAAATCTTATCGTCAGCCCGTTGAATTTCCATGAGTCGCCCTTTTTCATTTGGCAATAACTTGAGAGGGCAAACTTCTACACTTTCTATCCATTGATCATTAGATTGTGTTAACTTTGTCATAGCTAAAGACTTAAGAATCATTGATCACTGAACCACATAATGAGCCACTATACTACAGATATTGACCATTTTCGTTTATTTCTATTTACCACAGATGCTTTATTAGCTAAACAAGCCGAGCAAGTAGGGATTGATAGTATCATTGTAGACTGGGAACGGATTGGTAAACGAGAGCGACAGATGAGCTATTCAACCCAAATCAACGCCGATACACCAGAAGATGTGGTTGCTCTAGCTGAAGTTATCTCTATCCCAATTACAGTAAGAATTAATCCCTTAGATATAGCGTTTCCTAAGCTAGTGAGGTACACCTATTTTTCTTCCCTTTTGCCTTTTGCCTAAAACCCATAACTTTTGTACCTCAGCAGACTGAAAAACGCTATAACAATACTTCTGACGAGATAGAAACTGCCCTAGATTCTGGAGCTAGTATTATCATGTTACCGATGGCAAAAGTTCCCAGTGAGGTAGATAAATTTATTTCTCTAGTCAATGGAAGAGCTAAAACCCTAGTCCAAATTGAGACTCAAACCCTAGTAGACAATTGTGAGCAAATTCGGGAGCTAGGATGGGACTATGCTTACATTGGACTGAATGATTTAATGATTTCACGTCAAAAAAGCTGTATTTGGGATTTACTGGCAGATGCTACAGTTGAACAAATTTTTCAAATTTTAAACAATCGTATCCTTGGATTCGGTGGAGTAACGAGAATTAGTGGCGGCAACCCTATATCCTTCCTCGAACTTCTGCATGACATCCTCACCGCCGTAAACGGACGGTGATTCCCAAACTTCACGATTTAGGTTTCTGCTTCTTTCCCTTGCGGGGTTTCGCACCTGCCTTATCTACTTCGATGTAATTTCTCCCATACCAACGGCATTTATAGGCTAATTGTCGAGTTATTTCTCCCCAACTAACGTCAGATATTGCCTG
>MTBT01000115.1 GCA_002282935.1 Microcystis sp. LSC13-02 | reverse complement strand
ACTTTTTACCCGGCCAAGCTTTTCTGGTCGGAACCCCCTAAGCCGAGTTTTCAAGGTGCTGCGCCGTCCACTTGGTTTTCGAGACTGGCCTCTTAATTCTAACGTAAAGCCGCCGTTCTACGGCGGGGTTTCAGACCCAAAATTTCCCATGACCACTACCGGTTCTTTTGATGACTCTTTGTTCGCAAGAGGGGATTCTCTTCTCAAGCGAGCCTCCGATGATGTTCCCGAGAAAATTATCGGAACGATTTTGTTCGCCTGCGCCCTTGTATCTGTAGTCACGACCTTCGGCATCGTCGCTATTATTTTCAAGGAAACTGTCGCTTTTTTCCAAGAAGTAAGTCTCGGGCAGTTCTTCTTGGATAGCCAATGGACTCCCCTTTTTAATCCTCCCCGTTTCGGGATCTGGCCGTTGATTAACGGAACCGTTTTAACCACGGTCATCTCAATGGTGGTCGCAGTTCCGTTGGGATTGTCTTCAGCGATTTATCTGGCCGAGTACGCGACCCCGAAAGTAGCTTCTATTCTGCGTCCGGCCGTGGAAATTCTCGCGGGAATTCCCACCGTAGTTTACGGTTACTTCGCACTGATCTTTCTAACGCCCTTACTACGGAATTTTTTACCCGTAGAGGTTTTTAACGCCCTCAGCGCGGGATTGATGATGGGAATCATGATCACCCCGACCGTCGGTTCGATCAGCCTAGACGCGATTAAATCGGTTCCCCGTTCCCTGCGCGAGGGTTCCTACGCCCTAGGAATTACCAAGCTGGAAACAATTTTCAAGGTGGTTCTGCCGGCCGCCCTATCGGGGATTATGGCTTCGATTATTTTGGGGGTTTCCCGTGCGGTGGGAGAAACCATGACCGTCCTGATCGCGGCGGGTGCTCAACCTCGTCTAACTTTCAATCCACTGGAATCGATCGCCACCATGACCGCTTTTATGGCGCAGGTTTCTAGTGGAGATGCCCCCAGAGGGAGTTTCAATTTTAAATCCATCTACGCGGTCGGTGCGGTGCTTTTCCTGATCACTCTGGCGCTCAATATCGGCAGTTATTGGATTTCTAATCGCTTTAAGGAAAAATACGACTAATTATCATGGTTAAATCTTCTCCTACTAGGGATACGGCCGTCTTTAATGATCGACTCGAAAGCCGAGAAACCATCGGCAAAATCTACGAGTATGTTTTCTTGATCGGATTACTCGTCGGTCTATTCGTTCTCGCTCTACTGTTGTTCAATGTCCTTCATGACGGACTGGCCCGCCTACTCACCCCCGGTTTTCTCACGGAAACCCCCTCCCGTTTTCCCGATCGCGGGGGAATTCGCCCCGCGATTATCGGTAGCCTCTATTTGGGAGTAATCGTGATCTTGGTAGCGGTGCCCATCGGGGTGGGAGCAGCCCTATACCTAGAAGAATACGCCCCGAAAAACTGGTGGACGGCGCTGATCGAGGTGAATATCGGCAATCTGGCCGGGGTTCCCTCGATCGTTTACGGTTTGCTCGGTTTAGGGGTCTTCGTCTATTTACTGAATTTCGGCTCTACCCTACTTTCCGGGGCTTTAACCCTTGCGCTTCTCTCGCTGCCAGTCATTATCGTTGCGGCGCGGGAGGCGATCCGGGCGGTTCCCGATTCCCTCCGCCAAGCCTCCTACGGTCTAGGCAGCACCAAATGGCAGACGCTCCAACACCATGTTTTACCCTATGCGGTGCCGGGGATTCTCACGGGGGTAATTATCTCCGTGTCGCGGGCGATCGGGGACGCGGCCTCGCTAGTGGTCGTGGGAGCGGTGAGTTTTCTGACCTTCGATCCTGGTTTATTCGAGCGATTTATGGTACTGCCCATTCAGATTTTTAGTTATGTCTCCCGTCCTGAACCCGGTTTCGCCAACGCCGCCGCCGCAACGATTATTGTTCTGATCCTTTTGATCATGGCGCTGAACGCCATCGCCATCTATCTACGTCAACGTTATTCGACACCGAATTAGGGAAGGCAGCAGGCAAGGGGGTAGATACTTGACATCCCCTATTCCTGCACTCCCCACTTTTCCCTTTTAACCAGTCGTTTAATCATACTCAGGAGAATTGTTGCCATGACTACCCACCTTAACCCAGATCACAGTGTTTTCGATGCGGAAGGTGTCAAAGTTTTTTATAACGGGTTTCTCGCTCTTATGGATGTTCATATTAAAATTCCTGCGCGAAAAATCGTCGCCTTTATCGGCCCCTCCGGTTGCGGGAAAAGTACCCTCTTGCGCTGCTTTAATCGCATGAACGATCTGATCCCCGGCGCCAAGGTGGAGGGAAAATTACTCTACCGAAATCAGAATATTTACGATTCGCAGGTCAACGCGGTCAAGTTACGGCGACAGGTGGGGATGGTTTTCCAACGTCCGAACCCTTTTCCCAAGAGCATTTACGAGAATATCGCCTACGCGCCCCGAACCAACGGTTATCAGGGAAATCTTGAGGAATTGGTCGAGTATTCCCTGCGGCAGGCGGCGATCTGGGAGGAAGTAAAGGACAAACTGAAAGAAAAAGGAACGGCACTATCGGGGGGACAACAACAGCGCCTCTGTATCGCCCGTGCGATCGCTATGAAGCCAGATGTTTTATTGATGGATGAACCCTGTTCGGCCCTCGATCCCATCTCTACCCGTCAGGTGGAGGAATTGTGCCTACAACTGAAGGAAAGTTACACGATCATCACCGTCACCCACAATATGCAGCAGGCATCGCGGATCGCCGACTGGACGGCATTTTTTAACACCGAAACCGATTCGTCTGGGAAACGCCGGGGGAAATTAGTCGAATTCAGCCCCACGGAAGTTATGTTCGGCAATCCGCAAACCGACGAGGCTCGCGAGTATATTACCGGGCGATTCGGGTAATTGAAACAGTAAAGAAGGCTGATAGTCTGTTTTTCAAAACCGTGCGCGGTTTTATCGGCAACGCAGCCGAACACGCCACTGCGGTTAGGGTCGCCTTAAAAGACAAAATGGATCTAGCGGTTTCTGTCACCGTCGGTTCGAGCCTACAAATCGCACTTTTTGTCGCACCGGTTCTCGTAATCGCGGGTTATTTCATCGGTCAGCCGATGGCTCTCGATTTCGATCCGTTTGAATTGGTCGCCGTCGCCGTCGCCGTCTGGCTGGCCAACTCAATCAGTAACGACGGTCGCTCGAACTGGCTAGAGGGCATATTACTCGTCGCGACCTACGCCGTGATCGCCCTCGCTTTCTTTTTCCATCCCGCACCGGGATAAAGCGATCGGTCGTGGGAAATACAGTTTCTCCATCGGGATGGGTAGTAAAATTCTCCCGTTCCGGAACCTCTCAAGGAAAAGCCGAACGCCGAATATTTCGGTTTCCCCTGTCACGGTGAAGGTGTAACTAACTGGAGAACCCGACGGCCATCTTAAGGAAAAAAACGATGATCGAGATTGTGATCGCGATATCTACCGGTGTAGCGGCATTCGTCGCCACCAACCTCGACGATATATTGATCCTGACGATTCTCTTCAGCCAAACGGGGAAACTCTTCCGTCGTCGCGATATCGTGATCGGTCAGTATATCGGCTTTAGTCTGCTTGTTATTGCCAGTTTAGCGGGATTTTTCGGGTGCTTTCTTATCCCTACCCCATGGATTCGCTATCTAGGCCTCGTTCCTGTGATTCTCGGCATCTTTTCCCTTCTCAAAGAAGAGGAGAAGGAGGAAGAGCAGGAGAATGTCGAAGTCAACCTAGAGGGTGCGAAACATTCCCCCTTCGGTGGTTGGTTTGACTCGCGCACCTATAGCGTGGCCGCGTTAACCGTCGCCAACGGGAGCGATAATATCGGCATTTACATTCCCCTGTTCGCCAGTAGTACTGTAACAAGTCTGATCGTTATCGTCAGCGTGTTTTTGATTCTGGTGGGGGTTTGGTGTGCGATCGCCTACGGGTTGACCAGTGTGCCGACCATCGCCACTATTCTCACCAGTCAGGGAAGTACCTTCGTTCCCTGTGTGCTGATCGGTTTAGGAATTTTTATCGTCAAAGAAAGTATTCCCCTCGCGTTTTTGGCCTTAGCAATTAGCTATCTCCGGGCGATCATCGGTCGCAGTAAGGAACTTGCAAAAAAATAAAGTACCATTTATTTCCCAGGCAGAATCATCACATCCCAAGGGGGTAATTATGAGGGTTATTCTGGCGATTAAACTGGTAGAAATTCGGCTCTTCTAGGTTCTGTGTGAGGGTGGTGTAATAGTTACTAATTCTGTACGCAAACGTCGCACTTTGAATCAGCTTTGTACGCTTTGACCCGCACAGGGCTAACTACAAGCCTCTCTATCGGATTCTTGCTAAATGCAACCTCTCCGACTACCTTTCTCCCTATATTTAATGAACCATTAATAT
>MTBT01000114.1 GCA_002282935.1 Microcystis sp. LSC13-02 | reverse complement strand
TGTCGAAATGTCGTGCTTTGCTGTTTTATACTGGTCGGGGTTTCATCCCGTCGCTAAAAGCGAGGGTCTTCACCCCGACATTCAAGATAAAAAAAGGTGGGATTTAACCCACCTTGATAACTTAGGATTTTTGGCTGAAATAGGCCTCTAGCGCCTCATTGATGATTTGATTCATCGGCCGTTTTTCCGTTTCCGAAGCTTCCTTGAGACGGACAAACATTTCATCGGGGACGCTGACACGGTTTTGATTTTTACGCACGCGTTTGGGTTTTGATTCAGTAGTAGTTTCGGTCATTTTAGGTGTGTAGGTGGCTGAAAATGCTTGTAAAGCAGGGAAATTGACTCGGTGACAGAATTCTCCGAAGGTTTCGTTATTTTGTTGATCCTGTTGGAAGTAAACGAAAATCGGTTCTAAGACCTTTTCTAGATCATCGATCGCCATTTTATCCAAATAGGGGCGCGCTAGTCGAGTTTGATCGGCCGTTCCCCCTAACCAGAGTTGGTAGGAATTGGGAGCGCTACCCACAAATCCTAATTCTGCCATATAGGGACGCGCGCAGCCATTGGGACATCCTGTCATGCGGATGACAAATTCCTCTTTGGTTAATCCTAAGCGATTAAGCAGAGTGCGAATGCGTTCAATCACGCTGGGTAAAATTCTTTCTGACTCGGTAATCGCTAATCCACAGGTGGGCCAAGCGGGACAGGCCATGGAATAACGGGTTAAAGGGTCAATTTCGGCGGGATTGGTGATAATTCCCTGTTCTTTCAGGATCGCCTCGATCGCTTCCTGATCTTTGGGTTCAATTTCGTAGAGAATGATATTATGGTTAGCCGTCAAGCGCATGGGCAACTGAAAACGCTCGATAATCACTTTTAAGGCGGTTTTTAGCTGAAAACTGCCCTCATTTTTGACCCGGCCATTTTCTACATGAAGACCATAAAATAATTTTCCGTCTCCCTGTTCATTCCATCCCAAAAAGTCTTGATATTTCCAATCGGGGAGGGGTTGGTAGGGTGCGATTTTTTGGCCGAAATAACCCTCAACAGTGCTGCGGAATTTTTCTACTCCCCATTCTTCGAGGATATATTTCATTCTGGCATGACGACGATCGCCGCGATCTCCGTAATCCCTTTGGGTTGCCACGATCGCTTTTACCAGATCGTACACCTCCTCTTTGCTCACATAACCGATCGCATCGGCCATTCTGGGGAAAGTTTCCTCCTTATTGTGGGTCCTTCCCAGTCCACCCCCCGCAAGGATGTTAAAACCCTGTAATTCCCCGTTTGCGTCGGTAATCACCACCAAACCGAGGTCATTGGTGTAGATATCGATGGAGTTGTCTCCCGGCACAGTGACACCGATCTTGAACTTACGGGGCATATAATGTTGACCGTAGATCGGTTCGATGGGATCGTTTTTGTTAATGCCATTTGTATCTTTTTGTCTCGATGCCTTGACTTCTGGTGCTTCTTCTGCACTGATCACTTTTTCGCCATCGAGCCAAATTTCGTAGTAAGCTCCAGTTTGGGGAGTGAGCAAATCGGCGATATTATTGGCATATTCCCAAGCATAGCCGTATTCGGGGCGATTTTTGTAGGGGGCTGGCGGTGCGGTGACATTGCGATTAACATCACCACAGGCCGCTAAAGTGGATCCCATACTGCGGATAATTTCCCCGAGGGTTGCTTTGAGATTTTTCTTTAAAATGCCGTGTAATTGGAAGCCTTGGCGGGTTGTCACCCGTAAAGTGCCGTTACCATAGCGATCGGACAAACTATCGAGGGTAAGATATAGTTGTGCGGGAATAAAACCCCCCGGACTGCGGGTACGCAACATCATTTGATAGTCTTTTTCTTGACCTTTGGTTCTATGGTCGCGATTATCCTGTTGATAGGAACCGTGAAATTTGAGAATCTGTACCGCCGCATCGGTAAAATGGGTTGTATCTTCGAGGAGTTCACTGGCCAAAGGTTCTCGTAGATAATTACTGTGTTCTTTGATACCTTCGACTTTAGAAACCTTGGCGGTAGGAGAAATAGGAGTTGTAACCATCGTCTAACAGCACGATAACCTGTGGATAGGTCTTAGGAATAGGAATTTAGACAAGCTCGATCGATCCTAAGAAGTTTTACTAACATGATCTCTAGAGTTCGTTCCAGACTCTGAGGTTAACAGTAGCGATCGAGACATCAATTCTATCTTAGCTTCTTACCGTCCCCCGCGAACGCCACCCACCGATCAACTTTTTATGACCAATTCTCCCAACATTAAAACGGTTATTAGTCAAGAACCCTACATTATTCTTAACAATCAGGGAGAAATTCTCCCTTCTATTAATCTGAGTCGTCCTAATTATAAATTGGGGCGGGATGGTCAACAGGTGGATTTAGTTGTTCCCCAACACTGGACGCTGGTGAGTCGAGTACAAGCTTGTTTTCGTCGTCAGGGAAATGATTACTATATCCACGATGGAGACGGGACTAATCCTAGTTCCAATAAACTTTTTATCAACAATCGCGTGATTACTCCCAAAGAGGGCTATCTTTTACGAAATGGAGATGAGATTAATATCGGTCAAGATGTCAAAAATTGGGTCAAGATCACCTATTATCATCCTAACCAACCGGTAAAAAGCCCACCTTTAGCTTTTAAATCGGTTTCCCTAGGCAATCGCAGTGTAGTTTTAGGACGAGATAATACCGCGACTGTGGTTTTAGACGCGCCGACAATTTCCCGACAACACGCAATTATCGACAGCGATAACCAAAATCGTTATATTCTCTATGACAAAAGCACCAATGGAGTCTTTATCGACGGAGAAAAAGTATCGGGTAGTGCCATTTTAACTAACGGTTGTACAGTGAGAATCGGTCCCTATAGTTTTCGGCTGCAGGGAGATGAATTAGTTTTATTAGATACAGGGGATAATATCCGTCTAGATGCCGAAAATATCGTCAGGATGGTGCGGGATAAAAAGAAACAACCCTTGATAATTCTCAATCATATCTCCTTACCGATCGAACCGAGTCAATTAGTGGCGATTGTTGGGGGAAGTGGTGCGGGAAAATCGACTTTCTTAAAGACTTTATTGGGAATTGAACCCACCACATCGGGAACTGTTTATCTGAATGGGGAAGAGCTGCGCCAGAATTTTAATATCTATCGCACCCAAATCGGTTATGTTCCCCAATACGATATCGTCCACAGGGATTTAACCGTGGGAGAAGTGTTATATTACGCTTCTAAATTAAGGCTACCTCCCGATCTTAATTGCCAAGAAGTGATCGAGAAAACCCTGCAGCAGGTGGAGTTATTAGAAAGAAGAAATACTTTAGTCAAAGACTTAAGCGGTGGTCAATTAAAAAGGGTGAGTATTGCGGTAGAATTATTAGCCAATCCCAAATTATTCTTTTTAGATGAACCCACCTCGGGATTAGACCCCGGTTTAGATAAAAAGATGATGGAATTGCTGGCAAAATTGGCCAAAGAAGGCAGAACAATTCTCCTAGTCACCCATGCTACTAATAATATCAATCTCTGCGATCAATTAGTTTTCCTCGGTCAAGGAGGCAATTTATGTTATTTTGGTTCTCCGGGGGAGGCCTTAAATTTTTTCTCTTTACCTCAGGGGGATTTTGCCGATATTTATATTCATCTGGAAACTAGGGAAAAAGTTGAGCAAGAATGCCAACGTTTTCAACAATCCGACTACTACAAAAATAATATTGAAGCAAGAATCGGTAAAATATTTCAGCAAAATCATAGTAGGCCGCAACAGGTTCAACAATCTTTTTGGACACAACTACAGGTTTTATGTCAACGCTATAGCAAGTTAATTATCCGTGATCGATTTAGTTTAATTTTATACCTATTAACCGCCCCGATTGGAATTTTCTTAATGGCTATGGTTTTAGGGGACAAAGATCCTTTATTTTTGGGAGATAATGCTAAGCGTGAAGATGCTATCGAATCGGCAACTTTAGCCTTAAAAACTCTCTTTGTGTTTACCTGCGCGGAATTGTGGGTAGGTTTTGCCTGTTCCCTACAGGAAATTGTCAAAGAATCAGCAATTTATCAGCGAGAAAGATTAGTTAATCTGGGATTATTACCCTATTTATTCTCAAAAATTCTGGTTTTAGCAGCCTTAGCTTTTCTGCAAACAATTGTAATTACCTGCGTGATATTTTGGGGATTTACTCAACCGCAACCGGAATTAATGACCTGGTTAATTGGCTGTTTTATTACCACATTTTTAACTATATTTGCGGCGATTAATCTCGGTTTATTAATTTCTGCTGGCGTTAGTAATATCACCCAAGCAAATAGTGCCTTACCTTTAATTTTAATTCCTCAGATTATCTTTGCTGGGGTATTATTTAGCTTAGAAGGTCTGGGGAAATATCTATCATGGTTGATGATTAGTCGCTGGTCGATTGGTGCCTACGGGGTATTAGTAGAGGTGGAAGATATGATTGCACAAGCAAAAGATCTTAATATCCCTTTACCCTTTGAGGATACCAATCAAGTTTATCAATTATCTATCAATAATTTGTTATTGAATTGGGGAGTATTAATTCTTCATTCCCTTATTTATTTTCTCCTTACCTATTGGTTGCAAAAAAGAAAAGATATTTTATGATCTGAATGATAACTGATAACTGATAACTGATAACTGACTCCTAACCCTACTTAAGTTAACTTCAGATCAAGAGCGATCGGACATTCCACTTTCGTTCCCCCTAAACCGCAGTAACCGCCGGGGTTTTTCGCTAAATACTGCTGATGATAAACTTCAGCATAATAAAATTCAGGTGCGTCGAGAATTTCCGTGGTAATTTGACTGTAGCCCGCTTGATTGAGAGCTTCTTGGTACATTGATCGGGATTTTTCCGCTAATTGCTTTTGCTGGGGACTATAGGTATAGATACCCGATCGATACTGGGTTCCCGTATCATTACCCTGACGCATCCCTTGGGTGGGATTATGACTTTCCCAAAAGACTTTTAGAAGTTGTTCGTAGGAAATCACACTGGGATCATAGACCACTAAGACCACTTCATTATGCCCAGTCATGCCGGTACACACTTCCTGATAGGTGGGATTGGGGGTGATGCCAGCCGCATAACCTACGGCCGTCGTGTAAACTCCTTCTAATTGCCAAAATTTACGCTCTGCTCCCCAAAAACAGCCTAAACCAAACATTGCGGTTTCCATGCCGGTGGGAAAGGGGGGCTGCAAGGGATGACCGTTAACGTAGTGGCCGCTAGGTACGGGCATTTTTTCCGATCGCCCGGGTAGTGCCTCCCTTACTGTGGGCAAAGTTAATTTTTTTCCGAATCCGAATAACACCATAATAAGAATTTGTCCAGAAAGTTTTACCTTACTTTACATTATCGCTTAATTTTAGGGATTTCAGTGATCGGTGATCAGAACTGAGGCTGCAGCTCAATTTTTGTCAATCCACTGATACCATTTTTCTAAAGTAATGGCAGAGATGGTTAATTTACCTTCCCCCCACCCTCTCCCAGAAGGGGAGAGGCGAGTAGGATGCCTGCCACGAATAAAGAAAAATGCTATCAGCCAATTACTTTGAGAGTTAAGCAGTAAGCGTTGGGGTTGTTGGGTTTCGCTTTTTCAATCGAATTAATACGTTTTCTCCCAAGTATTGTTTCGCTCAAACCAATCTACGAGACTGCTCCCTAATTAGATTTAATTGGGCTAACCTACTTCCAAATTGTGTTAGCATCAGAGATAAGTATAAAACAGCCGAACGATTAAAGCGGGACTATTGGCTCTATATAGTGTTTAACTGTGGGATGATGTCGGAAGTTTATGTCATTCGAGATGCGGTTACGCTAGGACGGCAACCTGTTACAAGCATTGAACATTATCAGCTTGGACTAGAGGCAATTCTACGGCAGGATGAACGGGAATGAAGATCAGCAAAATTCAGATTAAAAATTTTAAGTCTTTTCAAGATGTTACCGTAGATCTAGATCCTGATTTTAATGTCTTTACTGGGGTTAATAATTCAGGAAAAACCAATTTGCTAGAGGCGATCGCCCTTTGGCATGAGTGTTTTAATAAGCTAATTCGACAAGCGGGCAAAGGATATAAAGAGTTATACAAAAAAGGTGATTATATTCTCGGTCATACAACAGAAAAATATTTTCCTTACGAAACTATTAAAACGGTTAGAACTTCAAATATTGACGATATTTTTTATCAACGTGATACAACTGCTCCTATTGAATTATCTATTAACTTAAATAAAGTAGATATAAATTTAGAAATTGGTTTTTCTATCAAGACCTCTGGGTTAAATTATGTTATTGAGCTTTTGAATTATAACCAATATAACTTTAGAGGATTCAATGAGTTTTTTGAAAATTTTCCCAACCCTATTAGTGCATCTTTTGCCTCTCCTGTAGCCACCATCAGAACTGAGGAGAGATTTGTGACTCGTCCACAAATTATTGAATCTATTCAAAAAAGAGAGTCTGTTGAAGTTGTTCGTAATCGTTTATACAATCTTTATTATGATACAACTCGAAATGAAAATCTTTACAATAAATTTATTCGAGATTTATCGTATATTCTCTTTAACGGCGATAAAAAAATTGAGTTTTTCCCTAAAAGTGATATCCAAAAAGATATAAAATCAGTGATTTATTATAAAATCGAGTCAAGAGATATTGAGAAAGATATTTCTCTATTGGGAAGTGGAACGTTACAAATTATTGTTATTTTATTGAATCTTTACGCACCGGAAAAAACTAGAGACCTAAACTTAATTTTATTTGATGAGCCTGATAGTCATATTCATCGGGATATTCAAAAACGTTTAATCGATACGGTTCTTAGATTTTCGACAAATACTCAAATCTTTTTAACAACTCATAATGAGACTCTAATTCGTCAGGTTCCTCTGCATCAGCTTTTTCATATTGAAAATAGACCTCAATATAATTATAATGCTTTATCTCGACAAGAACTTTTAGTAGAGCCACGCTTTAAAGGAATTTATCCCTCTGCGCTAAATCCTATTATTAGTTCTTTAGGGAATAGCAATGGTTTAGATTTTATTAATGCAGTTGAAGCGGATAAAATCATTTTTGTCGAAGGTCAGGATGATGCAAAAGCAATTTATACGTTATTACAAAATAATACTATTGGTATAAATACAAAAAAATATTCTTTCTGGGTGATGGGTGGAGTCTCTCAAATTTTTAAGGATTTACCTAGTTATAAAAAGATCTTTCAGTTAATTAGAAATCAGCAGAATTTATGGCAAAAATCTGTGTTAATTCTTGATAGAGATTTCTTAAATGACGACCATAAAAATCTAATTCTAAGTAATTTAGATAATCGGTTTGGTTTGCCAACGTATATCCCACGTGCATATACGTTTGAATCTATTTTATTGACAGATTTTGATAAATTGGGTAGATTACTTTTTCTGTGGTTAAATCGCCAGCAAAATTCGATTTCAGTGGATGCCGTTCGTCTTGCCGAAGGTCTTCAACAAGCCTATCTGAGCTATATGAATCCCAAATTACAGCAATTACTCAATGATGATGAGGCATTTGAAAAAATCATCTATCAATGTCGCTCTGTTCGGGATAAGCTCAAAAGTGATGATATGTTGGGTACAAATGATAAGTCAATTCCAGAAAATGATGTTCAATTATCAACTGCTTATCGCAACTATTTCAATCAAATTTTGAATACACGGGATTTTTACAAGTATGCCAAAAAAGATGACGTTCAAGCAATTATCAATCAGGTGATCAGCCCTCATAATATAGCGTTTAATATTGAGCAGGATTTTATTGCTTTATTAGAATGCGTTGATCGCTCAACTTGGTTTGAGGAGTGGGATTTTTTAACGAGATTGTAAAATTTTAACTATGACGACCTACCCTAAACGCCTCATTGAAGTTGACCTACCCATTAAGCGAATTTCTGCCCATGGGTGGCGGTAAAAATCGATTCGTCATGGGCATATTTCTACACTTCATATCTGGTGGGCAAGGCGACCACTGGCCGCGTGTCGGGCGGTAATTTGTGCGGCGTTGTGGCCAGATCTGGTGGATGAAAACTGCCCGCAAGAGTTTAGAGAAGATGCGGCCAAAATTATTACTGAATTTGCCAAGCAAACTGATTACTGATGACTGATGACTGATGACTGATTACTGAAAAAAAGCTGCGCCGCTGCCCGTTCAAATTAACCGAAGTGAGGCATAAGAGTCAAAACTCCCAAGTCTAAATCTTTACTATTGATCGATGTTGCCTCATAGAGAGCCAACATATCGTTTAATTGGGGATTACCGCAGGAGGAACCGGTTACGCCCATGGCAATAATCAAACCACAATAACCCTCGGTATTTTTGATGCGTTTTTGCCAATTGCGGCGCGCGTTACGGTGGTCGGGATCATCTTCCTCGAATTCCCCAAATAGATAGAGATCACCATTAGCCATTTTCAGAATCCCCAGATCATAACGGGTATCTTCGAGGGGATCTTCGCCGGGGTTAAAACCAATAGCCGCCAAACCGCCAGCTTGTTCGATTTTTTCGATAATTTCCTTGGCTTTCGGTCGGGAGGTCTGGATCATCACCACGGGGAAACCCTCTCCTTTTGTCGGTACGGATTGGGGTTGATAATGGATTTTTGGACGACTGCGAATTTTATCTAATAATTGCCAGGGAACCATTCCCAGACTGAGATGTGCATTATCAGGAACTAAATCCTCCTTGAGTACGGATTCTTCCTCATCATCCTCATCCTCGTCGTCGTCCTCCTCCAAGAGTTGCATAAATTCCGCACATAGATCGGGCATCGTGGCCACCGTCACCGCCAAGGTTTCCCCTTTTGCCTGTTCGGGATCGAGGGGAATGCGAAAACGACGCTGTAATTCTCCGATCGGTTCTTCGGATAAAGCGGATTGATTGCCTTTAAAAAAGCGCAACAGAGCCATTAAAGCTAAATATACCGTGATTGCTTCTTCTTCATCTAAATAGGGGCGAATACCTTCGTAGGGATGCACGCTGCCGAAAACTGGATGGATTTGGGAGGGGGCAGCCGAGGCTAGATCGTAGTCATCCTCATCATCGTCCTCATCATCATCGGCCAATTCGTAGCTTAAAAACCAGCAATCTTGGGAAAGAAAGGCCTTTTCTAATCTTTCCATCGATTTTTCTGCCAAAGCGGACTGCCGGAATTGTTTGAGGGATTCTAGGGAACGATAGAGAATGACTCCGTATTCCCGACCGAGCATTCCCATGACACAGGCGTAAAGATTCGGGAAATCAGGTCGATCGAGCTTAATTTCCAAAATATCGTAATCAGCTAAACAGGACCAGGGTTCAGCTTTCCAAATTTCGTGAGCGGTTTTCACTAAAGCGGACTGCCAAGCGGGAGGAATTGCCGGGGGGCGGTTATTTTGGAATTCGTCGAATCCACGAAAGAGATCATCGATCAGGGGCAAACTGGGGACATAATCGATGGTGATATCCAGATCTTGCAGTACCCCGCGCAGAAAAAACTGTGTTTCTCGATCGCGGACGATAATTTTTTTCGGTCTGGCTGGCCGGGCGGGACTTTGCGGTGTTTCGATGGCGCGGATTAAGGTTCTCACCATGGCCTCAGGCCCGGTTTCGGGGGAAACTACTTCCATAGCGCGTACACAGCCCTCGCTACCATCCACCCAGATCACGCACTCGCCACCGCTTTCTTGATTTGGTTCTAAGGTGGCCCGGGGCATTCTCTCGGATAAGGATAAAGCACGACGATCTCCTTCCCAAACACTGGGAATTTGTGGGATTTTTTTGAGGCGGCTTTGAGTGGTCCGGGGCAGAAGATTCATCGGGAAATTTAGGGGTAGCTGTTTTAGGATTTTAACCTTTTCTTTTCAAGGATTCCATAAGAATTTTCTATCGATTTAGTCCATAACTTGATAAATAAACCGGAAACCTGACCAAGTTCCTAGATCAAAGGCGTATTCATCAATTACACTGCCAGAACTATCCATTTTTAGACCTAAATCTAATTTTAGATCGCGACCGAATGCTCTGGCTATTTCTAGGGGGTTAGTCAGGGTGAGCAGTTGGGTGGCTTCTCCTTTGACGTTTTGAGTAGCATTAAGGATTGTAAAGGTTTTTGGGAAAGGATGGCGACTGAGGATCAGTAGATTTTCTCTGATGCCCTTGGGTTGACTAATTTTCCAATGCCCTTGGCGGTCATTGGGGATGGTGGCCTTGCTTTTGGCCGCCACGACAAAGGGGGCCAATGGGCTGGAATTGGTGAAATTATCGGGGGTTTCTGAACAGGAACAGTATAAAAGCGGTTGGCGATCGCTGTTGAGGACAAGGATCAGTGCGTAGAGGGGTTGTTCTTCTTGATTCTCAATTTGATAGCGAATTTCTGTCCCCAAGGGCAGAATTAAGTCATTGTTAGCGTTATCGTTGGCCTTGCTATTATTGACGGCTTTTTTCGTTTGCAGACGGGAGATATAGATTTTATCAATGCTTTCGAGGGTGACAATGACGGCTAAACCGGAGGATTCTTGATTGATCAACAAGTGCCACAATTTGCAGGCCAGCAGGGTTTCTAGTTGCGATTGCAGTCGTTTGATTCCCGATTTAATTGCTTCGTTGACCGCCCCTAAACTACCGATAATTAGGGAGCCATTGGGAGATAATAACTGATAATTGCCAGTTTCTTCGCTACCAACTCGACTTAAGAGACAATCTACCGCTTGTTCGCCAATGTTAACCACGGCGGCCACATCGGGCAAACTGGCAAAGGTACTGGTGGCATCTACCCGTTCAATCCGGGTTAAGTTATTATCCAAACCGACGATTAAGCCGATTTGACTCGGAAAAACCCGCAATTTTTCCTCTAGAATCTGTCCTATTTCTAGGGAGGCGGTTGGTGATAATAACTGGGCTTTGGCTTTTAAACCCTGACGGGAGAGAATTTGTAGGCTGATTTCCTCCCCGGTCGCCTCAATAAAGCTCAAACAGGAGTTAATTCCGTAATTTTCTAGGATTTCTAAGGGCAGGCCGACCAGATTGACTTCTAGGGTGCGCTCGTCAATAAGATTTGTAACAATTGCCGCCCCACCCCTTGACTTTTCTGGATTTGTATGATAGAGCGCCGCAGAATTATTTTTTTGATTACTGGTTAGGATTGCCGGTTGCTGTTGTTCACTGCTGTGACTAGCGACGAGATTGCGGAGACGGGGAAAAGCGATCGCGATTGTCGGACTGGGGGAAACTTGCCAGAGATACTGAGTGAGATCATAGGTGAATAAGCCAGCATTGGGGCTATTACCGCTCAATTCCAGGGCGATTTGCTCTGGTTTAGCGGCAGCGAGAATAACGCCGTTACTAGGCTTATTTTTGAGGTTAAAACGGGTTTTAATATCGGCAGCGAAAGTTAACTCGGCGGGGTTAAGGTCACTAATGGCTCTAGAATAGGAGCGAACGCGGAGATTACCGAGATAGGGACGATTTTGGGGAAGATGACTACTATCAAAAATCAAGCTAAACTTATCCGTAGCTAGACAGCGAGCCAAAAGCAAAATATTTTCCTTAATTAGAGCATTTTCTGCCCCATCAGCAGCAATAAAAACCTCTTTTCGGGCCCCAACACTGCCATAACCGCTAAAGTGAAAAATTACTACATCCCCCGTTTTAGCTTGGGCGATCAGGTGTTCTAAAAAAGCCAATTCGATCGCTTCTCGACTGGCTTTTTGTCCCGTTAAAGTCACTATATCAGCATCCTGAAAGCCAAAACGATAACGGAGAAGGTCTTTTTGTAACTCCACATCGGTAAGACAACCGGGCAGCGGCGGAATATTCGCCCCATACTGGTCAATACCGACTAAAAGAGCCAATTTTCGGGGATTAGGGGCGGCGAGAGCAGCCAAATGACGGTTAACTGTCCCTTGACTAATCGCCAAAGTCAGCAACCCCCAACCTGTCTGCTGGATCAATTCTCGCCTAGTTATGTTCATCGAAAATTTTGGGTCTGAAACCCCGTCGTTCTACGACGGCTTTACTGTTAAATACTAGCGCATTTACACGATATATGCCAGAATGTGAGACATGGAAAAAGCCTATTCGTTTCGATTTTACCCCACAC
>MTBT01000113.1 GCA_002282935.1 Microcystis sp. LSC13-02 | reverse complement strand
AGAATATCCGCAAAATAGTCCTAAAAGTCTTGCCCAATAAGCACTTCAGGATTCCATAAGCCAAAATTATCACACAAAGTCGAGAAGAGCCTTTTATTTTTGAAATGGCGACTTATGAAAATCACAAAAAGCATCCTCTTGGCAGTTCCCCTGCTGTTATCAGGTCCCTTATCCCACGGAGTAATTGCACAGACAGCTCCAACAACTCGCTTCCAAGGAAATATTTCAGGGGTTTTCACCGGTGCAGACACTGGGGTTGTTACCGGTTTAGGGACTAATAATTTCACCTGGGGCGTAGGATCACCACCACCACCGGGTCGCTTGACTTTTACGGGAAAACCATTTGATGTCAATGTTACGACTGGATACGTTTACGGACCTCGGGCTAGGAATGATCGGGAAGTTTTTTCTTTAGGTACGCTGGACTATTTTAATGGCACAATTCAACGAGGGACAGAAGCTAACAGCGTCCGACTAGATGTGACAACGCAGGTGACTTCTCCAGTAGGAACTAATCCTACAACTTTTCAAGCTCCACTCAACTTGATCAACTCTCCCAATACAAGCGATCCGATTGCCAGTGCCGACTCGGTTTTTCTTCCTAAAAATCTACCGCCAGTAGTCATGCAAACACTAGGTGGCGCTCCTATAACTCTGGAAATACCTGGTTTTGGGACAATTACAGGAAGCGGGTTTTCTACAATCGACCAGTTCTTTGTCTTAGAAGGGGGAGCGGCTACAGCTGATTTGCTAGGTCGGTTTGTACCAGCTTGTGAGCCAATTGTCAACGGAGCTACCTCTGTTTCCATCAGTGGTCCGACCATCACAGCAACTTTTCAACCCAAATTTAATCTGACAATTTCTCAGGCTGCTCAGCTTTGTGGTTATGATCACTTCAATTGGTATCAAGTCATTGATACCGATCCCAACCCTCCTGGTGGTTTATCTGTACCTTATGTAGATCCACCTATAGGAGGTGGACCTGCTTTCGGAGGCTTTGCAGATAACCTACCTTTTTATTGGGATGAACAAGGAGCAACTGGTACAGGCTATCATCTCCAAGACAATTTAACAGCAAATACATTGCACTATGAAGATACACCTTCTGAACCTAGCTTGACAGCTGGACAATTTCTCGGTTTCAACACCTTTCTTGTTGGAGTATTGCCTGATAATACTTGGGATACACTCTATGCTTTCAGTTGGAAGAGTAACTTTAACGGAACAGTCGGAGGAGTAAGTAGTCGGCGTACTATTGGCTCTCCAGATCCAGGTGGCACAGGTGGTGTATTCGATCTCCAACTCGATCTTAATCCTGATGAAGTACCAGAAGAAGTAAGGAATCTAATGGAAAGAGATGGTTCTCGAAATGCCTCTACCACAATTGAACCTGCTGCCAAAGTACCTGAACCTTCGACACTACTGGGAACTATTCTCGCTTTAGGGGTTGGGCTTTTCTCCAGGAAAGCCAAGAAAAATCAGAAGCATTGATGCAATGAGTTGAGTAACATTACCATCTGCCAAGGTTACTCAAAAAAAAACTAACACTCCTCAACCAGCTTGACTTGAGGAGTTTTTTTTATAATTTTTGCAGTTTATTTGTCATTAAGTCAAACCGCCAATTTGCTGTTACATAGCGCCTTTCATTTTCAACATAGTGGGGATAATTTTCTATATCATAAAATTGTGAATTATTAGAAAACTTTCCTAATTGAAAAATCCTCAACTTAGAAAATTCCTCATTTTCCTGACAATTGTTAACATCAAACAATTTGCTATAACGAATACTCCTTCTTAACGGGCCAGTTCCAGGATAGTATTCGTCACTTTCTGGTCTGCCAGTAGCAAAGAGAACTGCGAGAAAATGATCGTTGGCTGAAAATACAAACTTCTCAGGTCCGACTGTAGTAACATTTTCCAGTTGGCACGCCAACGTCAGTTTTGGATAGTTATACAAGCGCAGCTTGCCTTCGCTATAAGTTAAGAATTTTTTTTCGTTATGAGAAAATCCATAAATCCTTTGTGGGAAAGTGGCGAGTTGACGGCCGGTTTCTAAATCCCAAAAAGCTGCCCGATCTTTTTGAGATGTAACAAGAGTTTTTCCGTCTGCTA
The DNA here is from genome assembly GCA_002282935.1 of Microcystis sp. LSC13-02. Classification (GTDB taxonomy): domain Bacteria; phylum Cyanobacteriota; class Cyanobacteriia; order Cyanobacteriales; family Microcystaceae; genus Microcystis. Next base: position 3,967 of record MTBT01000113.1, on the reverse strand, counting down.
AAAGTAAAATCTCTCTGACGACAACACCTGTTGCCATGTGAAAATTATAAATAACTTCCCCTGTAGTTTTGCTTTTAACAATAATTTGACCGCTGCGATTACCAATAATTTGATAAGCTATAGTTCTTGTCATTCCTGCTTCTAAATTATTTCTTTGAATTGGATTATGCGACAATAAAATGCCAATAATTCCGAGAATAACGATGATGATTTTTAGAGCAATTAGCTGGAATTTTTCTCTCATGCCTAAATTTTTATTAATGCAAAGGACACCAGGACACGGCCAATTCAAGTCTGAATTGCATCAGGATATATTACTGTTTACTGTTTACTGTTCACTGAAAATACTCCCCAATTCATAATTCATAAGTGGGTGGTTGGAATTAAATATAAGATGAACGTAGGTTGGGCTTCGGCCTTGATCTCAGCCGAACGGTTGAAGCATGAAACCCAACGCCCGCTCATGTTACGCTACCGCTAACCCATCCTACAAATAATTGTACCTCCCTACTTAATTCCCTAACAACCATACCAAAGCTTTTCTATCTGCTTTGCTAGGGCTGATAACTCAGAGCGATCGGTTGTATCTCTTAACAGGGTGACATGGCCTAATTTTCGACCGGGACGGGATTTTTTACCATACCAAAAAACGTGAGCCTCCGGAATTGCTGCTAAAACTGCTCGTTTTTCGGCGTAATCGCCGTCACTATCCTCAAAACCTAATAAATTAACCATGACTGCCCCGGCAGATTTTAAATCCGTGGCTCCGAGGGGCAAATTAGCCACTGCTTGCAGTTGTAGGGCAAATTGGGAGGTAAGACAGGCAGAGAGGCTGTAATGACCCGAATTATGGGTACGGGGAGCGATTTCATTAATCAATACCTCTCCCTGGGAAGTGACAAATAATTCCATCCCGAAAACCCCCACCGCCGACAAACTACTTAACAGATGACGGGCGATAGGTTCGGTTTGAGCGTGTAAAGATTGATTAAGAGTGGCTGGAGCGATTACCCAGTGACAGACTTGCTCCTCTTGATGGGTTTCCACCACGGGATAGGTGACGATTTCCCCAGTTAATCCCCTAGCGGCAACGATGGCTAATTCGCGCTCGTAGGGAATATAAGCTTCTAACATCAAGTCAAGAGGCTCTAATTGCGGCTTTTTGGCGTTTAATTCTTCAGGAGTGCGAATAATAAAGGTTCCTTGACCATCATAACCGTGTCGTCGCGCTTTCAGCACCAGCGGAAAAGGATAATTTTCTAGTTGGGATAAATTATCTATCGCCCAAAAATCAGGCACAGGCAACCCTAGGGAGCGTAAATAACATCTTTGCTCGTATTTATCCAATAGGGGGCGCAGATTTGCCAAACTAGGATAGAATTTCACTCCTGTGGCCGCTAATTCTTCTAGGGCATCTAAATTAACAAACTCATTTTCAAACGTGATCAGATCACAATGTTGAGCTAGTTTTTTTGTGCCTTCCACGTCAGCTATTTCTGCGAAGACAACCCCGTCAGCTAAAGCAACGGCGGGATCGTCGGGGTGTGGTGTTTGTACAATTAGAGAAATGCCTAATTTCTTGGCTTCCTGTGCCATCATCCAAGCTAATTGTCCACCACCAATAACACCAACCCTTTTTTGCATCATTGATCACATCCTAAAGATTCCGGGGTAGAGACGCCGGTTTTTGAGTTTACACCCTCGGCTCTTTCACAGAGATTTTTGATTTGTTGAGCGTCAAGCACGGCAAAACTAAAATCAGCACCGTTGATGTTTACTCCCTCGAAAATGGTACGCAGCATGATCGCTTCGGCAAAAATGGCATCGCTTAAATCAGAATTTTTAAAGGTACTCAGATAGGCTAACCCATTGGTTAAGTCCGCTCCATGAAAGTTGCCTTCGATGATAGAGGCTCCGTTAAACACCGCCCCGCGCAAATCGGCAGAACTAAAGTTAGAATCTTGGAGATTAACGTTAGTAAATTGGGCAGATTGCAAATTTTGTCCCGAAAAATCCTTTCCTGTCAGATTCTGGTTTTCATAACTGGCATTGGCTCCTGTGACAGCAGCAGAACTGGCAGCTAAGGCATTGACAGGAGATAGGATAAATAGTACGGCAAAAAAAGCGATCGCTAATCGAAAGATAGTCTTCATCAGGGGAAAATTCCATCAGTGGGCATTCTTGATTTTATAGCAGTAAGCCATCGGCCGTCAGCTTTTCGCTGGCCGCTAGAAATTGCTGGCACAGAAACCTTTATAATAGCTGTCTAAGCTTATACTGCCATGCAATTTAGTCTAAACAAAAATATTTAAGCAACGGACTGTCAGCTTTCAGCTAAATACAAAAGTTAATTAATTTTCTCTCTCCTGACTCCTATTTCTAAGGACAATTTCTGATTTATACAAGAGGTTTGATGGATACATCGCAACTTTTATTCAATGGTTTAGCCGTCGGCAGTATTATTGCTCTGGCTGCTGTTGGGTTAACCCTTACCTGTGGCATTTTGCGTCTGTCTAATTTTGCCCACGGCGATTTTATGACTTTGGGTGCTTACATAACTTGGGTGGTAAATGCTCAAGGGATTAATCTCTGGTTAGCGATGCTGGTGGGGGCAGCGGTGACAGCTATTGCCATGCTCATTGCCGAGAGATTATTGTGGAAACCCATGCGCGATCGACGGGCTGATTCTACCACTTTAATTATTATTTCGATCGGTTTGGCTTTATTTCTTCGCAATGGTATTTTAATGATCTGGGGCGGTAGTAATCAACGCTACGATCTGCCTGTGATGACCGCTACAGAAATTTTTGGGATTAAAGTAGCTTTCGATCGCTTGTTAGTCATTGGTTTGGCAATTATAGTTATTATTGCCCTCCATTTGTTATTGCAAAAAACTAAGATCGGTAAGGCGATGCGCGCCGTAGCTGACAGCACCGATTTAGCTAGAGTAACCGGAATTAACGTCGAATGGGTTGTCTTCTGGACATGGATAATTACGGGAGTTTTAACTGCTTTAGCCGGAGCGATGTTCGGGTTAATTACTGGGGGAGTGCGTCCCAATATGGGCTGGTTTTTAATCTTACCAATGTTTGCCGCCGTGATTTTAGGTGGTATTGGTAATCCCTACGGAGCGATTGCCGGGGCTTTAATTATTGGTGTTGCCCAAGAAATTAGTGTTCCCTTAATTGGTTCTGATTATAAATTAGCCGTGGCTTTATTAATTATGATCTTGCTGTTATTATTCCGTCCCCAAGGTTTATTTAAAGGCACGGTTTAACAGTTATCAGTTATCAGTTATCAGTTATCAGATGTAAGTTTTAAGTTATTTACTTATTTATCTTCATCTTTATCCCTGTTTACTGATTACTGTTTACTGATCACTGACAAGCCCAATTTTTAATCCTGAATATATTCTTCCCCGGTAATTAAAGCGTATTCAGCGCGGGTAAATTCTCGACCTAAATAAGCAGCATGATCGAACATAGTAATTGGACAAGGTTGGTTTTCTTCGATCACTTTGACGGCTAATTCTTTGGCGGTTCTTGCGGTGTAAATAGTCTCAGGATTGCGATCAAGTTTTTGCCTAACACCGATAACTTTTCCCGTTTCTGGATCGACGGCTAAACCTTTTTCATTGATAATATTGCTGTAATGTTTGGCACAGATTAACCCTGCTTCTCGGTCTAGATAAATAATAAAATATCCTCCGGGATCGAGAGCGATCGGACGTTTGGAAAGTTGATGATCAATAGCTGTGATTTGGGATTTTAATTCGCTCATTTTCTTGACAAAATCACTTAAATATGTAGATGAAAGCAAGAGCAAATTATATCACATACCATCATCCTTTTTCTAGAGCATTTTGTAAGTAGGGTCTGCTGAATAAATCTAAAAACCTTGTTGGATAATATCTTTAGGCTTTTTTGAAATCAAAAAGTGCCATTTCTTGGAGTGGTCGGGGGGAAAA
>MTBT01000112.1 GCA_002282935.1 Microcystis sp. LSC13-02 | reverse complement strand
GCAGGTGCGAAACCCCGCAAGGGAAAGAAGCAGAAACCTAAATCGTGAGGTTTGGGAATCACCGTCCGTTTTACGGCGGTGAGGATGTCAATATGGTATTTATTGGCTATTAGCAGCGGATTATTTTGAACGTACAGTGATCGAGCAACGCTTAGAAACCCTAGCGGCGATCGAAAGTGAGATTTTAGCCAATCTGCACCCGGAACCTCGTATTCATAGTTGATTGCACTAATAGGGACAAACCCTATCTAAATTACTCGTTCAACTCAATTTCTCTCTTAGAAAAGGGTAAATCTTGATTAATTGCCTCAATTTCTTCCTGTTCCATTTGATTGATTTCCTGGATATAATTGCGGAGAATTTGAGTCATTTTGCCATGATAAAAACGGTGTAAACTGTGATTAGCAGTAGCGGGAAAACCCCGTCTTTTTTTATGTTGTCCTCCCGCACCGGGGTCAAACATGGTAATACCTTGACTAATTGCCCAATCGATCGGTTGATAGTAACAAGCTTCAAAATGTAAACAGTCGTACTCTTGAAAACTGCCCCAGTAACGACCATAAAGATTAGTATCTTTGCGAATACAAAAAGATAAACCCACCGGTTTAGTATCCTTTTCATTTTGGTAGGCAGTAATCAAAACCACTCGCTGACGATAATTCGGATATAATTGTTCAAAAAATTTCTGTGTCAGGTATTTACTTCCCCAGTAAAATTTATCACAGGTACTGCTATAAAACCGATAAATTAACGGGAATAAATGATGGGGAATTTCTTCAGCGGCCAGAGTTTTAATAATTAACCCCGCATTAGTCACTGCTTTCCGTTCCCGTTTAATATTGCGGCGTTGATTAGCATTAAAAACTGTCAGATAATCTTCAAAACTTTGAAAACCTTTGTTATTCCAAATATAACTATGATGTAACCAGGGAGTAAAGCCAAAATTTTCCATTAAAATTCGCCATTGGGGATCAACAAAAAGAAAATGACAACCCGACAGATGATTTTGGTCACAAAAATGATCGATCGCCGCTATCATTAAAGCAGTAATCTCCAGTTCATTTTCCCCCAGAGCAATTAAAAAACGATAACCCACCGCAGGAGTAAAAGGGATCATTCCTAACAGTTTCGGATAGTATCTAATCCCCAAACGATGGGAAAGATCGGCCCATTGATGGTCAAAGACAAATTCACCGTAACTATGACTTTTAATATACAAAGGAGCGGCGGCAATTAACTCAGTACCGCGCCAAACTGTTAGATGAGCAGGTTGCCACCCCGCGCGTCCCGTGGCGCTGCCGGAAGTTTCGATATTATGTAACCATTCCCACTCTAGAAAGGGAGTAGTTAGGGGTTGAGCGAGAGCATCCCATTTTTGTTGGGGAATCTCACTCATTTTATCAATCCAAACGACAGAATATTGGGGTTTAAGCTGTTCTACCATGGGACAAGATAAGTCAACCTTTTTATTTAAGGTAATCTAGTTTTGAGATTTATGGGACTGCCGTTCAAGGGAATAATGTAAAAAAATTTCTTCTTCCACGGTTTCCACGCTCAAAAGTCGCAATTTTCTGGCATAATCAGCCATAAATCCGGTTCCTCCCAGGGGATTTGCCGCTTTATTGCCTCCTAACAGCAACGGACAAATAGTTAGATGGATTTCATCGATTAAATCTTCAGCTAAAAGAGAGGCAATTAATTCACCTCCTCCCAGAATCGCCAGCTTTTTAAGACCTAAAACCGTAAATTGACTAAAAATAGGCTTCCAATCACCGCAGACTAAGACAAGCTCAAATAAACCCCGATTTTCCCATGCTGCCACTTTTTCTGCTGCCGTGATTAACCAGCGAGGGAAAGGCTGCTGAAAAAATTTCATCCGGGGGTCAAGCTGACCTGAATGAGAACAAACGATCTGTATCGGCTGCGGAGATAATCCCCGTTGTTGACGGTATGCGAGAAAATCGGGATGACGAATAGGAAGACTGGTGTGATAAGCGCGCAGGGTGTTAGCACCGAATAAAGCGGCATCCATGCGCGATAAATGTTGTTCTAGACGCATTTTATCGGTAGCCGAAGCAAATCTGGCCGCCGATTGGTAGGCGTCGGCAATTTTACCATCGGCACTCATGGCTAAAATAACGGTGGTGTGAGGACGATTCATGGCAAATGATCGGGGATATCACCCGGTCCGATTGGTGAATAGGCTAGTATAGTCTGGAGTTTGATAGCAAGAATCAAACCGATTTCTGCCCATGTCTATCGGTCAATCCTCCTTTCGTCGTATTCTGCTCTCTCGCTTACTCCTAGTCAGTGTACCTGTACTACTAATGGGAGTTTATATTACCTATCGTAAGGCGCGATCAGCTTTTTTGGAAACGGCCCGTCAAAATCTCACCGAAAGTGCCATCAGAAAAGCAGACAATATTGAGCAATCAATTCAATTTTTGCAGTCCAATCTTATCACTGCGGGGGAAAGTCTGGTTTTAAAACAGGGAACCTTAGCCGAAAAAGAAGCTTTTTTACAACAATTAACGGCACGGCTTCCTAATCAGATTAACTGTGTGGAATTAATTGATATTAAGACCAAGAAACCTTTATTAAATCGAGCCTGTGAGCCAGAAATTATCAAAGTTTTGCCCCTAGAAAGATGGACAGAAAAACCGACTAGCTTTGCTGGGAATATCGAAAATATTTTAGTTAGAGGTTTACCCCGACAATTTCTAACTAAATCTCCCAATAATAATCGTCAATTAGAATTAGTTTTTGCCGTTCCCATCTACGATAATCAAGGACAATTACAATCTAGTCTGATTCTGCAAGCTTCTCTACTTTACGGTGAGAAGGTTTTACCCGGTTCTTTGTCAGGTTATCCCGTGGTTATTTCTGAAAATGGCATTATTCTCGCTCATCCCTATTTTCGTCGCATTGGTAGGCATATCAGTCAAGAAGCTGATGCTGAACGTCTCAATCTGATCATCGGTAATGCTATTAGAGGTCAACAGAGATTTCTCCATTTATTTTCTTTCGAGAAAGATGGCAAAGAATTAGTCGCTGGTTATAGTTCCCTCACCAGTCCAGTTACGGGAGAATCATCCCAAAAATGGATAGTTTTAGCCATTAGTCCCCTCACCCAAGCTCTGGCTCCTCTACAACAAATTTGGGAGGCAATTTTTTATCTGATTTCTGGTTTATTATTAGCTTATTTAGTAGCTATTGTACTGATTGCCAGGGATTTAGCTAGACCTTTAGAAAAACTGCGAGATTATGCCTTAAATGTTCAGAAAATTCCTTCACAAAATATTACACCACAGAACTTTAATATTCGAGAAATTAATCAGTTAGCCTCGGCCTTAGAGGAAATGCTCGAACGTTTACGCCTTTGGGGAGAGGAAATAGTTAAGAGTCGGCAAGAAGCGGAAAATGCTAATCAATTAAAAAACCAATTTTTGGCGAATACTTCCCACGAATTACGCACCCCTCTCAATGGTATTATTGGCTCAATTCGTTGCGTTATGGATGGATTTTGTAATAGTGAGCAGGAGGAAAAAGAATATCTGCAACAAGCGGATAATGCAGCTGTACATCTTTTGGAAATTATTGATGATATTCTCAGTATTGCTAAAATAGAAGCGGGCAAACTTTCTGTTAATCCTGAACCAGTAGATTTACACCAAATTATCAATGAAGTTATTAATTTACAAACAGCATCGCTGCAACGTAAGCACTTAAAATTCAATCTACTTTTTTGTCCAGAAATTCCTATAGTCTGTGCTGATACCACTAAATTAAAACAGGTAATTTTGAATGTTATTTCTAACTCAATTAAATTTACTGATACAGGCACAATTTCTTTGATAACTCACTTAGAACATCCACAGGCTATTATTACTATAATCGATACAGGAATCGGTATAGACCCCCAGCAACAATCAAAATTATTTCGCCCTTTTGTGATGATTGATGGTTCCACAACCAGAAAATTTAGCGGTACGGGTTTGGGATTAGCTATTTCTAAGAATTTGATGAAAATGATGGGGGGAGATATTACTATCTCTAGTCAAGGTCAAGGTTTAGGAACAACTGTGGAAATTATTCTTCCTCTAGTGGGGGAAAGAAAGCTTGATTCTACCCCAGAGGAAACCTCATCTTTGCCGATTATTCCCTCTCTTAAAAGCTAAAATATCTCTATTTAATTTCTGTAATTTATGAGGAATTTAGTTTATAATTCCTCTAAACTTTCTACAGGCAAATTAACCACCTGATAAGCACCAAAAACCTCGATCGCATCAGTATAATTGGTTAATTCTTCTAAAGTTGCCGAGATTAAATGCTGTTGATCTGGATTAATTTCTAGATCGATAAAAAATATGTATTCCCCTAAAGATATTTTAGTTGGTCGCGATTCGATCCGAGATAAATTAAGCTGACGTTTGGCAAAAACTTCTAAGGGTTTGACTAAAGCTCCGGGTTGATCTAAAACCTGAAAAGCGAGGGACATTCGCTCACCTTGGGGATGGGAAGTTAAAGCCATTATCCAAAAACGGGTACAATTATCGGGATAATCATTAATTGGTTGTATTAATATTGGTACATTATAGAGTTTTGCCGCCCGGGGAGAAGCAATCGCGGCCGAATTACCCTCTCGATCGAGAATTTGAATCGCTTCTGTGGTAGAATTGGTGGGAATAATTGGCACGGTAGGTAAATTGTTTTCTAGCCATTTTTGACATTGGGCTAAAGCTTGGGGATGGGAATAAACGGTTTTAATTTCTGTTAGCGATTGTCTAGGAGATAGAAGTGCATGGGAAATCGGTAAAACTAATTCTTGTTGAATCTGTAACCCGGGTAATTGCCATAAAGCATCAAGAGTCATTACCACACTTCCTTCGGTGGAATTTTCCACCGGGACGACTGCTAAATCGGCCTGATTTTGGACAACCGCTCGCAGGGCTAAGGCAATGCTAGGATAGGGTATTAATTGACGAGGCTGGGGTGGTAAACTATTAGCATAGGCTAAAGCGGCTGTTTCTGAATAGGTTCCCACCGGGCCCAGATAAGCGATCTTTACAGTCATTTAGATTATCCCCGCAAGCAATTTTTTCTAGCTATTACAGCCTTTTTCATAAATATCAAGTATAACCTAATTTGGTATTGACTCCTATCTCCTATCTGCTGGATTCTGCTATAATCATGTCAAGTCAGCTTCACTTTGTTTGATGGTCAATTGACTGATTTTTTGGCGAGTTTCCTCGATGGTTAACCCTTGGGCTAAATCCCCCAATTCTTTGAGAAGATCATTAGTTAAGGAGAGAGATATTTGGCTATCCTGACCCGATAAATAGACAACTTTGGCTAATTCGGCCAGTTTAACTTTTTTGCTGGTGCGATTTTGGTAACTGACCGAAAACCCGTTAATCTCCGCAGCCTCTTGCTGGATAATTGCCGATTTTAAACGTTCCTTGAGATGTTCCATCTCTGTATCTAAAATCCTCCATTGCTGGTAAATTTCCCAATAACGATTAGTTAATCTTTCCAGATTCTCACCCGCGGGATCGGGAGTAATTAAATGGGAAAGCTGCAAAAGACGATGATGGATTTGGGCCGTATATACAGGGTCTTTTTGTGCATATTCTAGCTGGGCTGCGGTTAAAGGTCTTTTGCCCCAATTCCCCCCCTGTTCACTTTTATCAATAGCGGGAAAATGACAAAGACATTCAGCCACGGTTTTTAGTTGATAATTGGGTAAAGGAGCAATATAGTAGGGAACCTTTTTAGCTAACTCTAGGGTACAAGTAATTTTTTTAACTTTGCTTTTACCGCCCAAAAATTTACAATCATAACTAGCATTGTGAAAAACCTTTTCTATCCGGTCAACCAGCATGATTTTAGTGATAAAATAGTTAGTAAGATCGGGTCGATCAAGAACATCCAAAATTGTCACCCGCTCACCCGTTAAGTCCGTGGAATCAGCAAGAATTTGAATCAGAGACAAACGGGGAGTCTTGCTATCGTAATCGGCTACTTCCGTATCTAACCAAAGAATGGGAAAATGGCCAAAGTGATCGATCGCATTCCTAATAGCGTCGGATTCCGTTAAATAAGGCATGGTTGCAGAGGCTGAAAAATGTATCAAAAAATCTTGATAGCAGTAGATTTGTCGGAGATGGGGGAGAGTGTCTTTAAGGAGGCTGTATCCTTAGCCAGTAAGTACGAAGCTAACCTCCTACTACTGCACGTCCTTTCCCCTGAAGAAGATTATAGCCCTTTACCGATTCCACCCAATTTAGCCGATATTTACCCCGCCCAGGGCAATGATCTCACTCTCGATTTTTGGCGGCAACAATGGGAAGAATTCGAGCAGAAAGGGGTGGCCATGTTGCAAAAAAGAGCTAATCAGGCGGGAGAAATGGGTGTCAAGGGAGAATACCGGCAAATTTACGGTCATGCCGCCAAAACTATCTGTAAAGTGGCGCGAGAGGAAAATATTGATTTAATTGTCATCGGTCGGCGTGGGCGATCGGGTCTAGGAGAGTTATTCTTAGGTAGTGTGAGTAATTATGTTCTCCATCATGCCCCCTGTTCCGTCTTAATTGTTCAACATCGTCAGGGCTAAAAATTCCCGTTAGCTATTCCCCCCTAAAATCCCCAAACGATTAAAAGGAAAAAAGCGAAAAACCGCCCTACCAATCACGTTATTTTCCGGTAAAAACCCCCAGATATGGGAGTCATTGCTATTATTGCGATTATCTCCCATGACAAATAAATTATTCTCTGGCACGAGCAAAGGTATTAAATTATATTGAGGGGATTCTAGAATATAATCCTCTGACAAGGGTTGATTATTCAGGTAAATTTTGCCCTCCTTGACAGCAATCACATCCCCTGCTGTGGCAATCACTCTTTTAATAAAAGCTTGGTTCTTTTGGTATCCCTGTAATTGTAATTGTGCCGGCGGTTCAAAGACGACGATATCCCCCCGTCGAGGGGGATGGAAATCGTAGGAAAGTTTTTCCACTACTAAGCGATCGCCCTGTGCTAAGGTGGGTAACATAGAATCAGAGGGGATAAAACGAGGTTCAGCCACAAAAGTGCGAATCAGTAGGGCTAAAATTAAAGCTATAGTGATAATTTGCAGATTTTCTCGAATAGAAGCCCAAAAACTCTTAGATTTGTCCTTATTAATTTCTTGTTCTTGCATTATTACCCAGATGATGGTTGGTTTGACATACTCCCACCGTCAAGCTACGCTGTGATGGGGGATTCTTGCCACATCGCTGTTAGAAATTCCTTGTTCAACGAGACAGCTTAGATTCTCAATGTCTCCACTGAAAATCTTTCTTACCGGACTCTCCCAAGGCGTTTGGGTCGGTTTCTGTTTGCCCAACAGTACCGTTGAGATGATTTCCCAAATATTTCAACCCTTTTTTAAGAA
>MTBT01000111.1 GCA_002282935.1 Microcystis sp. LSC13-02 | reverse complement strand
ATCAACAACTAAAGCTTATGTTTTTAGCTAAGTGAAATCATTGATTAAGAGACCTGTGCTTTTCAATAACTTTTTCAGCAGACCCTATTTAGGACAACAAATCTTGCTAATTTTCCTGCTACTAGGTATAGTATCGGGTGTATTTCTGGGTTTAACTCCTGATGCGGCTTTAGATGATCAACGAGGTACAGCCAGTGGCAATAATCTAGAAATCGCTCCTGTTTTAAACTCCATGACTAAGCCGATAGTTATCAGCGATAATACCCCTAGTTTCTTTTTGGCATTATCCTATTTAGTTAACGATCGAGTTAAGTTTCAATTATTTCGGGATGGCGATGTGGAATCCTGGCGGCAAAAACTCAATCTCAAGGAATTAGCCCAAAACTACAGTAATATCGTCGTGGCACATCCCGAAGAAGATTTTGTTAACTTCTTAAATGAGCAATACCCCATTCGTACAAAAAAATTAGCAGGACCGCTAATAGAAATTAAACTCCAATAGCAGAGAAAAACTGTCTAACTTTGCCCACAACAGCGATCGATCCCTAAACTATCTAAAATCAAATCACTGACGGCGTTAGCGATGGCGAATTCACTATAAAAACTTTCGCGAAAATCAAAAGCCTGCATCTCGGTAACGATCGCAATTACCAAGCTACCGAGATCGTTTTCCCCTTCCAAACGCTGACGCAGAAAAATTTGACTAGCGCGTTCAGCGATAGTTTCATTAATAGCTTCGGGAATAAATTCTGCATCTAACCAACGATGCAAAGCGGTGCGCAGCCAAGTTTGTTCCTGTTGGGGATTTTCGATCGGTGGTAAAGTAATAGGTGGAATTGGTGCGGGATGATCGGGCATAATTAGAGAATGATCAGGCTACGAGACTGAATTCTTGGGGGGAGTCGTGGATACCGCCTCTATTATACAAGGATACGCACGCGGTTACTTTCTCATGGCCGATGAGGGGGGGCGATTGGATTGGTATTCTAGTAAAAATCGCGCTCTTATCCCTCTCGATCGGCGTTTTAGGTATCCCAAGTCCCTAAAACGAGTTTTGAATCAAAATCGCTTTAGCGTGGCTATTAACGGCGATTTTGCTGGGGTTTGTGCCGGTTGTGCCGATCGCTCGCTGACTTGGATTTCCCCGGAGTTAATCCAAATCTATCAGCAATTACACCAAGCCGGTTGGGCCCACAGTTTCGAGACTTGGCAAGGGGATCAATTAGCGGGAGGGATTTTAGGTTTGGCAATTGGTGGGGTTTTTATCGGGGAATCGATGTTCTATGAAATTCCTGATGGTTCTAAGGTAGCCATGGTCAAGTTAGTCGAACACCTTAGAGAACGGGATTTCTGTCTATTTGATGCCCAAATGCAAAATCCCCATCTGGCTAGATTTGGGACCTATACTATCTCCGAAAAAGAATATCATCCCCTACTTGAAGGCGCTCTGTTGAAGCATTGCCATTTTGTTTAAGTATTGTTTCCGATTGTGGCAGTCATCTTAATAGTGAGGTAGTAATTTTTCGTTTTGGCGGCCAGTCGTCACGATTCAGTCGTCAATAGCAAATTAGGCTATACTTCATCTTTATGAAAAAAGCTGTAAGAATCGACCTCGAAAATGTCTTGACCATGGAACCCGATTCGAGGTATTCTATCAGGGTAGATCAGACAGTAATGAAATTCAGATTTAAATTGGCAATGTTAAACCAGTTAAAAGTTCTAATTGTTGATGATAATGAAGTAGATCGGGTCGCCGTGCGCCGATTCTTAAGAACATCGGAGATGGCGATCGAAATAACAGAAGCCGCTGACTATCAAGAGGCTAAAGAAAAGATGTCCAATAATCTTTTCGACTGTATGTTTATCGATTATCTTCTACCCGATCAAGATGGTTTGACTTTGGTGCGGGAAATTCGGCAGCAGGGAGTTAAAATACCCCTAATTGTCTTAACCGGTCACGGAGACGAAGGAATTGCCGTAGATATGATGAAAGCCGGTGCTTCCGATTATCTGAGTAAATTTCGTCTTTCTGCCGCGCACTTAAATCAAGCGATGCGAAACGCCCTAGGCATCTATGAAGCGGCACAAGAAGTGGCGATTGCCAAACAAGAAAAAGAGCAATTGGCTAGACAAAAAGAAGATTTTGTTTCGAGGATGACCCACGATTTGCGAACTCCCTTAGTGTCTGTCAATCACATATTAGAACTATTTCAAGAAGGTTTATACGGTGAGATTACTCCCGAAATGAGTCGAGTTATTAAGGTGATTATTCGCAGTAATACAAATCTCTTGGAAATGGTTAATAATCTTTTGGAAGTTTATTGTTATGAAAACGGCGAAAAGACACTTAATTTTACTAAATTAAAGATTATCGATATTCTCGAAGAAGTCTGTCAGCAGTTAACTCCCCTTGCCCGAGAAAAAGGACTAGAATTAAGCTTAAATGCCGAAAATGCCAGGGAAATTTTCCTAACTGGCGATCGCTTGGAACTGCGGCGCGTTTTTACCAATCTCATCGGCAATTCGATTAAATTTACCCAAAAGGGTGATGTGAAAATTCATCTAATCCCCGCTACAGAGGAAGATACTTTTGTCACCATTGTCATCGAGGATACTGGTATAGGCATTTCAGCAGAAGAACTACTCCGGATTTTCGAGCGCCTGTACTCCGGTTCCCCAGACACTTCCAACAATGGGTTAGGACTTTATCTCTCCCGTCGCATTATCGATGCTCATGGGGGAACTATTGCCGTCACCTCAGAATTAGAACGGGGTAGTAGCTTTTCTGTCCGTTTACCTAAAATGTCAGCTTGAAGGCTCTCGGTTTGACACCTTGTACGATGAAAAGCTTGGTAGATAAGGTAACTGGATGAACAGGGAATCCCTCGCATGAGTGCGATGGGAGCGTCAACTGTCTAGAAAGATCGATAATAGAAAAAATACTTTCTGCCGATCGGTCACTGTTAATGGCTTCTAATTGGGATATCTTGTTAATACAAGCGGCGCGTCAGGGCAATCGGGCGCGGGTTCAAGCTTTACTGAGTCAGGGGGCAAATGTCAACGCCACTGATGTGCAAAATACTACGGCTTTAATCTATGCCGTGCAGGGGGGTCATAGGGAAATTGTGGCAATTTTGCGAGAATTTGGGGCTGATATCAACAAAAGTAAACAACCTCAAGGTTTAACCCCTCTCATGTTAGCGGCTGCGCTCAATCACAGTGAAATCCTTGCTCAATTAATCGCCGCCGGTGCTAATGTCAATCAGGTCAATCAAGATGGTACACCTGCACTAATAATTGCCACTTATAAGGGTCATACAGCGATCGCAGAACAGTTATTAATCGCTGGCGCTCGGGTCAATATGCGCGATCGGGATGGAGATACGGCTTTATCTGTAGCTATTAGCCAAAATTACGCCGCAATCGTCCGTTTACTGCTCGATAGTGGTGTAGATGACGAAATACGTCAAGAAGCTTGGTTACAGGCTCTCACCGCTAATTGCCCAGAAATCCTCGAATTGTTTATTACCCGTGGTATGCCCCTCGATTCTCCCACTTTATCTGGGGAAACTCCCCTAATTTTGGCTGTAGAGAGGGGAAATCTCGGCAGCGGGCAAACTTTACTGCAAGCGGGAGCAAATCCGAATATCAGCACGGAGGAGGGAGAAACTGCCCTCATGATCGCTGCTGCTGAGGGATATTTCGATATTGTCCGACTTTTACTCGCTAAGGGGGCCAGTATTGACAATCAAAATCAGGCTGGAGAAACGGCCCTGCATTTAGGGACGATCGAAGGACATCTAGAGATCGTCCAGGCCTTACTACAAGCCGGCGCTTTTGTCAATCACCGTAATCATTTTGGGGATACACCCCTGATCATCGCCACGATGCAAGGATACGAAGCGATCGTTTTAGAATTGTTAAAACAGGGAGCGGAGCCTAACCTAACTCAGCAGGGAGAAACACCGTTAACCTTAGCTCTACAGCGCAAATTTGCCGAAATCTGCCGTTATCTCCTCGACTACGGGGCTAATCCCAACGCCGTTTATCCCGATGGCAAAACCGTCCTCATGAAAGCTTGTGAGGGCAATAATAGTCAACTGGTGCGCCGGTTAATCGATATCGGTGCTGATGTCAATAAACTCGATTTTAGCGGCGCTTCCCCTTTAATGTGGGCGAGTTATCACGGTTGTCTCGACACGGTTAAAGTTTTGTTAGACGGGGGAAAAGTGCACTTAAATCAGAAAAATCAAGGGGGAATGACCGCTTTAATGTTAGCTAAATTTAATCACCATCAGGCGATCGTTTCTTTATTACAACAAGCAGGAGCGATCGAGTAAGCTGCCCGCGAATTTAAATTGCTTGTTGAGATGAGGCTCCGAGGCTGCGAGGCAGGAGATAGGGTGGTCACTGCGTGCGCGTTGCGGGGGGTCTTAGGGTGTTAGGGTGTTAGGGTTTTAGTTGAAATTCCCCCACTTCCCCACTTCCCCACTTCCCCACTTCCCCACTTCCCCACGAGAAACTTTTTGCCGCAAACCCTAGATAGTCAACAGCTTACCATGACCACAGTGATATTATCAGAACCGCCAGCTTTTTTGGCCGCTGCCACTAAATTCTCGACAATTTCCTGACAATCAGCACCGGTTTGCAAATAATCGCTAATTTCCTCGTCGGACACTTCTTCCGTCAAACCATCACTACAGAGAATTAAACCATCGCCAGATTGCACATCGAGGGGAGATACCGTCACTGGGGGCAAATCGCGACGACCGAGACATTGAAATAAAATGTGTCGCCAAGGGTGGTTTTTCGCATCTTCTTCGGACAGATCGCCCATTTTTATCGCCCTAGCTATCCAAGTATGATCCTCCGTCACCTGTTCTAATTTTTGCTCACGAAAGCGATAGAGACGGGAATCACCAATATGGGTGTACCAAGAGCCATCATCTCGGAAGATAGCCATGACTAGGGTTGTCCCCATGTCCTGTCTTTCGGGATTTTTGAGTTGATCTTCAATAATCTTCTCGTTAGCGGCAGTAATTGCCTCCTGCAGCAATTCCCCGGTATTCAGGGGCGAATTCCAGTGTTCTTCTAGATGAGCTTGGATAGTTTCATTGGCTATTTGACTAGCTTCCTGGCCTCCCGCATGACCCCCCATACCATCGGCAACGATAAAAAAGCGGCGATCGGGGTCGATATAATAACTGTCCTGATTAACCGATCGCACTACACCAGGATCGGTCATTCCTCCAAAAGAAAGGTTGTTCATCGAAATTTCTGCTTCTAACACAATAACTTATTATCCCGTGATCAATTACATCATGCGATCCTGACGTTGAATTTTCTGCCAAAGTCTCAACAAAGCTACCCCCGGGAAAAGCGCAATTCCTAACGGCAATAAGGTCAACCAACCAAAACCACTGACAAATAGAAGCGTCGCTGAGACAATTAAAGCGCTGATAATTAAAGTATAGTTGGTTCCCATTTGGATCATACCCAATCGCCGCAAAAGTCGCTCAGATTCGCTCGAACGCACCCGGACACGGATATCACCCCGTTCTAATTTTTCGATCGTATCATCGATGCGTCGGGGTAAACTCAGGGCGGTGCTGCTCACTTGGGCTGCTTGTCGTCCTAACTCATCGAGGATATTACTGCCATTATTTCCTGTCATATCATGTACTAATTGCAGGGCAAAAGGTTGGGCCACTTCCATAAAGTTAAATTCGGGATCGAGTCCTTTGCCTACCCCTTCCAGGGTAGAAAATGCCCGCATGACGAAGGTAAAGGTAGCGGGAAAGCGAAAAGGTTGATCGTAGGCCATGTCATAGAGATCATCGCTGATAGCGGCCACGGATTGCTCCTCAAAGGGTTTATCCATGAAGTTATCGAGCATATACTGGATCGAGCGCCGCACTGCTCCCATATCACCATTAGCAGTTAATGCTCCTAAATCTACCAGAGAAGTGACCACGCGATCGGCATCTTTTTGGGCAATTCCTAAGAGAGTCTGCATTAGTTTTTCGCGCACGTTGGTTTTAATTTGTCCCATCATGCCGAAATCGTAGAAAATTAACGAGCCATCACTATCAACGGCGATATTGCCGGGGTGAGGATCCGCATGAAAAAAGCCGTTATTGAGCAGTTGAATTAAATAAGCTTTGGCCCCCAGTTTAGCCAACAATTTGCGATCGAGTCCTGCCGCTTCTAGGGCTTCATAATGACTGATTTTGATGCCGGGGAGGTATTCTAGGGTTAAAACCCGGGGAGAGGTGTAGCGCCAATAGACTTTCGGTACTTTGACCCAATCTTCCCCGCGAAAATTACGGCGAAAAGTGTCAGCGTTGCGACCTTCGTTGAGATAATCGGTTTCTTCCCAGAGAATTTTACAGCATTCTTCATAAATACCGGTCCAATCGCGACCTTTACCCCATTTGGGATGATTTTGGAAGTATTGGGCGATTTTTTTCAGGATGGCCAGATCGATACTAAATAATTTTTTCAATCCGGGCCGTTGGACTTTGACCACCACATCTTCCCCGGTGTTCAGTTGGGCCCGGTGAACTTGTCCTAAACTAGCGGCTGCTAGGGGGATGGGATCGAAGCTTTTAAAGAGTTTATTCAGGGGTTTACCGAGGGATATCTCGATAATTTTGCTGGCCTGTTCGTAGGTAAATGCGGGAACCTGATCCTGTAGTTTGGAGAGTTCTTCCACATATTCGAGGGGAAAAAGATCGGCGCGGGTGGAGAACAGTTGACCGACTTTAATAAAAGTCGGTCCCAATTCTAACATGGTTTCCCGAATCCAAGCGGCCTGTTTTCTGCGTCTGCCGGCGAGTTTTTCCTCGCTATAGCCGCCGTTATAGCTCCATTTTTTACCGTTGAGCCAGAATTGATAAAGTACAGTCAGAACGAATCGCCAAATATCTAGACGACGACGATTGATCGAATAGTTTTCTCGATTCCAACGATAGCTATTTTTGGCGACTTGGAGGGCCGGCATTGCTGGGTTTAACTCTGGGGTAACGGGGACGGGTAGAAAGGCTGACACGCAATTTTTGGGGCTTTAAAGCGACTAAAAGAGGGTTTTGGGTTAATTCTGGTAGTTTTTTAGTTCCGAGCGCAATTGGGCGATTTCGGCGCGCATTTCGTCGATGTTTTCCTGCACATCGGCACTGGAGGAACCACCGGACTCTGTACCAGTATATACTCCCTTTTCCATGGCTTGATCGGCTCTCATTTGCACTTCTTCGACGAATTGCCGCAGGTTTTCCCGTTGTTCGGCATCAAATTTGCCTAATTCGCTTAAAGCGTTGGTAAAAGCATCTTCTAGCTGTTCACCGATCACTTCAGCGATCGCTCGTCCGAGGAAAAAGGCGTGAATAACGGGGTTAGTCATAATCTTAAATGGATGTTTTCGCTTCGGGGTTTGTGGACGGGAAAGGCAATAATAAATTCCCTAACTACTAGGTTAGGCGACAGAACCAGAAAAGGCAAATCGTTTTTCTGAAAAGGGAGGTGAGACCAAATCCGTTTTCAATAGTGTGATTAACTCTCAAGTTATGAATTGTTTCTCCCTTCTCCCCACACCCTACACCCTACACCCTACACCCTACACCCTACACCCCACTCTCCTATGCCTTTTAAACAGAATTTAGTATTGTAAAGTTTCAATACAACTATAGTCAGATATAGTCAGGCGTGGTAATATGTGAACACGAAACTATCAGACTAGGCAAAAAAAACAGCAATAAGTTATCGAACGGCTTGGAGGTGGTGGAAACAAGGGAATTTAACAGGTTATCAATTGCCTTCTGGTACAATTATCACAACGGATGACAACCCTTCAAAACCCGACGCTGAGTTAAAAGACAACGGAGAATAATGTTAGTAGCCGAAAGACACATTATCAAGAAAGGAC
>MTBT01000110.1:9233-12668 GCA_002282935.1 Microcystis sp. LSC13-02 | reverse complement strand
CGATAGAGAGGCTTGTAGTTAGCCCTGTACGGGTCAAAGCGTACAAAGCTGATTCAAAGTGCGACGTTTGCGTACAGAATTAGTAACTATAACAGGCAATTCTTCCCTCACCCCCAAGGAGTGAAACTCCTCATTGCCGCGAGGCAAATTCCCCACCCCCTAGGTGTCCGGGTGGGGAAGGTACGCGGAATCGTTCACCCTAATTTCGGTAAACCCATACTATAGTTCTGCACTCTGGCGTTGAGATTATAGCTAATTTCCCCTTTTTGCAGGAGAGAACGGATAAAATGTTCTAGATCTGAACCGATGCGACGGAGATTATATTCGCTCAGTTCTTCCCCATTGTACGATTCTACCAATTCATCAAACTTACTATAAACCTTATTGAGAGCCACTTCTTCCCAATTAAATTCATTATCGGGATCCACATCAAGAGTCAAGACATTGTTACTCTCGATTAATTGATTATTTTTTACTTCAGCCGTATAAATGCGAATATGACGGGTCGTGGATTTTAACAGCATGGAATCTTCAGGGTAAGTTAGACGCTATGTCTAAGATTTTGCCATGATTTGCGGAATTGGGGAATTGGGAAGTTTTTTTCAGTGATCAGTAAACAGTAATCAGTGAAAAGACAACACTGTTACTGTCACCCATGTACTGCTCACTTAACACCCCCACTGATAACTGGTAACTGATAACTGATCACTGAGATGGCTGTCTCCCGAACAATGTTTACGGATCGACCAGAAACGTGATACTATGATAGATTGCAGTGTTTAAGCAGAGATCACGAGTCCTATGGCCTTAACCCAGACCAAAAAACAAGAACTAATCAGCCAATATCAGGCCCACGAAACCGATACAGGATCATCGGAGTTACAGGTAGCTTTCTTAACCGAGAGAATCAACCAACTGACCGAACACCTGAAAGCTAACCCGAAAGACCATGCTTCCCGTCGGGGATTACTCCAGATGATTGGTCGTCGTCGGGGACTGTTAACCTATATCCAGAAGAAAGATCAACAACGTTATCAAACCCTGATTGGTCGTCTCGGAATTCGCCGTTAAGCATACCCCCTTTGCATCCGTATCATGGCCTCTGAATCGAAATCGACGGAGAAAAAAGCACGTCTCCCCTTTGAGCCGCGCCAAAATAAGCGAAAAACCCCGAAAATTGCCCCTAGTCCCGTGCCACCGCCCCTAAAAAATCGCTCCGAGGAAACCAGCTTAAAGGCGATTCCGCAAGTGGTCAGTCAACGGATGGCCAAACGGATGGCGGTATTTTGTGGCCTGCCGACGGCACTGGGGATAGCTTCCTTTTTTGGCTTCTACTGGATTATTAGCCACGATCTTCTCGAAATCCCTTCCTACGTCGCCATGCTCGTCAGTTTAAGCCTATTTGGTCTAGGTTTCATCGGTCTGAGTTATGGCATCTTCTCCGCTTCTTGGGATGAGGATCGGGTGGGGGATTGGCTAGGATGGCAAGAATTTCAAGCTAATTTTGGCAGAACGATCGCCGCGTGGCGGTCTGGCAAAAAAGAAGTGGAAGAAAAATAGATAACCTCTAGAAATCGTCAACAATAGAGATTAAAGGAAAAAATAAAGGGTTAATGCCATGATTATTGTCATGAAAGTTGGTTCCCCGGAAATTGAAATCGAGCGCGTCAGTGCCGAATTCGAGGCATGGGGATTAAGTCCCGAAAAAATCGTCGGTAAGCATAAAGTTGTCATCGGTTTAGTCGGAGAAACCAGGGAATTAGACCCCCTACAAATCCAAGAATTAAGCCCTTGGATCGAAACCGTCCTGCGAGTCGAACAACCCTTCAAACGCGCCTCTTTAGAATACCGTCACGGCGAATACAGCGAGGTTTTAGTCCCCACTCCTAACGGTGTTATCCCCATCGGCAGAAATCATACCGTTAGCATTGTCGCCGGCCCCTGTTCGGTGGAAAATGAAGCGATGATCGTGGAAACTGCCAAACGAGTGGCGGCAGCCGGAGCGCAATTCCTCCGCGGTGGTGCCTACAAACCCCGCACTTCTCCCTATGCTTTCCAAGGTCACGGGGAAAGCGCTTTGGAATTACTAGCGGCGGCTAGAGATGCCAGTGGTTTGGGTATTATCACGGAAGTAATGGACGCGGCGGATCTCGATAAGATTGTCGAAATAGCCGACGTGGTGCAAGTGGGGGCGCGCAATATGCAGAATTTTTCCCTCCTGAAAAAAGTTGGGGCGCAACCGAAACCGGTCCTACTCAAGCGCGGCATGGCGGCCACTATTGAAGATTGGTTGATGGCGGCAGAATATATCCTCGCGGCAGGAAATAGCAGTGTCATTCTCTGCGAACGCGGTATCCGCACCTTTGACAGTAAATATACTCGCAATACCCTAGATTTATCCTGTATTCCCGTTTTAAGAACTTTAACTCACCTGCCGATCATGATCGATCCTAGCCACGGTACGGGTAAATGGGAATATGTCCCGACCATGGCCATGGCTTCCCTGGCAGCCGGGGCCGATTCCTTGATGATCGAGGTACATCCTAACCCGGCGAAGGCCCTATCTGATGGGCCGCAATCCTTGACCCCCGACCGGTTCGATCAATTAACTCAGGAGTTAGCGGTCATTGGTAAGACGATCGGGCGTTGGCCTCAAGTTCCAGCACTGGTTTAATAAGATGATTAGGGGGTGAATCAACCCCCTTTTTTGGGCATAAATTTCGCTTTTCGGGGCAGTTATGGTGACAGTTCCTCTGGAGTTAAATACTAGCGAAATCCGGGCAGAAAGACGGGTTACTTTTTATCATCTCAATTGGCTATCCTATCAGCAAATTTTACAGGCGCTAGGGGAAAATAATCGCGCCCATTTATTTTATGATCGTGGTACTTTAGAAATTACTATGCCCCTAGAAGAACACGAGTTTTATCGAGAATTAATCGGATTATTTATTCGGAGAATTGGGTTTAAAAATTAAAAGTATGGGTTCCACAACTCTAGCTAGGGAAGATTTAGAACGAGGAGCAGAACCTGACAATGCCTAC
Organism: Microcystis sp. LSC13-02; assembly: GCA_002282935.1. Lineage (GTDB taxonomy): Bacteria > Cyanobacteriota > Cyanobacteriia > Cyanobacteriales > Microcystaceae > Microcystis. The sequence continues at coordinate 9,626 of MTBT01000110.1, read as the reverse complement.
TACATTCAAAATCAGGCTAAAGTGCTGGGAAAAAGGATTAATTTAACTGAAGATCCGCCCCCAGATTTAGTGGTGGAAGTGGATATCACCCACACGGATATTAATAAATTAGCACTTTATGCCCGTTTGGGAGTGCCGGAATTATGGCGTTTTAATGGACAAATCTGGCGCATTTATCGGTTAGACAAGGGGGTTTATCAGGAAGGGGAATTTAGTCCCACTTTTCCCCTAGTTCCGAAAACTAAACTCTATGAATTTTTAGCCACTGCTAAAGAGGATGAAGTCAGGGCAGAAAAGAATTTAAGAGCATGGCTTGTTAGTCAACTAGCTAAAAATAATTAACTAGAGCAGTCGAGGTAATTATGGTGACAGTTCCTCTAGAGTTAAATACTA
>MTBT01000110.1:7082-9111 GCA_002282935.1 Microcystis sp. LSC13-02 | reverse complement strand
GACGTTAAACTAAAACGCTTGTGGATTCGGTCTGACGGGGGCATAGTCTTCCGATTGTGTCTAGTTAAGAGGAGTAGAAGCAAGAATCTCCAGTCACAGCGTAGCTTGACGGCGAGAGTGTCAATAACTGTTGACTGTTGAATGGGAAAAGACTGTGGATATTCGCTTAATCGTTGTTGATGTGGATGGAACGATCGCCGGTGATAACAATCAGGTTAATCCAGCTGTGGTGCAAGCTGTCTCGGCCGTCCAAAAAAAGGGAATTCCCGTCGCTATTGGCACTGGTAGGATGTACCGCTCGGCTTTACGTTTTCATAAACGCCTTAAATCCACTTTACCTTTAATTGCTTACAATGGCGCTTGGATTCAAGATCCTGTTTCCCAAGTTCACTATCGACATACTCCCATTTCCCCCGACTTGGCGATCGATCTTTTAGATTATCTCGAACAACCCCAATGGAAAGAGAAAATCTCCCTTAATTTTTATATGGACGATGTGCTTTATGTGCGGCAATTAAACGCGGAAACGGAATTCTATCGGCAGCGATCGGGTATTATTGCCGAAGCAGTGGGAGATTTACGCAAAGTTGCCCACAAAACTACTAAAATCCTGGCCATGGCGGAAGATAAGCAATTTATCGCCGAGATTTGGCATCATTTACAGCAACGCTATCAAAATCAAGATTTATACTTTACCCAATCGAGTCCGACTTTTTTTGAAGTTACCCACGTTGAGGCCACTAAGGGAAGCGCCACCCAATTTTTGGCCGAAGATATCCTAGGATTACAACCGAAAAACGTCATGGCGATCGGTGATAATTTTAATGATGTTTCTATGCTCACCTACGCGGGTGTCGGTGTCGCCATGGGTAATGCTCCCCAAGCCGTTAAGGATCAAGCCGATTGGGTTGCCCCTAGTGTAGACTTAAATGGGGTTGCCGTGGCCTTGGAAAAGTTTGTTTTAATTTGAGGAATTGGGAAGTGGGGAATTGGGGAATGGGGAGACCACTTCGTGCGCGTTGCGGGGGGGAATTCAACTAAAACCCTACAACCCTACAACCCTAAAACCCCAACACCCTAAAACCCTAAAACCCTAAAACCCTTTTCACCGAGAAAATTATGACTATTGATACGCAAACTGTTACGATTCCTAACAAAGATATTGACATAGATGCCTATTTAGCCATTCCCGATCGGGTGGAAATTTATCCGGCAATTATCGTGATTCAGGAAATATTCGGCATAAACGACCATATTCGCGATGTCACCCGCAGAATTGCCCAAGAAGGCTATATAGCGATCGCTCCTGCCATTTATCAGCGATTCGCTCCGGGTTTTGAAACGGGGTACAGTATGGAAGATATACAAATCGGTCGTCAGTACAAAGAACAAACCAAAGCAGCCGAATTAATCAGCGATATCCAAGCCACCATCGATTATCTTTATAGTTTGCCACAGGTGAAAAAAACTGGTGTCGGCACGATCGGTTTTTGTTTTGGTGGTCATGTGGTTTATCTTGTCTCCACTCTAGAGGATATCAAAGTTAGTGCCTCTTTTTACGGTGCAGGAATCACCACGGGAACCCCCGGTGGTGGCAAAGCGACGGTGCAAGTGACTCCCCAAATCAAAGGGACAATCTACGCATTTTTCGGGATGTTAGATGCGAGTATTCCTCAAAAGCAAGTGGATGAGATAGAAAACGAATTAACCCGTTATCAAATCCCCCATCGAGTTTTCCGCTATGAAAATGCCGACCATGGCTTTTTCTGCGACCAAAGAGCTAGTTATAATGCTAATGCGGCCAAATCTGCTTGGGATCATGTACTAGAGTTATTTAGCCTTCTTAAATCTTAATGGTCTGACTCCTCAAGCTTCAGCTTACCAAAATTTTGGGTTAAAGCCCCGTCCTTTTAGGACGGCTTGATGTTAGAATAAAACTGGTTTGAATCCCCTGAGTGGGCGGTAGTGAATGGCTCGATTGAGTTGAACCCTTGAACTCGAAAGTCTGCATAAGAGACAAAAAGGGAGG
>MTBT01000110.1:0-7068 GCA_002282935.1 Microcystis sp. LSC13-02 | reverse complement strand
GACATAATCGTGTAAGACCTAAGTAAGGGAAACCAGAAAGGGCTGTGATTAGCTCAAGAATCCTCACGCCTTTAGGCCCAGGAGTGTCAAACTGGAAGCAGATCGAAATTATACTTGTAACCATTCTATTTATCATGACACCGAACCCTGCCTTTTCCATGGACGATTTTGCCAAAGCTCTTGATCAATACGATTATCAATTTGAAAAAGGGCAGATCGTGCGCGGGAGAGTCGATCAACACACCTCCGATGGAGCATTCATCGATATTGGCGGCAAATCCTCCGCTTTTATTTCTTTAAGGGAAATTTCCCTGGAAAATGTTCCTTCCATTGCCGAAGCTTTACCCATAGATGCAGAATTCGATTTTCTGATTACCCGTGGACAGGATGCGGAAGGACAAGTTACCCTGTCTCTGCGGCAATTATTACTGCAAAAAGCTTGGGAAAATGTCAGGGAAATCTCTGAAAGTGGCAAGTCGGTGCAGCTGCGCGTCACGGGGGTGAATAAGGGGGGAGTGACGGGAGAAGTGGAGGGATTAAAAGGATTTATCCCTCGCTCCCATTTAATCGAAAAAAATGATTTAGATTCCCTGATCGGACAACTTTTAACCGCAACTTTTATTCAAATCGATCAAGAAAATAATAAATTAGTTTTATCTCAGCGAGAAATTGCTCGCGCTAACGCTATCAGTCAATTAGCTGTGGGTAAATTATTAAGTGGCACCGTGGTTAAATTACAACCCTACGGTGTCTTTGTCGATTGCGGTGGAGTGACGGGATTACTCCATGCTAAACAGGTGACAGGAGCCTCTTTTAATTCTCCCATGACTTTCTTTAAAGTTGGTCAAGCAATTAAAGTGGTAGTCGCGGAAATTGACGAATATAAAAATCGCATTTCCCTATCCACAAAAATCCTCGAAGCACACCCCGGCGAAATTCTCGAAAACTTTGCAGAAGTCATGGAAACAGCAGCAGAAAGATTAAAACAAGCTCAGGGAAAAACACCCGAAAGTTAGCGTAGGGTGGGTTAGGCGACAATAATTTAGATATTTTACCACCTATTTAGTATTCGCCGTAACCCACCATCAGTTATCAGGTGAATTTGTCTCCTCTCTCCTGTCTCCTTTTTACTTGACCAAGATGTTTCAAGATCGGATAGCAATTTTAGGGACTATGCACGGAAAAGAGCGGGTAATTGCACCGATTTTAGCGCAAGAAATAGGACTTAAGGTGATTGTACCCGATAATTTTGATACCGATCGCTTTGGCACTTTTACCCGGGATATTAAGCGCATCGGGACACAAATTGAAACCGCTCGCAGGAAGGCACAACAAGCGATCGAGCTTTCGGGATACGATATCGGAATTGCTAGTGAGGGTAGTTTTTATCCCTATCCCAACTTGCCGCTAGTTTCCTGTAATCGTGAATTGATTTTATTGTTCGATCAAGTCCATAATCTAGAAATAATTGGTCAAGCAATAGTCACGGAAACTAATCACGCTCACCAAACTGTAACTAATCTAGCAGATGCTTTAGAATTTGCCGAAAAAATAGGGTTTCCTAGTCATGGTTTAGTGGTGATGTTTGATAAAAATTCTCTCGACTCCGAGAATATTTTTAAGGGAATTACCGACCGGAAAAATTTAGTTAAAATTGTTGAAGATATTCTTGACAAAAACGGCAAAGTACACCTAGAAACCGATATGCGCGCTATGCACAATCCCACGCGCATGAAAGCAATTGTTGCCGCAACAGCAAATCTGGTTCAGAAACTTAATCAATTATGTCCTAATTGTGGTTGTCCGGGGTTTGATATTATCGAAATAACATCGGGTTTACCCTGTGGTTTATGTCACTTTCCCACCTCTTTAATTAAACTGGAACTATACGGTTGTCAAAGGTGTGATTATCGAGAGGAAAAACTCTTTCCCAACGGTCAAAAAACCGCCGATCCGATGTATTGTGAATATTGTAATCCTTAAAGATAGCTTTTCTATGGAAAGAATTTTAGAACCAGAAGTAATGGATGATCGGGAAGAAGCGCTCGAATATGATGCCATGGACTTCACCGAAGTTAATACTAATTTCGCTAAAGAAGCCGTACAATTGGCCGGTATTAATGCTAGGGTGTTAGATGTAGGAACCGGTACTGCACGCATTCCGATTATGATCAGTCAACTACGTCCCCAATGGCAAATTATCGCTATTGATCTGGCCAATTCTATGTTAGAAATTGGTCAAAAAAATATCCTTAATGCTAACTGTCAAGAACAGATCAAATTAGAGAAAGTTGATGGAAAAAATCTTCCCTACCAATCCGAGCAATTTGATTTAGTTATTTCTAATAGTTTAATCCATCATCTCGAAAATCCTCTGCCTTTTTTACGGGAAATTAAGCGAGTTTTAAAACCCAATGGTGGCATTTTTTTAAGAGATTTATTCCGTCCCGATTCCGAGGAAATAATCAAGGGGATGGTGAGGGAAATCGAGCCTAATTTTTCTCCCCGACAAGCGCAACTATTTCAAGACTCGTTGCGAGCGGCTTTTACCCTAGCAGAAATCGCAGATTTAATCCAGCAGTCGGGCTTAGAAAATGTTAAAATTTATCAGTCTTCCGAACGTCATTGGACAGCTATAAAAACGAGTAAAAACTAATCAATAAATAAGGGGAAAAGCGAGTTATGAAAGTTGGACTTTTGGGAACGGGATTAATGGGAACGCCAATGGTAGAAAGATTATTAAATCAGAAAATTCCTGTTATTGCCTATAATCGCACCTTAGAAAAATTGACACCTTTACAGCAGTTGGGAGCCAAAACAGTTAGCTCTCCTGAGCAAGTAATTCAAGAGGCAGATTGTCTGATTTTAATGTTAACTAATGCCGCCGCTATCCAAGAGGTTTTAGGATTAAATTCCGAGCAATCCAACTTCAATAATCGTACTATTATCCAGATGGGAACTATTGCTCCTTCTGAAAGTAAACAACTGCGAGATCAAATTGTTGCTAAAGGGGGAGAATATCTAGAAGCACCCGTGTTAGGAAGTATTCCCGAAGCTAAAAAGGGGACTCTCTTAGTTATGGTGGGAGCAACGGAGAAACAGTTCCATCAATGGTCAAATTTATTAGCACATTTTGGTCAAGAACCGATGTTAATCGGGGAAGTGGGAACCGCCGCGGCGTTAAAATTAGCTTTAAATCAATTAATTGCCGCTCTAACCAGTGCTTTTGCTTTGAGTTTAGCTTTTTTATCCCAGCAAGGAGTAGAGCTAGAAAAGTTCATGACGATCCTGCGTCAAAGTGCCTTATATGCGCCTACTTTTGACAAAAAATTAACCAGAATGTTAGAGAAAAATTATGCTAACCCTAATTTTCCCACTAAACATTTACTCAAAGATGTCAATCTCTTTTTAGAGGAATCGGAGAGGTTAGATTTAACCACTTTTCCCCTAACAGGAGTACAGCGCCTTCTTGAAAAAGCTTTAGAAATGGGATTCGCAGAACAAGATTATTCAGCTTTATACGGGGCGCTGAAAAAAGAATTATAAACCGCTTGCCAACATCAAAAAGACTCTCTTTGGTTTGTAAATTGTTGTTAGGGTTAGGAGTCAGTAGCCAGTAGTCAGTAGTCAGGAGAATTAAGAATGAATAATAATCAATTAAATGGTCTATTTACAAATTTTAGGCAATTTAATCCTTATTTTTGAGGCTTATTATTAAGATAACTGCAATACTTACCTTTACTGATAGGAAAAAAAACGGTAAAAGGCTTTAAATTTTCCTTAAGCTTTGTTGAGGTAGCCAGAAGAGGGGGTTAGAGTAGGAAGTGATGGAATTTTGGGCATATTTTTCTATGACGCTGACTGAATTTGGATTATTAGCGGGTTTACTTGCCCCCGGTATTCTACTCTCGATTTTGGTGATGGTGAGTTTTGCCAAAGGGGGCTAAAAACTGATAGAGACACCGATCAAAGTGTCTCTGTCTTGGGTGAAGATTAATCTATTTTTGGTTTTTTGCCCAATTTAATTGATTCTGTAGCTAACAAAATTGATTCTAAATGATGGCGCTTCTCCACTTGACCGAGGAAATAACCTGTCATCATCGCTGAAGCGAGAAGATTAGCCAAATTCTCGCGGTCGGTGGTAATTTGTACCGCAAAATCCTCCGGGGGCAACATTCCCACCAATCCCTTGACATTTTGCGAGATAATATCTTTAATTTCGCTACTGACCGATTGGGCTATTCTCTCAAGGGTTTCAGGATGCTGCTGCTGGAGATACTGCATCAAACAGTTATCATTTTGTTCTTCGGTTTCCCAGGGAAAAAAATCAGGATTAAAAGTCATCAGAACTCCCACGCTGTAGTGGTTATTAGATTTAGGTTAACAAATCGCTCTTCTCGATTGCCCGAAGTCACCCCCATCTTCTTCAAGTTTAGCTCAGTGATTCAGGAACATTCACCCCTAATATACCCTCTCTCTCCTTATTCCTGATCGGTAGGTTCCAGAATACCCTGTTCCCTAAGATTGTCAACCTCGAAATATTGATGAAATTTATCGGTTACTTCTAACCAGTAGGATCTGCCTTCGTTTTGCTTGCGTTTTCTCACAAATCCTCGTTCTACCAAGTCCTGAACCTGTTGATAGGCCGTACTGCCTCGTAAATTAATTAAATCCGCTTGTAAAATCGGTTCTTTTAGTGCGATCGCTGCCAAAGTACGGAGGGTTCCCGTACCTAATTCGGCCGGGATCAGGTCTTCGATCAAATTCTGATAAGCTGACCGCAATTGTAAACTATAACCGAGGGGGGTTTCCACCACTGCCAAGGCACTATCCCGGTGGGCATAATCGGACATTAATTCGATCATGGCATCTTCCACCGTCAAGCGATCGCTGTTAGTTAATGTCACCATCTCGGTTAAGGGGACAGGCTGCCCTTTTAGATAAAGTATCGCTTCTAGACGGGTAGCTAGTCTGATCTCCTGGTGGGGTTCCGCGCTCAATCTCGACTACCTAAGTTTAGACAATGATTTGATATTCTACTAGAAGACGAACGAGAAAATTATGGAAACTTTTTGGAGTCAGGTTTTAGACTTTTGTTATCAGGCTACCGGCCAGGTGGGCGATCGCTTACTGGCTGATTTTGGCAAATTACAGGCCACCAATAAAGCAGACGGGACTTTAGTGACGGCTGCCGACCGTTGGTCCGATGGCCAATTGCGATCGCTAATTGCCAGCACTTTCCAGGATCATGGAGTCTTAACCGAGGAAACTACCCATATTTTCCCGGAGCAAGAATGGTGTTGGGTAGTGGATCCGATCGACGGCACAACTAATTTTACTCGCGGTGTTCCCATCTGGGGCATTTCCCTAGGACTTCTCTACCGAGGGACTCCCGTGTTCGGATTTGTTTATCTCCCCTGCCTTAAACAGGCCTATTATGGTTATTGGTGCGGTGAGACGGGTTTAACCGGTCCGGTGGGGGCCTACCGCAACGGTCAACCGATTCACACCAGCGACGATTTTCCTAGCAAAAATCATCTGTTTAATCTCTGCGCTCGTAGCACAGATGTATTAAAAAATCCCTTTCCCTGCAAAGTGCGGATGATAGGAGTGGCTAGTTATAATCTGCTTTTGGTTGCCGATGGCACAGTCTTGGGAGGAGTGGAAGCAACCCCGAAAGTCTGGGATATTGCCGCGGTTTGGGCAATTCTACAGGCTGCGGACGGAGTATTTATCTCTTTAGGAGAAAAGATTTTTCCCTTGCGGGTAGGGGAAAATTATCGGGATCGATCCTATCCCTGTTTAGCCGTGGCTCGATCGAATTTAGCGCCGGTTTTCTTGCCTTTAGTCGGTTTTCTCAAGGATGTTGCTTGAATGGAGAATTGCTCAGGTTAGAATAGCTGCATTTATTGGTTTTATCTCTATTTATATTTATTTCATGAGTTTTGATACTTCCTCTCTCAGCGAACGCAACGATAAAGCCGAAGTCTATCAGCCAGTAATTATTCGCCTCGAAAATGTGTCTAAAATCTATGGCAGTGGCGAAACCATGGTTAAAGCCCTTAATAACATCAATTTAAGCCTAAAAAAAGGGGAATATTGCGCGATTATGGGGGCTTCGGGTTCGGGAAAATCCACAGCGATGAATATTATCGGCTGTCTTGATCGTCCCACCTCGGGGTCTTATTATCTAGAAAATCTGGACGTTTCCACGCTGCCGGATGGGGATTTAGCTCAGATTCGCAATCGTAAAATCGGCTTTGTTTTCCAGCAATTCCATCTTCTACCCCAGATGAGTGCGCTAGAAAATGTCATGTTACCGATGATTTATGGTGGGGTTTCTCCCCAAGAAAGAAAGGAAAGAGCGATCGCTGCTTTAACCAAGGTAAAATTAGATAATCGACTGCACAATAAACCCAATCAATTATCGGGGGGACAACAGCAGCGTGTCGCTATTGCTAGGGCAATTGTCAATCAACCTATATTATTACTTGCCGATGAACCGACAGGGGCGCTCGACTCGAAAACTACCCAAGAGGTGATGGCTATTTTCTCGGAATTGAATAACAGTGGCATTACTATCGTGATGGTAACTCACGAGGCTGATGTGGCGCGTCACTCTGGACGCATTATCTGGTTTAAAGATGGTGAAGTGGTTTATCCTAATCTCGCACCGACGGATTTACACGAGGTGATTGGGTAGGAGGTGGGGATTTTTTGGTAATCAGTGAAAAGAAAACGGCAACTTCCTAATTAAAAACCACGCTTCCCATCATCGCTGTTAGGGATTGGGAAGAAAACCAAAAAGTTTAGCTGCCCCTCCTAAAATGGCAACGACCAAAGCGATTAAAATCCCTCGATTGGTAAATTCCTGATTAGCGACTCTTGCAGTTAATCCTTTAATTTCTGTGGTTAGTCGCTCATCTAAGGTTTTAATCTCCCCTTTTAACTCCGATTGTCCTATCTCTAGCTTGTTAACATCTCTTTGTAGAGAGTCTATTTTCCCCTCAATCCTTGTCAGAACAGCTTCTAGGGAATAAGTCACGGTTTCGTTAGACATGAGCTAAA
>MTBT01000109.1 GCA_002282935.1 Microcystis sp. LSC13-02 | reverse complement strand
CTTTTGATTAGAAAAAGATAAACTTGAGAATCTTCGGTCAAATTTATTGACTCAAAATCCGCTGTACTTAATTTAAATGAATCAACCCTACAGTTGAGGGGGGTATTTTTGGCATAACTCTCTGAATTTCCATGATTTTAAGGAGTATGGTTTATCTTGCGAGCCGAGAGCTGCTACAATCTAAGATGACTGGTTATAGATGCTTTCAAGATGACTAAAACAGCAGAAACCCTCAAAATAGAACTTGCTCAACTTCCTGTGCAAGATCGCGCTGAACTCGCTTACTTTCTCATCCATTCTTTAGATGAAGGTGTAGATGACAATGTTTTAGATGCTTGGGATAGAGAATTAACTGAAAGATTAGCCGAAATTTATGCTGGAACAGCCAATGGTGAACCATCAGATAAAGTATTATTGGAATTACGAGAGAAATATTCGTGAAACCGGTTATTATTCACAGTGAAGCAACAGGAGAACTTGACAATGCTATTCAATATTATGAGAAGCAAAAGATAGGATTAGGGCTAGATTTGCTATCTGAAATTGAACAAGTTCTCGAAAAAATTAAAATTAACCCTAATCTGGGAACAGACCATACTATCGAAGGGGTAAGCCGTTATGTCATTCGCCGTTTTCCTTACATCATTTTTTATGTAGAATTTGAAGCATTTATCTGGGTGGTTGCGATCGCACATGGAAAACGTAAACCTGATTACTCGAAAAAGCGAAATTTAGAATAATGGAGATACTCAAACGTAAACTAAAACCATCCAAATCCACCGAAAAGGAACCCACAAAAGTAGGCTAAATTGCCTCTAAAAATACCATAAATGCCCCTTCATGTTATCTTGAGTGGGCTTATTTTAGGGAATTTATTTTTACAATCCAAATCAATCATTTTCATTCTATAATGTTACCAGTGTAAAATAAATAAGAGGGGTTATTCATAATGAGTACACATCCGGATAACTTTGACAACTTTCTCTTCTGGAATAACCTGATAAACCAAACGATGCTGAATATTAATATGTCGGGAATAATAGCTCGCTAAATCGCCACTGAGTTTCTCATAAACAGGATAAGATTGATAGGGATTTGACTTAAGAATATTTAATAACTCGTTAGCTTGTTTTGCCAACCCAGTACGAGCCAGCTTTTCAGCATCTTTTTTCGCTTGTTTGGTAAAAACCAACTGCCAATTATCCATTTAAAATTGCTCTGATACCCGCCTCATCCACACAATCTTCAATAGAAGTGTTGCCACCTTCAATAATTGAATCTACCATACCAGGAATAGAATACAAATAAAGCGTTTCTTGAATAGAGTTCCAATCTTCCTCAGCGATTAAAATAGCATTTTTTTTCGTACCAGATAACAAAATCGGTTGATGATTATCATTGGTATCATTCACTAATTCATCAATTTGTTCTTTGGCTTCAGTAACAGTAACAATTTTCATGTAACTATCCCTTAAATTAACAACAAGAGCGCAGCCAATCTTAACACAAGTCAAGTATTATTCAGCATAATAGCACCTTTTCTAAATATTTGTCAAATTTCTTTTTACTTATTCTCGTTGCCAATTCTTGATAAGTTGCCTTGCTCTGGAGCATGGTACATTGACTGATTGATTACTATTCTGGGTGTTCCTAGGGGATTAAGTAAAGCACTAAGTAGGTAGGTGTTAAAATTTGTCAGAGCCGCCTTATTAAGGGGAGTAGGGGGGATCAAAGACAAAATCTATCTTCAATTAATTCTCGATAAACTGCTTAGGGAATAAAAACTATTTCGTAAAGTTGTTGTAGTAGATAAAGTTGATTAATAGCTGCAAGATTGTTGATAGGCGATGTATCACTGACAATAATCACAATCTTCCCATCTCCCGCAAGTTCTTAATATCCTGTTCAAAATCTTCGACATCGTAGTGTACTGGAATTTGACGACTTGCCAGTAGGTGTTGAAAAGCAATACGATTCATTCCGGCAAATCGACTCGCTTGAGCAAGGGTGAGCTTCTCTTTTTGAAAGAGCATAACCGCAATTTCCGGCCTCATCTCAGCTTCAGTCCTGCGTGTGGCACTGAGAATTTCATCGGAGATATCAATACTCATGGCTATAAACCTATCTATCCCTTCCTATTGGAATAATATTATAACCTCCTTCATTTAGTCAGTTGAGGGTGTATTTTTGGCATAACTCTCTCAATTCCCATAATTTCAGGGAGGATGGTTTATCCGATAGCTGCTACAATACAGATACAGGAAATAAAATTTTGATCAGTAGGGTAGAAGTCTTTTCCGTTATCTTAGAAGGTGAGCATCATGAAAAATTTATAAGAAATTAAAGCGATTTTAGGTCAGGTTAAGTCCTTAGTAAAAGAAAAGTATTATGTCAGTGAATTAGGTATTTTTGGAGATTATGTAAAAGGAGAAGTGCAGGAAAATAGTGAAGTTAATATTCTGATAGATTATACAGAACCGCCTAGTTTACTAGATTTAGTAGATCTGGAATATTATTTAAGTGATTTACTTAAGCTAAAAGCGGATGTTATCAGTAAAAATGGCTTAAAAGGAAGAAGGCGAGAAAGAATTTTATCGGAGTTTATTTATGTATGACGCAACGGGAATTTAGAGATTTCTTGCAAGTAAAGTAAAACTCGATAGGTTGGGTTTCGCCTTTTGAGCCGATTGGTAATACCTGATCAATAATGATAGCTCAACCCAACCTACGGCTGAATCTTCATCCTTTGCCAATGAATCAAATAAAGACAAAGACTTTACCCCCAGTTTTGGCAACTATTCTCGGTGTGAGAGGAGGAGGCAGATTTTGCTGCCGTTTCCTCCTGATATCTAAGACAGGATCAATTTTTGCGGTAAAAAATCTTACTGCCTTGGTCGCTGACAAAATGACAATTGCGGTAGGACCGCCAGAGAGATTTGAAAATCGGTTCTTTCGAGACGCGATAATAGTCTCCTAAGACGGGACGGATGGCCTCGGTTGCTTCTTGGAGATGATAGTGGGGAATAGTGATAAAAATATGATGGGCGACGTGAGTACCAATTTGGTGATGGATGGGATTAAAGATGCCATAATCGCGATCGATGGTAGAAAGCGCCCCTTTGAGAAAGTACCAGTCTTGACCGCGATACCAGGGAATATCATCTTCAGTGTGGTGTAGGAATGTCACCAGGTCCAACCAAACCACAAAGACGATATAGGGCATGATGTAGTAGTTAAACAGAAACCAAAAGCCGTAGCTGATACCCACCCCGATTAATAGACCTAACATAAAGGTACAGCAAACGGTGCTAGTAAGTACCTGCCACCGTTCCGAGGGGCGAAAGAGGGGGCTTTCGGGCATAAAATGGGACCCCTGTTTATTAGGGGAACGACGGAAAAGATAAAGGGGATAAACAAATAAAATTAGCTGAAAACGAGCTAATTTTTCGTACCAAGCCATATTGTTATACTGGGTTTCCGTGACGGGATACCAACTTTCATCGGTGTCGATATTGGCAGTATTAGCGTGATGGGTGCGATGACTGATGCGCCAACCGTGGAAAGGTACGAGAATGGGAGTATGACTGAGATGACCGATTAAGTTATTTAACCAACGATAACGGGAAAAGGAACCGTGACCGCAATCGTGACCGACCACAAATAAGGCCCAAAACATGGTTCCCTGCATAAACCAAAAAAGGGGGAAGAACCATGCTTGATTAATCTGGTAAGTTATCCAGTAAAGTAGGGTAATGATGCCAATATCAAAAAAAAAGTAGGCTAAAGAGCGAAAAACGCTTGATTGGAAGCAACGGGCCGGGATAGCTAGACGGACATCCTGTAGGGTAAATGGCAAAAATTCTCTTTTTAGGGAGGGTTTAGGTAGGGTTTGGGACACTAGGTTATAACTCAAGATAGATGACAGGGCAGTATTGACGAAAGCTTGAGTAGCTCAAGTTTTTTTGTTTCTCGATGCGCTATCTTTTCTCTATCTCAGCTAGGAGCGGATAAGACCGAGCGATCGAGCGAATTTCGTCTAACTCACTAGAATTTTATTGTAGGGCTTAATGTAACTTAACAAAAGCCCCTAGGGAAAGTTAATCAGATTCTCCCCCTGTCTGTCCGTCTGTCCCCTTGGGCATCTATAAAGATGCAACTCGCATCGAAAAAGATTGGCTCTTCGGTTCGTGTTATGCAATGGACGAGGTTATAAGGGATTAAACCATTATAGAGAAAGACATTGCTGCGATTTTTGTCCGTCGGTTTTAAGCAAAATTTCTTGATGAGAACTCTGTTTTTATTGTTTATCTGCTTGTTTTGGGGTAAAACAATTCTTGCAGAAACCTTACAAACGAGAAATTTTATTGTCAAGATTACTAGGAATTGCCCCGAAGGCGAGGTAGTGTGCAACAATGTCTCATACACTGGAACAAGTTTAAAAACCGCAGAATCTATTAAACTTACTGGGAGAACTGTTTATCGTTTGTGTTCAGATAGAGTTACTCCCTGTCAATTTCTCGGCTATGAGTTTATTAATGGGAATTATCGTTATTTTGTCACAGAAAGTGGTATAATAAGAATTTATAAAAATGGCAGGCTTTTACTTGAAGAAAGTGGTTCATGGCAGGATTAATCGTTTAATCAAAACTGATTAAATTTTCTTTTAAGTAGGTATATAAGGATTGCAGGCGTTGTGTTTCACTTTCAGTGAGTTGGTCTCCTTTTCCTCTCAACTCAAAATATCGTTGTGTAGCTGTCGATAAGCGTATTGTTTTACCTAGTTCTTCTAAAGCACTAAAATAACTGCCAGATATATTTCCCGCATTGAGTTGATTGCCATAAGATTTATTGTAAGTCTCCAAGACTTCCGTTGCCAAGTGTTTCTCAATTTGACCCGGTGCCAAGATAATTCCTTTTTTGATATTGACAACAATGTAGGGACTTACTGGTTCATTACGAGTTGAAGTAATAGTACCATTCCGTTCCATTTGTAGGGATTCTAATGCAACTTCTTCAAAGAAAAAGGCATATGCTCCTGTCTGTAAGGGAGCTTCACCAATGTTGGGAAGGCGGTTCTGATCGCCAGGATAAAAAGCAAATTCTACAGTTTTTACTTGAGGCCTAAATTCCGCATCTAGTATTGTTTTGAGAATATTATTGACTCCTTCTAAAGCTGCTGTTCCTAAAGCTGTAAAAGGAACGAGAATGGGAAAAGTGCCGCCTACTTCACGAGCAACTTCTTGTAATGCTCCTGTCACTTGATCTAATTTTGAGTCTCCTAATCCCTGACAAAAACTACTGAATGATAAATATAGTCTTTCTGTTTTCTTGTCTTTTTGGAAATCTTCAATAATCGCTACATTTTCTGCCCAAGTAGTAAGTAAATCATGGGTCAGTCTATTCATATTATTAATGTGATTGAGGTAGTGAGCTTTAATGATAGGTTTTTCTATATCTCCTAATCCTATCTGACTCATTACAGCAAAATAATCATTACCCCATTGTCCAGCTTTATACTCTTCTCTATACTTACTATAAAGTTGATGTGAAATAGTATTTATAGAGACGGTAAAATCTTCAGAAGCAGCAATTAAAGCATTATCATCTTTAAGGAATGGATCGAGTAATGGTCCGGGTTCCGTAATCGGTACTCTGCCGATGGTTGTGAGTGTCATTTAAGCATCCTCCTAAGTGTATATTTATAAAGTTTTACATGGCATCAATAGTTCCATCTGACACCTTTTTCGCCTCCCGTTTTCCATCCCTTTCCATTGCGACAATCAATATGAACGAAGCCCTTTTTCGCCCCCCAACCCAAGGCACCATACCAGTGTTGATCTACCCACTTTTGAAATTCAAACACATCTCCATGAGCAGGGCAAATATCGACCGCAGTTCCTCGGATATGCTGCGAGTCACTTACCCCTCCCACAGCACGATTGATTTGCTCAGGGCGATACCCAGAAGTGATAATAATGGGCTTACCGTAGTCAGTGCGAATCTTCTCCAACTCTCGCATAATCGTGAGTATGTTATTTTGCAAAGTGGTGTCGTGCGGAATGCGTCGGGGGTCGTTTCGTAAGTTTTCTCCTAGAGTGAAATGGGGGGTTAAATGGGTGGACATATCACTCCAATCTACATCTTTCGGAGTCAAAATTTTGGGCATTTCCCTAACCACTTCGACTTTGCTAACCTGATCGCTAGATTCTGTCGCTGCCTTGCCTGTTTCGGGCTTTGCGGCTAACTCTTCCGTATGTAAAGGTGTAGATGGTAATTGTTTGATAACTTGACAAGCTTTATCGTAATAACGTTGACGATCCGATAGTCCGTTATAACCACCATTAACCTTTTTTGTTACCTCTTTAACAGTTCCACCTCGATCACAAAGAGCATTCATGTTATTATTCTTCCACCAAAATCCGGCACTGTTAAAAGGATAAACCTGAGCAACATAGCTATGTCCCTGCATCACGTTTTGATCCTTTATAAAGTCCGCAAATTTCTGATAATTATGCCGTCCAGTTAATTGAATAACACCAGCACCTTTATATTTACGACCATCACCGGGAGAGGTATTTCCTAAATTACGGCGACCTTCATAAGCACTACCACTGGCAAGTTCTTCCATCCAACGCAGTCCTCCACTTTCATGGGCTGTTTGGCTGAGGAAATGTCTAATTCGTGGCACTGTATTAATTTCAAATCGCTGTAAACAAGAGTTTAAGTCATTGAATTGTTGATCACTCATTTTACGTCCATAGACAGACTCAGCTTGCTGGCGAGTTACAATATTACCGCCTTGATGCTGACTTGATTCTGGCGCGGATACAGATGAGCGGCCATTGTCTTGGCTAGATTTTTGCCAAGGTAAATGCCAATGATCCGACCAAAGATACCAAATGCCAGCACCGTAGTCTAACTCCACTAGGCAATGTCCGTCAATTTCTTCTGAATACTTGAGGACGTTGTACTCTTTGCCCACAGGAACTTCTTTTTTCTCGTTTTCACCGAGTTGTGATGAATCAATAGGCTGCTTTTTCAGATAGGTTTTAGTAGTTGCCTTGATGATGGTATTGGGGGGCGCAATGAGCCAATTTTCGGGTTCTACCTTTGTAGCTGTAGCTGATCTTTGAATCGAGCGGGTGGCTGCGGCTTTTAGGGTTCCTCTATTTGTTGAGGAGATGGCAGAAATTCTTGATAATTGGTCAATGGCTTCCCGCGCTGAACCATTTTTACTGGACTGGGGAACAGATGATAGTATCTTGTGTTCCCAAGGTAAGTACCAGTGATCTGACCAAATATACCAAATTCCCTGGCCGTAGTCTAATTCAACGAGGCAATGTCCATTAGATTCTTGTGAATGCTTGAGGATTTTATACTCTGTACCCACAGGAACTTCTTTTTTCTCGTTTTCACCGAGTTGTGATGAATCAATGGGTTGTTTTTTCAGATAGGTTTTAATGGTTGCTTTAATCTTTGTATTGGGGGGGGCAGCGACCAAATCTTCCCGATGCTGGGTTACTGATAACGTTGAAGTGACAGGTTTCGCCGCCGCAGAAAGTTGAATTTTATCAAGTAAGGCTTTTCCGTTAGTCTGTTGACTTACCCAATCTTGATTTTGGATAAGCCAGTTTTTTATGGAATTATTTCCCCCATCTACTCCATCACTTTCATACTCGTCAATAGCTTGTGCTAGTCTTTTCCTCTGCTCAACAGCAAACAAATCTTTTAAGATATCATCCCTTGATTGAGAATTGCCAAGGCCAATTCTGGCGATCGCCCGATTCATTTCGTACTTCCAGCTATCTCCCTCCGTTGATGACCCCGGTATTCGTAGTTCGATGGCGCGATCGAGATAGGAGATGGCTTGGTTTAAATCAGGAGGCTGTGAACTGATGTAAGCATAACCTAACTCTGCATTATACGAGGGATTATTGTTATCACTGGCTACCAGAGCCTCAAAAATCGGAATTGTTCTATTGACCCGATCTTTAAACGTTAGAGTTCTCCTTCCCAAGCTACGGGCATCATGGGCAAGATTAAAAACAATTTTTTTCACATCATCACTAGCACCTTCAAGTTT
Organism: Microcystis sp. LSC13-02; assembly: GCA_002282935.1. GTDB lineage: Bacteria > Cyanobacteriota > Cyanobacteriia > Cyanobacteriales > Microcystaceae > Microcystis. The sequence goes on along the minus strand of MTBT01000109.1, from coordinate 5,619 downwards.
CTCTTTCAATTCTGATAATTCGGACTGATTTAGCCCTTCTTGAATCTGCTGGTTGACTAGATTGCGGATGTATGTTTTTTCTTCGAGTTCCTTGGCCTGAGATTCTGCTTTCTCTTTTGCTAGGTCAGCCGTTTTTATACGGTCAATCACCTTACTTAATGCCGCATCTAGGATGGCTTTACCGCCGTAGCCGCCCACCAATCCAGTGACAAAAATTGTGATTTCCAAGCCAGGTTTTCCAAGTTCCTGGGGTAAGAACTTATAGGCAATAAGTGACCCACCTATTCCAACAAAAATTTCTCCCAAAAAGCCGGGGTTGAGATTATTGGGATTTTTCTTACTCCAAGACGGCAATTCTAACTCGCCGTCAAGCAATATGGAGTAAAGTAACCCGCCTAATGCCCCAGCCAATACCAGACTTAGATAGAGAGTATTTGTGCCATTTAACCATTCTAAGTAACCGGGCAAATCCCTGATTATTGTATGTTTGCCACTTGCAGAACTTGTAAAACTGATTAACCAAGCAAAGCCCAGAGCCATACCAAGTCCCAAGAAAAAGGTCAGGAGGAAATTAATAGCTTTGGGAATGGGAGGAAATGTTAGGGGAGGTTTTTGTTTTGCTTTTTTCATGAATTTAGACTCCAAAACTCAGTTTGTTTACTGTTGAAAAATTAGTTTTATTGGCAGGGATTAATGGGCTTAGATGACTCAATCTCGCTGTTACTTATACGTCAGAATTATCCTGTCCGCTGTTGCTATCGTTATTCAAAGAGCGGAGCGATTTACCTAATAAATCTCCTAACTTACCATTTAGTAAAGATTGGATCAGTAACATACCACTGGTGGAAAGCATCAACTTGTTAATCTCTTCTCCATTTCCATTGGGAAAAGTATAGATATTGGAGTCTCCCAAAATCCCTGCTTGGGGAGCTAATGCTTTGGCAATTTCAACAACCTGGGGTAAATTTTCTATTAGTTGAGGTGCTAGATCCCGAATCATTTGAGCCGTGCGATCGGCATCCGTAGCCGGTATCAGATGGTAACGCTTACCTTCTGCTTCTGCCAAACGTTCGATAGTTTTTGCTTCGTTCTCCACTGACTCTGCGGCTATTTCCGCTTGCAGCTTCTGGCGTTCGGCTTGGGCTTTTTCAATTGCTGTAGTAACAGCTTGTTCTGCTTGGGCGCGTTCTATTTCTGTTTCCAGCCGTTCTTTTTCTTTACTAATAATCGAGATGGTTGCAGCAATTTCTCCCGTTTCTATTTCTTGATTGACTGTTGCTTGTTTTAAGCGAAACGTTTTATTTTTCTCAATTAAGTTTGTGTCCTGTAGGAGCTTGTTAAGTTGAATTTCAATCTCTGTTTGGTGTTTGAGTGATTCTAGCTCTTTTTTGTCGTTTAACTCAGCAATTTCGAGCTTTTTCTTTAAAGCTAATTCAGAGGTTTCAATCGCCTCCTGTAGTTCTTTTTCTTTTTCATTTTGGTATTTTTCTATAATTAGCTCATGATCAGTCTTCCTCTTTTCGACTTTTTCCAGTGTTTCTAAATTTTTCAAAGATGTTTCTTGATGTGTAAGCTCTTGATTTTCTAGTTCAATCCCTATCTCTAATTCCTTTATTCTTATATCTCTGCCTTTCTCTAATTCCTGTTTTCGTATTGTTTCTTCCGTATCTAATTCCTGTTTTCGTATTGCTTCTTCCGTCTTTAACTCTTCCGTACGAGTTGCCAGAATTGCCGGTTGAATCACTTTTGTCCGAGCCTCAACTGCCTTGGCATCGAAATAGTTGTCAGCAGTATAGTTGGCACTCTCTTCAACTTCACCAATAACGAGATCTCTAACAGTTAATCCTAGAGGATTTAGGCAGTTACCAAGTATAGTTGTCGCTTCTTTTCCCACCTCTGTGCGATTTGTATGCAGATAGTCTAATGTATGTTTACTGGCACTTCCTCGTAGGGCGGTTTCGGCGCGTTTTTTAACAGCTTTTTCTACGGCTACGGTTGAAATACTGTCTTCTTCTACCAAAAATTTTTGAGCCTTTTGGTTGTCTTCTTTTGTGTCGGCAATATAGACATAAATTGTCGCTTGTACACTGGCTCGTAAATAATCCTGAGTACGAATATTTGATACTTCTATATCAACAGCAAATTCTTGGGATCGAATCGTGTCTGAGTCTGGTTGTGGTTCAGTCCATACCTTTAAACCTCCAATAATTTTGTCTTTTTGCGACCACAAAGAAACCAGTATCAAAGTAACTACAACAGTTACTCCTATCGGCACTAAAGGGAAACTGCTGTTACCTGACGGTGGATTTGATCGGGAAGGATCAGGGGAAGATTGAGCGACAATAACAGGCTCTGTTTGGCTGGGTTGTACTGCTCTCATATGGTAAAGATTCAGATCAGGAAATTCCAGCCATTTTAACATTTATGGTTTTTCGGTAGATAATATGTTAACAAAAATTTATAACCGTTTAGGGGTAGAGCCGTTTCATTTAACCCCATATTTCGAACTTCAGTCTTATTCTTTTTATGATAAGTTTAACTTATATAGTAGTGGTCGATCTCTGTGTCCTTTGTGTCTCTGTGGTTCGTTCCACGCACTCGTCCGCAAGACCGTATCTTAGAATACATTTTACCCACCAAACCCGGGAGAGCCAACGGATTTAGTATTAGAGCTAATTGGCTGTGAAAACCGAAAAAAAGGGGTAAACAAAATTCACCCCCAACAGAGAAAGTAATAATCCTACAAAGTGCTGATAAACTTATCAAGGCGATCGAGTCCTTTTTCAATCGTCTTTAGATCTGTAGCATAGGAAAGACGAATACAATCATCAGCACCGAAAGCAATACCGGGGATAGCGGCTACTTTTTGGCTTTCGAGGAGTTTCTGACAGAAATCCCCTGATTTTAAACCAGTTTGACTAATATCGATAAACACATAAAAAGCACCGTTGGGAGTAGGACAATCGAGTCCTGGAATTGCTCGCACTCGTTCTAAAATATACTGTCGGCGCTCGCTAAAAGCTTTGACCATTTCCTCGATGCAATCTTGGGAACTCGCCAAAGCAGCGATCGCACCGTATTGGGCAAAAGTGCAGACATTGGAGGTACTATGACTTTGGATCTTAGTCATGGCCTTGACAATTTCCACCGGTCCTGCTATGTAACCGACGCGCCACCCCGTCATCGAGAAAGCTTTAGCAAAACCATTACTAATAATACTGCGCTGAAAGATTTCCGGACCAAAAGAAGCGATACTGCGGTGAATTGCGCCATCGTAGAGGATTTTCTCGTAAATTTCATCAGAAACCACTAAAATATCCTTTTCAACCACAATTTTTGCTAAAGCGGCGATTTCTTCAGGAGTATAGACAATGCCGGTGGGATTAGAGGGAGAATTGAGGACAAATAACTTAGTTTTCGGTGTAATTGCCGCTTCTAGCTGTTCGGGGGTGATTTTATACTGATTCTCTAGGCTAGTGTTGACGATAACCGATGTTCCCCCCGCTAATGTCACCATTTCAGGATAACTCAACCAGTAGGGTGCGGGAATAATTACTTCGTCCCCCGCTTCAATTAACGCCATGATTAGATTGTAGAGAGACTGTTTACCCCCATTGGTAACGATGACATTATCGGCATTGTATGCTAGTTGATTATCCTGCAGCAATTTCTCGGCGATGGCTTTTCTTAACCCCGCTTCCCCAGCAGCCGGTCCGTAGCGAGTTTTTCCCTCATCGAGGGCCTTTTTCGCGGCAGCTTTGATGTGAGTGGGTGTGTCGAAATCTGGCTCCCCGGCGCTAAAACTACAGACATCTTCGCCGTTTTTCTTCATTTCCTTGGCCAGGGAGTCGATAGCTAGGGTAAGGGAGGGGGTAACTTGATTGACTCGTGACGCTAGTTTCATGGTATTTTACCCTGACAGGGCTTTTCTGATGACCTACACAACCTTTAGTATTGTCCATTACCTCGATTGTTCTGGGTGTTTTTTTATATAATCTCCGGAATTGCCTCGATTGGGGATGCGGATGGGGTGATGGGGTGTGGGGTGTGGGGAGAACAAAGCTGCCTTTTGCATGAGTGCCTGAGTGCCTTCGTTATTGAGGATTTTTTCTTTTCGTGGTTTTTTGTTTGCTGGTAGAGAGTAAGGGAGCGGTTAATTTTTCATAGAGTTCAAAGAGGTATTCAATACGGTTTAATTCACTGGTAAAGGATTGGGGACGATAACACAAATCAACGGCTTTGTCAAGTTTTTGGTGAGCTTTGAGCAAGTCGGGAGGCATGGTTAAAGGATCGTATAAATCGGCAAGGCTACTATCAGGATATTTTGTCCTTGTATCTAGCACAGCTTGAGCGCAAGTTTCGACGGTTTGTTTTTGTTTGTCGGTGATATTTTCTGGAAAAGGAAAATTATTATAAACAATATCTTTTGAGTAACGATAATCACTTTTTAATCTTCCACACACATATTTAACCCATGCCATGTGCATTTCTGAAGTAAGAATACCAAAATGATAAAGATTTGCATTAGGAATTAATAAAACTTGATCGTTACCAATCACATTTTTATTCATAAAACCTATTGGAATATATTTTCTTCTTTCAGATGAAACACGGGGAACAAGTAAATAATTCGTTTCGGGTTGTGCTATTTGACAGAATAGAGTAGGTGTCGCCGCAAATTTACGAGTAGAAGCAGCTTTACTTTTTAATCTAAAATTTTTAACCTTATCTACTTTTTTTATGACTTCTGGTAATGTCTTTAATTCCCTGGGAGAAATATCAAGTAACCATAGACAGTAGCGACTATAACCATTAATAAATTCTTGCGCTCCTGTATAAGGTCTAATCCATTTTTCTGCCTTCGGCTCTAATTTTAAAAATTCTTCTTTTTCTGGTTCTGTCAAAATAAAATTACCACCATCTCTTGGCATACTACCAAAACGCATTAATGGAACATTAGATAAAGGAAAACTTCGATTATAAATAATGATGTCACTTCCATCAACCAAATAGGGATTAATATTATTAGACTGAACAACTAATGATTCACCTTGAATATCTTCATAATCAAATAGGATTTTATTTGTTATATTAAAACTTCCAAAGCCAATAATTACACAATGAACTGCGGCGTTTCCTTTTGCCTCATTACTCCATTTAAAAGTACGATGGGCAAAATGAATTTTTAACTGATATTTTTGAAAAAGAATATTCCAAAGTAATGCAACTTGCTCCCCTTGAGATATAGAATTTGTGGAAACAAAAGAAACCCTGATTCTATTGCCCTGAATTATTTGAGCAGCCTTAATATACCATGCACACACATAATCTAAAACGCCTATTCCTTTCTCACCGTCGAAAACATAAGCCATATCATTCCTTTGCTGTTCGTTTATAATCATCGCACCAACAAAAGGAGGATTTCCTAAAATAAAATTGAGCTTCTCTTTTGATATAACTTCCTCCCAATCAATCCGCAAGGCATTTCCATTAACAATCTTTGCCGCTTTCTTTAATGGTAAACGCAGAAAATACTGACCAAAAGTATTACTAACCTTAATATTCATCTGATGATCAATTAACCACATTGCCACCTCAGCAACTCTTACCGCAAACTCA
>MTBT01000108.1:722-4070 GCA_002282935.1 Microcystis sp. LSC13-02 | reverse complement strand
GCAGGTGCGAAACCCCGCAAGGGAAAGAAGCAGAAACCTAAATCGTGAGGTTTGGGAATCACCGTCCGTTTACGGCGGTGAGGATGTCAACCTGAGTAAACCGAGAAACTTTCTGGCAACCGCAGTTAATCGCCCCCTGTTTAAGCTATTTAGGGCTTGCTGAATAATGGTAAAACCCTTTTAAAATAAGGCTTTTGACCTGTTAAAATCCGATGTTCATGCTGCGAAAATCGGATTGGGACCATCAAAAACCTGGCATTATCCTTATTGTAGTACATAAGTTGGTACAAAAAAGAGAGGGCAACAAAGCCTGAAACTCCCGACGACCGGCTACTGACGACCGGCTACTGACTCCTAACCCCACCAACAAACTTTTTCAGCAAACCCTAGTTCTTTTTTTGACCTGAAACTACCCCGAAGTTTCCTGACACGGCAGCCCAACCATCTCCCCTTAACCGTTGCTGCTCCCCAGATTATCCCCTAGGTTTTGTATAAATTTATACCCGACAAAAATAGTCGGGTATATTTGACACCAAGATTTTGGGGGTGATAGGATGCTTCTAGATTCAGTTGACGGCAAGACAGGAAAATCATGACTCTAGCGACAAACATCGAAACCTCAAAATTCATCCCCACCTTTACCCGCTTGGTTTCTAAGGAAGGAGGGACTTCCTACCCCCTGAAAGCGCTGAATATCTGCGAAGAAACCTTTGCACCTCTGGAAGTGGACTACGATTACGACCTCATCCGTCGCACCGTCACCAGAGAAAGCATTCAAGCAGGTCCCAATTCCATCTGGCGCTATCGTTCCTTTTTGCCGGTGGAAAGTGAAAATCCTATCGATGTGGGTACGGGTATGACTCCCCTAGTTAAATCCCACCGTTTAGCCCGGCGCTTGGGTCTAAAAAATCTCTACATTAAAAATGATGCCGTCAATATGCCCACTCTCAGCTTCAAAGATAGAGTGGTATCCGTCGCCCTTACCCGGGCCAAAGAATTAGGTTTTACCACCGTTTCCTGTGCTAGTACGGGAAATCTGGCCAATTCCACCGCCGCTATTGCCGCTCACGCTGGTTTAGACTGTTGTGTTTTCATTCCCTCCGATTTAGAAGCGGGTAAAATTCTCGGCACCCTAATCTATAATCCCACGGTAATGGCGGTCAAAGGCAATTACGATCAAGTTAACCGTCTCTGTTCAGAAGTGGGCAATACCTACGGTTGGGGTTTTGTTAATATTAATCTGCGTCCCTACTATTCCGAAGGTTCCAAAACTTTAGGCTTTGAAGTGGCCGAACAATTAGGCTGGAAACTCCCCGACCATATTGTCGCACCTTTAGCCAGTGGTTCCCTCTTTACCAAAATTTATAAAGGCTTCCAAGAATTCATTAAAGTCGGTTTGGTGGCAGATAAAGCAGTGCGTTTTAGTGGCGCTCAAGCGGAGGGTTGTTCCCCCATTGCCCAAGCTTTCAAGGAAGGACGGGATTTTGTCGCCCCAGTTAAACCCAATACTATCGCCAAATCGATCGCTATTGGTAATCCCGCCGATGGTGTTTATGCCCTGGATATTGCCCGTAAAACCGGCGGTAATATTGAATCCGTTACCGATGCCGAAATTATCGAAGGTATTAAACTTTTGGCAGAAACGGAAGGCATTTTCACGGAAACCGCGGGCGGTACGACCATCGCTGTCTTGAAAAAATTAGTAGAAGCGGGTAAAATCGACCCCGAAGAAACCACGGTCGTTTATATTACCGGTAATGGTCTAAAAACCCAAGAAGCGGTACAGGGTTATATCGGTGAACCCCTATTAATTGAACCGAAATTAGAAAGCTTTGAACGGGCCCTGGAACGTTCCCGCACCCTGGAACGCCTCGAATGGCAACAGGTTCTCGTCTAGAATTGGTAACGGGAGATTGATAATTATCTCCCCCGTTAGATGATAGCTACCGTCCTTTCCACTTTTTCCTTGATATCTATGGCTGTAAAAGTTCTCATTCCTACTCCCCTGCAAAAATTTACAGAAAATAACGCTACCATCGAGTGTAGTGCTAGTAGTGTCGGTGATTTAATTGAATCCTTAGAAGCAAGTTTCCCCGGTATTAAAGCCCGCTTATGCCTTGAAGATGGTACACCCCGGCGCTTTTTAAATTTCTACGTCAACAGTGAAGATATTCGCTTCCTCGATGGGACAAAAACCCCCTTAGAAGATGGCGATGAAGTCAGTATCGTTCCTGCGGTAGCTGGAGGTTAACCTCCCTATAAGTTTGTTTTCCGTCAATTGTAATTAAACCCCTAGAAAGTGATGTTTTCTGGGGGCTTTTATTCAGGTAAGTTCTAAGCTGCCCGCGCATTTAAATTGCCTTTTGTCTCTCCTGATATGTTACCTATACTCAACGGATTTAGTAAGTAGCGTAACCCATGCGGGCGTTGGGTTTCATGCTTCAACCCAACCTACGTTCTACTAATCTTTGTGTCCTTTGTGCCTTTGTGGTTGTTCATTAGTTATATTTAATCGACACCCAACGCATCTTTTGCCTTTTAACGTGACACATTTTATCCATTTTCACATTATTATAAGCTGAGACACATTTGGTCAATTGCCATAGAAGTTCTCATCTAAGATTTGCTCTGGCAAGAAAGGACAAATTTGAGGATAATCATTTTCTGGGGGAATCCGAACACCAAATTGAGCGAGTTTCCCTTCCTTAATTGCCACTTGACGAGCATCTGGATAAGCTTCCTCGATAGCAGTTTCTAGATAGTATTTGAGAGAAGGAGTATCGCGTAAGTTTTTCTGAATGCGCTGACGATGCTCAATAATAGAACAATACCAGCTATCCTTCATTGATGGCGGTGCGTCGTGCTGTACTTTTAATTTGAGCAAGTGAGCCAAAAGAATCATCAAATTACTTTCTAAACTTCTTTTTTCCGATTTTCCCAAATCGGTTAACTCCTCAATTAAGTTATCAGTATCCAGCGCAGCAAATTCCCGCTTCTGTAAGTGATTAATTGTTGTTGCGAGCCACAATTGAAAATCTTGTTCGTAGAGAGTCTTGGACATAGCGATAAGTTGTTCGTTCGAGTCAATAACTAGATTGGTAACTAAGCGGATACAATTCTCAAGGCGTTGCTAATTTCTAGCTTCCCTTGTAGTTTACCAAAAAATCACCTAAAATGGAAACTATCTGTATCCCTTGCTGACTGCCTATGGCTCCCTACACCATTTTCTACCATCTTTGAGCAAACCGGCGAAAGATAAGGAATTAAAACTATGCCTTTAAGTTGGAATGAAATTAAAAATCGCGCAATCGCTTTTCAAAAAGAGTGGCAAGGAGAGACTTCAGAAAA
>MTBT01000108.1:0-673 GCA_002282935.1 Microcystis sp. LSC13-02 | reverse complement strand
CGAAGGGGAAAGATTTAGAAAAAGCCACACAACAGGCTAAGGATTATTTCCCCAATTTAAAGGAACATGAGTTACCGCGTTATATTTTAGTCTCGGATTTTCAACGGTTTAAATTATATGATTTAGATTCGGGCAATCAATGGGAATTTCAATTAAGTAATTTTGTTGATAACGTTCATTTATTTGATTTTATTGCTGGTTACGAAAAGCGAGTTTATAAAGACGAAGATCCCGTTAATCTTCAAGCAGCCGAGTTAATGGGAAAACTTCATGATTGCCTGAAAGAAATTGGTTATATAGGGCATGATTTGGAAGTTTATCTAGTGCGTTTATTATTTTGTTTATTTGCCGATGATACGGGTATTTTTAATAAGGGGATTTTCTGGGAATATATCGATCTACATACCAAGGAAGATGGCAGTGATTTGGCGATGCACATCGCTTCCATTTTTCAGGTTTTGAATACACCAGAAGCAAAAAGATTAAAAAATCTCGATGAAAATTTAACTCAATTTCCCTACATAAATGGCAATTTATTCGAGGAGTCGTTACCTTTAGCGGCTTTTGATAGCAAGATGCGAGTCATGTTATTAGAAGCTTGTGCTTTTGATTGGGGAAAAATTTCTCCTGCTATTTTTGGCTCTATGTTTCAAGCGGTAATGAATCCAAAAGA
>MTBT01000107.1:13904-14890 GCA_002282935.1 Microcystis sp. LSC13-02 | reverse complement strand
AATGAACATCTTGCGTGCCGACCTACTACGCAAACTATTCTAGCACGCTAAGAATTGAGTTGTCAATCGTGCTTCGCTATTTCTATGCTGGCGGAACCTTTCATCTCCGAGGTAAAACCGAGAGCCTTCAAGCCGACATTTCAGGTAAATTTAAATATTTTTAAGTATTGAAGGTATTTGCATATAAAATACTTATCATTTTGCCCCGATTGCCTCTAACTTTTCCCTCCCCACAGTAATCACTGGGTAAATAGAAAATTTCTCACTCTTTCTCCTAGAGATGAAGTACAGATTAATCCTTACTCATCAAGTATTTTAGCAACAATAACTAACCTCATCTTTCTGAGAAAGGCTGTAGCGAAAGAAAATCTGATCAGTGGGAGCGTTACTTTTGTTGTTGGGTTTCCTCGCTCGAACTGTTCTAGGTTTGGGAAATGGAGTCAAGATACAGAGTATCCGGACAGATATCTTGTTCGTTCGGCCAAGTTACCGTACCATCTAGAACTTTTACTTGATTAAAATAATGTTGGTTTTTAAGTTCTTGAAAGATGCCAAAATCGAGCAGTGGTGAACAATCATAAATTTTCTTTTCTTCATTAGTAAAGATGAGTTGTAATTGATAGTTGGGCAAAGGGATAACTTCTTTAACTCTAGGATTCATCATTTATCTCAGTGGTTCAATTTTATACGGTTGTTGTCCTGAAATAGCGAGTTCCCAGTTAGCCATCAATTCATCTTGATGAATCTCGATCCAAGCGGAAAGTAATTTCATTTTAGCATTAGGAATAGAGCCTTCAAGAATTTCTCCATCTGGAATGGCGACAATGACTTCCGAATTTTGATATCTAGCATGAATGTGAGGTTTATAGTGTTGTTTATTGTCCATGAAGTACATATAAATAGGGTCTGCTGAAAAAGTTTTTCGGTGGGGGTAGGAGTCAGGAGTCAGGAGTCAGGAGTCAGGAGTTTCAGGCTTTGTTGCCCTT
>MTBT01000107.1:5319-13893 GCA_002282935.1 Microcystis sp. LSC13-02 | reverse complement strand
AATCCTATTTTCTTGCACTAACATCGGACTTTAACAGGTCAAAAGCTTTATTTTAAAAGGGTTTTACCATTATTCAGCAAGCCCTAAATAATAATTCCGTAAAACATGGATATGGCTGGCATTTGTATCCTTGTGGTTATTTGAGAGGGATAGGTTTATTATAGCGAAAGAAAATCCGATAAGTCGGAGCGTTACTTTTCATGGATCAATATTTCGGGAAATAGTCAGGTATTTATCCTCCAATCGGATAATTCTCGCAACTTGCTCAGGATTTGGCGAGTTATAGGAGTTGGTTTCGCTCTAGGACGCGTTATGTTTACAAAATCTCGATCTCGCGCTCGATTACGGTGATAATTTGTAAAATATTTCTAGATTCGCTTGGTTGAACGTTTAACTCGTCTCCCACATGGACATGATCGGGAAAATTGGCTAGATCGGGAAAATGTTCCACGTTATCCCAGCGTTTTCTTAACTTCTGTTTGCTTGCGTCCATCCATTGATAGCGATAGCTTATCGTAACGATGCGTTGATCGATCGAGGTAAAAGCTTCAGCAATTTCTAAAAAATCTCCGTTCGTTAAAAGGACTCTCGCTCGGAAATAGCCTCGATCGAATAAAATTCTTTCATCGACAATCGTAAAAGACTTGACGATCGAACTCTCGGATAATTTCCGTTTAACTAGGGGAATATAATCGACTATCTCCATCTAATTCCACCGTAAACCTATCTCTTTTCTAGCTGCCAATAGCATTTCATAATAAACATTCCACTCGAAATAATCCATATCGTCCCCTAGCTCACCGGAACGAAATCTAGGATAGAATTCTTCCGAACTCATGCGATATTGATTTTCGTATTGCTTGACACGGTTTTCTAAATCCAAAATTTGAGCGTTAATCTGCAAATTTTCCCGTTGTTCGCTCTCAATTTTTCGATTCAGTAACTCTCTTTCTTCCTCGGAGAGAGAGAGAATAATTCGTGCGAGAGAATCAATCAGTTGGGTATTCATTATCGTTAAAATCCGAGATAGGATTATACTAAATCCAGTTATTAAAGACTGATTATCTATTCCTCCTACCCCCCCGATGTCGGGGGGCAGGGGGGGTTGCCTCTTGCCTCTTGCCTATCCTGATAGGTAGCCTATACTCAACGGATTTAGGATTATTTCCCCTGAGAACTGTAGCAGATTCGATCGAGAACCGCTGCCATGACTTCTAGGAAATAATGGATGGATCAGGCTGCACCTATCCACCCTAAATGTCTAAATCTGCGGGGCTAAATTTCTTGTGAATCTGAGGAAAACCTAACTGTTTAATCACTTGATGTTTGCGTTCTTCCTCAAGGGATGACAACTGATTATAATTAACCCAGTGAATACAGTTAACCGGACAAGTCTCGATCGCTTCTTGAATAATTTCTTCCTCGTCACCGTCCTGATTATAGACGCGAGAGCGACCGTATTCACCTTCAATAAAAAAGGTATTGGGGGCAACGTGGGCGCAGTGTTTACAACCGATACAAGTGACCTCATCGACGTAAACCGCTTTCTGGCGCAGTAAACCGCCCAATTCAGGTTCAAAACCGGTGCGATCGGGGGAATCTCTTAGGAATCCCCCCAACTCTGGTTCAAAACCAGAGCGTTCGGGAGAAAAATCAGCCATTAGGCACTCCAACGTTGTACCACTAGACGAATAGAACCATCAGTATTTTTTTCCTGTGCTGCCACCTGAAAACCCTGTTTAGCAGTTTCTGCCAGAATGGTGTGGTAGGCATAACCTTGATTTACTTTTCTTAAAAATCCTTCTACGGTTAGGGGTTGTTGCCAGTATTGCAAATCGGCAACTAACTCGTACTCGTTACCATTCCAGCGAAAACCGATATCGTAATTGTTATCTTGTTCAATTACCACCTCTGCGGTTAAAGTTTGACCTTGATAACCTTTGACAGGGTGAGAACCCTCTTTCCATTCCATACCCATATCCGTTAGGGCGGCTTTTAGGTAGGATAGATCGCGGATTTTGGTTTTGATATTGCTAAAGTGTGACATGGTTTTTCAGTGGCTTAAATAAAGGGATTGGGAAAGATGAAAAATTACCAGTCGCTAAAAGTGGCTTTGTTGCTGACTTTCTCTGACTGGCTGACGGTTTGATGGTAATAATCCGAGGTTTTCTCTTGAGACATCAGCTGCCCGAGTTGTGCCTCGATCGCCGCCGTCACCTCTTGACAAGATGAACCGACTATGCCTGTCACCTTTTCCATGACGCGACCATCGGGATAGATAATAAACTCTAGGCTTTCCATGCTCATAGCTCTTCTCAGCGTGATCTGGGGTTTGCAAAGCTCCCTATCGTTTTAATTTACGATAGTTTGCTAATCGTAGCAATCTGGTTAAAATTTTAGCAAAACTTTATATTATCTCACCCAGCCACTTTCATTTTTTGTAAGTTTCCCGTAACTTTTCTTCATCGTCAAGGGCGAACCTTGACCGAGGAGGCATAATTTAACAAAACTACACAAAAAAGACGACCTGAAGCGATAAATTGAAAATAAAGGAGATGCAACGGCGAACCACGACCGCCGAGATCATAGAATTTTGTCTATAGGAATCAGAACAGATATGAATAAACAAATAGCCAGCGATCGCCTTCGGATCGGTGTTTTAGGTTTTGGTGGTTTAGGACAGGCTGCCGCTAGAATTCTCGCCCCCAAACAGGAAATGCTTTGGACTGCCGCCGCCGATAAAGCCGGTTTTGCCTACCACAAAGACGGTCTAGATGTCAATACCTGTAACAAAATTTATCATGACCAGGGTTCGATCGGTTATCTGGAAAATTACGGCAGTCTCAGCGAGAACAGTATCGAGGAATTAATCAAAACTGCCGACGTAGAAGGCTATTTTCTCGCCTTACCGAATTTACCTAACAATTTCATCGCCGATATCGCTAAAACTTTCATTCGCTTAGGTTGGCGCGGAGTTTTAGTCGATGCCCTCAAACGCACCAGCGCCATGGAACAAATCTTAGCACTACAAGCAGACCTAGAAGCCGCCGGCATCACCTACATGACCGGCTGCGGTGCTACCCCCGGACTGTTAACTGCGGCTGCCGCCCTAGCAGCCCAGAGTTATGGGGAGATTCATAGCGTTAAAATTACCTTTGGCGTGGGAATCGCCAACTGGGAGGCTTATCGTGCCACTATTCGCGAAGATATCGCCCATTTACCCGGTTACGACCCAGAAACGGCGCACCGGATGAGTGATGCGGAAGTGGAAATGCTGTTAAATAAAACCAATGGCATTCTCAGCCTCGAAAATATGGAACACGCAGACGATATTATGCTGGAATTAGCCGGAATTTGTGGACGCGATCGGGTTTCCGTCGGGGGTGTGGTGGATACGCGCAACCCGAAAAAGCCCTTGAGTACCAATGTTAAAGTCACGGGGCGGACTTTTGAAGGCAAAATTTCCACCCATACCTTCACTTTGGGTGATGAAACCAGTATGGCGGCTAATGTCTGCGGGCCAGCTTTTGGTTATCTGAAAGCGGGGGTTTCCCTACATCGTCGCGGTATCTACGGATTATGGACAGCAGCGGAGATTATGCCCCAATTTGTGCGCTAGGGGTTTCTCTGCCGTAAAATACCTAAAACTTTCGGGAAAATAGCGGGTAAGGGGGCGATCGCTTCTAGGCTCTCTCCCGTGACCGGATGTACTAAAATTAAACGATGGGCATGGAGTAATTGCCCGGGTAGATTAATCCCGATGGAACGACCTGAACTATAGAGGAGATCCCCAAGAATCGGATGACCGATTTGGCTGCTATGAACGCGAATTTGATGAGTTCTGCCAGTTTCTAGGCGAAATTCCATTAAGGTGTAGTTGCCCAGTCTTTCCTTGACTTGCCAGTGAGTGACGGCATTTCTACCTCCTTTTTCCACGGCAATAATCGCCATCTTTTGGCGATCGCTGCGGTGACGACCGATCGGCAGATCAATTGTACCTGTCTCCGTTTTGGGGACACCGTGGACGAGGGCGATGTATTCCCGGCGGGCAGTTTTGGTTTTTAATTGTGCCTGTAGGTGTTGATGGGCCTGGTCGGTTTTGGCAATAACGATCGCACCCGTGGTATCCTTATCTAAGCGGTGGACTATACCAGGGCGTTGAATTCCACCAATTCCGGCTAAATTCGGGCAGTGATGCAGTAAAGCGTTGACCAAGGTTCCCGATTCGTGGCCGGGAGCCGGATGAACCACTAAATCGGCAGGTTTATTGATAATAATCAGATATTCGTCTTCGTAAAGAATATCAAGCTCGATCGCCTCGGCGGTTAATTCCAGGGGTTGACTGTCGGGAATGGTAATCTTTAAGCGATCGCCTTGACCAACTTTAGTATTTTTATTAGTGCAAATTTGACCATTTAACTGTATATATCCCTGTTCTATCAGTTTTTGCAGCCTCGATCTCGATAAATCGGGCAATTGTGACCCCATCCAAGCATCTAAACGTTCTTTTTTTCCCGCAACTTCTAAGTTTAATTGGTTCATCGGTTTTTAGTGATCAGGGTGTAGGGTGTCGGGGAATCAAGAAAAACTGACTGGAGATTAGTTAATCTACTTAGCTCAACAATTCCAGTTAAGTAGGTAGGCGTTAAAAATTATCAGATCCCCCCGCCTATCGGCCCCCCTCTTATCAAGGGGGGCAGGGGGGATAAGAGACAAAATCTATCTTCAATTTAATTATAACTACTTACTTATTTTAACAGTAATTGAACTTGCTCTGGCTGCTTGAGATGGAAATCTTGGGATTAAATTTTCCTGATTTTTAAGTAGGTAGGTGTTAAAAACTTTCAGATGCCCCCCTTATTAAGGGGGGATTAAGGAGGGATCGAACCCAAAATCCATCTTCAATTTAATTATAACCAGCTACTTAACCACAAAAGCTACAGCAAATCAGTAGAGATTTACTCATCCCCAAAAAAATAGAGAGACGTTGTTATAATCAACGTCTCTAGATCAGAGTAAGCAAAGCTGTTTTAAACAACCGAATTATTGCCCACTTTAGTCAACAAAAAACCCATTTAAAACTCCTGAAATGATCGAAACCACGATCGAACCGAATAAAGCAGCAAAAAATGATTTTACCTCAAAGCCACTGATAAAATAGGAGGCTAAAGAAAAGGAAATGGCATTAACCACAAAAATAAATAACCCTAGGGTCAAAATGGTTAAAGGCAGGGTAAAAAGAATCAACAGGGGTCTAATGATAGCATTAATTAAACCCAAAGCGACAGCAGCTATCAAAGCCACGGTAAAATCTTTAATTTCTATACCGGGTACTATTCGCGCTGTAATCAATAAAGAGACGGCGGTAATCAACCAACGGAGGAAAAAAGATAACATAAGCCCATCCATCTAAAATAGTTCATCCTCATCTATTTTAATCGGCATCGCCACTTAAAGAGACGGGAGTTTTCAGGGAATGGTAACGAAAACTGACATTGAGTCCTTCTTCTGATTGTTCAGCCAATTCAAGTCTGAATTGCATCACTAGGCCGCTCTCCCCTGACAGAATACCTCATTTGCGGTCTGATAGTCAAGGCATTTTTGAGGCCGATTGTTAATTAAGTTTACGGCTCTTTTTACCTGCTCTGGTTTGACAATTGGGGTTGCTGAATCAAGATATGAATGTCAACTGTGTGCATCGTATCCAAAATATCTCAAATCAGCAACGCCTAGCGTTCTAATACCAATAAAGGAATCGGTTTCGCTTTTCGATCCCAACTCATTAAAACTATTTGTCCATGAATAGCTGGCTGCCAATTAGCTTGATCTGAGTCCGCATAAAGAAAGGTTTCTATACAATTAATAATCTCGTTAACAGTAGCGTAACTGGTTTGAGGGGGAAGTTTTGTCAGTTTAATCTGAATCCGAAATAAAACCCCTTTATTCGATTTTCCTTCCCCTTCCTGTGCTTCCACCTGGCAGGTGACATCAAAAGTTTTATTAATCTGTCTTTCTGCACCGACGATTCCCAGGGCATTTTTAGCTATATTTGGTCGTAAAGCTTCGCCGATCAATTTAGCTATCTTTATCTTAATTTGGTTAACAATGAAGTAATGAAAAATCTTCTCATCCATTCTCATCCGCAAATAATTAAGATTAAATGCTCTAGAATAGACAAGATCGGGGTTAATTTCCATTTGTTTGATAGTATGAAGTGCTGACTTCAAGTTTTTTTCTAAATCTTTACTTTTAAGTTGTTCAAGCTTAACTTTCTTTTTGATCTGTTCTATTTGTAATTTGCCGTAAATAATTAAACCGAACACAGCAATAGTTAATGCAATTGTGCTATAAAGCCAAGCAGAATTGGGGGGAGAGGTTTTAACCGCCGGTTCAGGAGAAGGAACTTGGACGATGGAATTTTCTTGAGAAAACACCGATGGACTCGAAAACCAGAGAGGGAACATAGTATCGGTTATACTGATAATAAACAGGAAGATTTGATAAAACTAATATTCCCAGAAAAGGGGCAGGACTAAACATGATATCTAGAAAAAATTTTAGCCAGAGCCAGCAAGTAAAAATCGGTAAAACGAGAATTGTTCGGGTATCAACTGGCATTTTAATGCTAATGAGTCTGCTTTCTCTCCTCTTAGCATCACCTAGTTTAGCATCTCCTGAGCCACCTAATTCGGTCATCGCCGCTACCCGTCAAGATTTGAGTCGGAAAACCAATATATCCGTTAATCGCTTGCAAATTCAAGCAGCACAACCACAAACCTGGCCCGATGGTTGTTTAGGATTAGCTAAACCGGGAGAATTCTGTACCCAAGCACTGGTGCAAGGATGGCGAATTATTCTGACTGATAAGCAAAAAACTTGGGTTTATCGCACCGATAGCAGTGGCACTAATCTCCGCTTAGAAAGGTGAATTTCTTTTGATATTTTCTGGCTGCTTTTTCGGCATCCCCAAAGCAGCGTTTTCCTGATTTGATTTTCCTCCCCCCAGGGAAGGCGAATTGTCTCAAGCACCCGGTTGGGTGATGAAAATCGACTGAGAATGGCTCTATGGTTTGTTTTAAGAACCTAGTCGTCTCTGGCAACGCTATTTAATTAATAATCCCAGTTTTTTGCTCTTTTTTGCCTTATAACCCCTGTGAGGCTGGGAAAAGTAAACAGTAATTCAGTCAACAGCCCTCAACTATCGTTAAGATGGATAGGAGAAGGTAAAGTTTTATATGTCCCCTTCAACTGCGTTTAGGAGTTCCTGCTAAAGATGACACAAGCTACTCAGACTCAAGAAAAAGGAATTTTACTCAGTGAGGCTGCCCTCAAACACCTTACCATGCTCAAAGAGCAACAGGGCAAGGATTTATGTCTGCGCGTGGGTGTGCGTCAAGGTGGTTGTTCGGGAATGTCCTATATGATGGATTTTGAGCATCCTAGCAATATTAGCCCCCAAGATGAGGTTTTCGATTACGATGGCTTTAAAATTGTTTCTGATAAAAAAAGCCTGCTCTATCTCTACGGTCTCATGTTAGATTACAGCAACGCGATGATCGGCGGTGGTTTCCAATTCACTAATCCCAACGCCAGTCAAACCTGCGGTTGTGGTAAGTCTTTTGGCGTTTAATATTTCTGTTGGGGTGATACCTTTCACCCCCGCCTCCCAGAGGCGTTTTTTTTTGGCCAAAACCCTTGACAAAATCGGAGACTTGCCTTATACTTCTTGTATAATGGGGATCCGTGCCTG
The DNA here is from genome assembly GCA_002282935.1 of Microcystis sp. LSC13-02. Lineage (GTDB taxonomy): Bacteria > Cyanobacteriota > Cyanobacteriia > Cyanobacteriales > Microcystaceae > Microcystis. Next base: position 6,143 of record MTBT01000107.1, on the reverse strand, counting down.
CCTGCGAACCCTTCATTTTTAGGCTAGATACCCTGCTCTGAATCAGAGACGATAATAACCTGTTGATCATGATAGGGATTTTTCATTTCGATCGCTTTCCCTTCCCTTTGCTTGTCTGTTGGCCGCTGCATTACTGTCCTAGCACAATCAAAACATTGATAAAGCGCAAATTGGCTCTCTTAGGTTCGGTGGGTAAAATGTATTCTAAGATACAGTCCTGCGGGCGAGCGAGTGGAAGGAACCACAGAGACACAGAGAACACAAAGATCGATCGCTTCTATATAAGTTAAACTGATCACACAAAGAATAAGAGAGCCGCAAATTTACCGACAATCTTGCTAATTTAATCGACATTCTTCAAAGACGGGATCTCCCGGCGGTGGATGTCGCTTGAGGAGTATGTCAGCTTGGCGAATGTCAATTACCCTCTCTCGATTTAAGTCTAAAGCTGCAATCGTGACTTTTCCCACTGCCGTCAAGCTAATAATTACTCGACCGTCTGCCGACCAAATAAAATGGTCTTGCCAACGCTCCCTTCTCGGATGAAAGAGAGGTATGTCATCCCCTGAAGCTAAGTCTTTGATAGAGACCAGATTTCCCTTGCGGCGGTTGCAGTGAAAGCAAGCCAAGGCCAAATTATCCAAGCCGTCATCTCCTCCTTGAGTTAAGGGAATGACGTGGTCTATCGTAAAGGCAACATACTGCCATTTTTCTAAGGCATGGCAATACTCGCTTGACATCCTCGCCGCCGTAAAACGGACGGCGATTCCTCACCACGCCACTTTTTTAGGGTGGTCGCTGAACGGGGTTGACGCTTCACCGAA
>MTBT01000107.1:0-5285 GCA_002282935.1 Microcystis sp. LSC13-02 | reverse complement strand
GGTTCAGTTTTTAGCTTGGTTATCGCTTTTTCCATTGTAGCTTAAAGCCGTCGTAAAACGACGGGGTTTTAACCCAAATTTTCGATAAATAATTGGCACGGATGCGAATTTCTGATTGGATAACTGAGGAAAACTTTTTAGACATTAAGAGGGGTTTTGACTGAGATTCCGCAAGGTACGATTGACAAAGCTGAGGTAGTCGTCAATTTCTTCGTAGGCATCGAGTTCTTGCTTTTCTGCGGGGGTAATTGCTGATTCTTTCTCTAGTTGGAGTAATTCTTCAATCCGAGTCTGAACAGCAGTGGAAGCTCGAAATATAGCAACTCCATCTTCTAATTCTAGGCAGACGGCTCCCTCTCTGGCTAGGACAGAGGGCAAGTGATTGAGTTTAGGGATTGCTTGGGGGGTCATTTCAGTTACCAGTTATCAGTCATCGGTGACTACCGCAGTCCAGTCGGTAGCTTGAAATCAGAAGAATTTTAACTTTTATCCCCATTATAAGTTACGATTCAAGCCTGCGGCTGTGGTAAGTCTTGGCGATTTTTTTTTGGCCAAAACCCTTGACAAAATCGGAGACTTGCCCTATACTTCTTGTATAATGGGAATCCGTGCCTGCCTGCGAACCCTTCATTTTTAGGCTAGATACCCTCAATGCTAGGATAATCAGCCATGTCAGGACAAACGGGCAATAAACCACTTTTTTCTCAACACTATCTTGAGCATCGGCTGCCGGATTCTGGGGAATGGCAAGAGGATGTATCAGTGGCATTTTGCCGCTTAGAGAGTCTTTATCAACAAAAAAAGGCGATTTTGCCGACTCTTAACGAAGCGCAAACGGAAGCAGAATTAATACAACCGATTCTAGAAATTCTCGGTTTTAGTTATATACCGCAGGTAAGCAGTAGAGGAAAAGGAAGGTCAGAAAGGCCAGATTATGCTCTATTTGCCGGAGAAAATGACCGTTATCAAGCCTATTCCTTCCAGAATAATGAAAAAGCCTTTTATAGTCAAGTTTTAGCGATCGCTGAGGCTAAATACTGGGAACGTTCTCTTAGTGACGTTTCTAAGAATGATCAGCGAGATATCTGGAAAAATAGTAATCCTTCCTTTCAGATCACCAATTATCTGACGGGGACGGGAGTAGATTGGGGTATTCTCACCAATGGTCGGGAATGGCGCTTATATTACCGTCAAGCGTCCTCCACTGCCACGGAATTTTATCTAGTGGATTTGATGGAACTATTAGAAGGGGGAGATCGGCAAAAATTTCGGTATTTCTGGTTATTTTTCCGTCAAGAGGCTTTTATTAAGGATATTCACGGTCAGAATTTCCTTGAACGCGTCCGGGAGGGAAGTACCACCTATGCCACCAGAGTGGGTGACGAGTTAAAAGAGTTAGTCTTCGATCGCATTTTTCCCGATATTTCTAAAGGTTTTGTATCATTAAATACAGACATACAGCCAGACTTATTGTACGAGGCGAGTTTATCCTTGCTGTATAAATTATTATTTCTTCTCTACGCGGAAGCGCGGGACTTGCTGCCGGTGAGGGGAGACTATCGCGATTATAGCTTATTGCAAAAGACGCGAGAAATTGCCGTTAAAATCGATCGTCAGCAGGTCTTTAGTGGCACCTCGACGGGAATATACGATGCTCTCCTCAGTTTATTTCGCATTGTCGATCGAGGGGATGCTAATTTAGCCGTACCTCGTTACAACGGGGGTTTATTTGATATGGAAGAAGGCCGGGTGAATTGTTTTCTCGGTCAATATAAGTTATCCGATGCGGTTTTAGCGCCCATCTTAGACAAGTTAGCACGTTTTGAGGGACAGCCGATCGACTATAGTTTTTTAGGTGTGCGACAGTTAGGATCAATTTACGAAGGATTACTGGAATATCGCATCGTGATTGAGGGGGAATCGGTACATCTGGAAAATGATCGGGGGGAAAGAAAAGCCACCGGTTCCTATTACACTCCCGATTACATTGTTAAATATATTGTCAGTCATACCCTCAAACCAATTTTAGAGCAAAGAGCGCAACAGTTCGGGGATTTAATGACAGAAATCGCCACCCGAAGACAAGAAAGTGCCGATAGACGTTTAGGAAATCTCAGTCAGCAGGGATTACAAAAAGAGCTACAACGCTTAGAAAAAAAAGCGATCACCACCTTACTTGATCTTAAACTCTGTGACCCCGCCATGGGCAGCGGACATTTTTTAGTGGAAGCAGTGGACTATCTCACCGATGAGTTAATCCAGATTCTCAATCTTTATCCCGAAGATAATCCCGTTTTAACCATGTTGGAAACCACCCGAAAAAATATTATCGACAATCTCCGACAACAGGGAATTATTCTCGATTCTCCCACCCTTGAACCAACGCAGTTATTACAAAGAGTGGTGATGAAGCGCTGTATTTATGGGGTAGATATCAATCCGATGGCCGTAGAATTAGCCAAGGTTAGTCTCTGGTTACATTCTTTCACAGTGGGCGCGCCTTTGAGTTTTTTGGATCATCATTTACGTTGTGGTAACTCTCTGATCGGAACTACCGCCAAGGATGCAGAAGCCGCTATGATCGAGGAAGAAAGTGGTCAATTAACTCTTTTAACTGGCCCTTTTGTCGGGTTACTTCGGTCCGCGGAAATTATGCGGGGAATTAGTACCCTCAGCGATGCGACTTTTGCAGAAGTGGAAGCAAGTGAACAGTTATTCCGTGATTTTGATAGTCAAGCTAAACCCTACAAGCGTTTATTAGATGTTTTCCTCTCTCGCTTTTTTGGGGTTAAAACTGCTATCGAGTTTCTGCAGCGTTACGGTGGCAATATATCGGCAATTAATTGGGATAAGTTACCCCCATCAGACCAACGAATTTTAGACCAGGCAGCTAGTTTATATAAAGATAAGCGCTTTTTTCATTGGGATCTGGAATTTCCCGAAGTTTTTATCGATCTTGATTCCGCTTCTTGGAAGGATAACCCCGGTTTTGATGCAGTTATCGGTAATCCTCCTTACGTTCGACAAGAAGGATTAAAAGAGATTAAACCTTTTCTAAAAGAAAATTATCAATCTTTTCATGGAGTTGCCGATTTATACGTTTATTTTGTCGAAATGGGGTTACTATCCTTACAGCAAGGAGGTCACTTGGGTTTGATTATATCAAATAAATTTATGCGTGCTAATTATGGAACGAAATTAAGACAATTTCTAACCCAGCAAACAACGATAAAAGAAATTATCGATTTTGGAGAATTGCCTGTTTTTTCGGAAGCGGCAACTTTTCCATCTATTATACTGATTGAAAATAATATTGTAGGTCAACAAAATGTTTTAGTATCAAAGATTAAGTCTCTCAAATTCAATAGTTTAATTGATGTGATTAATGATCTATCATATTATGTATGTGAAAATAGCTTGTCTGTGGAAGGTTGGTCGTTAGCTAAAAATCAGATTGCTACAATTGTCGAAAAATTACAAAAAAAAGCTGTTTTTCTTGGTGAATATGTAAACAATCAGATTTATCTAGGAATTAAAACAGGATGTAACGAAGCATTTGTGATTGACAAAAATATCAAAGAATATTTAGTAAAAACCGACCCAAACAATCAACAATTTATCAAGTCTTTAATAGCAGGAGATGATTTAAGGAAATATGAAATCAAGAATCGGGACTTATATTTATTATTGATTCCCTGGGGATGGACAAAACAAAAAATAGATACAGATCAGGAAAAATTGGCTTGGAATTATCTTTCTTCATTGTACCCTTCTCTTACTAAACATCTTGGGGGTTTTGCAGAAAAAGCTAGAAAACGATGTGATCAAGGACAGTTTTGGTGGGAATTAAGACCTTGCACTTATTACGATATTTTTGAAAAACCTAAAATTATTTATCCAGATATTGCTAAAGAATCGCGCTTTACTTTAGATAATAATGGCTTTTACTCAATCAATACTACCTATTTAATTCCTAGCCAAAGTTATTATTTACTAGCTCTTTTAAATTCCAGCTTAATTTTCTTTTATATGTCTCAAAACAGTGCTGTATTGGGGGATACAGAGAAGCAAGGTAGATTAAGATTTTTTGGTCAATACATGGAGAATATCCCCATCCGAAAAATATCTTTTAACACCAATAGCGATCGCCGTCAACAGTGCTTAGAGAAACTTATTAAAAGTTATCAAGAAAAGCAAGAGATATTAAAGAAAATCGAGGAGCATATTAGGAGAGAGGAAACTGATATAGTCCATGATATTCTGGCATACTTAGCAGAACAGATGATCGAGATAAATCGGGAAAAACAAAAAGAAATCAAAAGCTTTTTGAGATATTTAGAGAGAATAATCGGCAGTGCGATCGATAATTTAACCAACAAATCAAAAATCCAAAACTATCTCGGTGACTATCAAAAAAGCGAACCTCATCTTAGCTTCGAGCAACTTGGGGAGATACTGAAAAAGAACAAAAAGAAAATTAGCGTTAACTTGCTTGATCGCCAAATACAGGAAACCCTAGAAAAAGAATATCAAACCAGTCTAGAGAAACTTTTACCCCTAAAACAACAATTAAGCGCCATCGATGAATTGATCGATCTAATTGTTTATAAACTCTATGGATTAAGCGAGGAAGAAATTAAAATTATTGAAGGGAGAGAGTAAAAAAAAAGAATCAGCTGCCCGCGTATTTAAATTACTTGTTGAGATACAGATCCCGTCGAGGTGGTATAACCGTTAAATTTACGACCAATCCTGACTCGTATCGCAGAGGAAATGGTCGGCCATGATGTCCTCGAAGGTGAAAGAACAGTGAGAGGGAAAAGTCCGTATCGGTAAATCCGTCTCGCGTAAAGCCAAATCGACCCCGGCCTCGAAAGCATCGGATAAAGCCGTCGGTATCCGGGATTTTAAACTAGGATTACCCTCTAGATGCCGTCTGATCGCTCGTCTCTGTTCTCTAATCGTCAAAAACCAGCTGCGAGAACGTTTATCTGGCTGATATTCCCATTTGAGAAGATGTCCTACCAAAACGGTTAGACGGCTCACCAGTTCTCGATATTCTTGTTTACCCAAGGAAATGATTTCCTCCCGTAAGTTTTGCCAGTCCAGAGCTTCTACCTGTCGGTTGGCTAGAGCTTTCGCTTGTAGCTCTGTCCACCCATAGAAGTCGTATTCATACAGGGAATTGGCTTGATCTTTCATCGAAAATTTTGGGTCTGAAACCCCGTCGTAGAACGACGGCTTTACCGTTAAATACTAGCGCATTTACCAAATATATGCTAAAA
>MTBT01000106.1 GCA_002282935.1 Microcystis sp. LSC13-02 | reverse complement strand
TAGATAATGGGACTCGTTTAGGTTGGTTAATCAATAGAAAAACTAGAGAAGTAGAAATTTATCGTCAAGGACAGGCAGTAGAAATTTTAACCAATCCAGAGAGTTTATCGGGGGAAAATATTCTGCCAGAATTTAGTTTAAATCTTACTTTGATTTGGTAAGCCAATTTAATTTAGGGAGTGATTCAGAAGTAGTGATTGCCGCTTAAGGCTTTGCTTTGTTAGGCATTGTATTCATATACAAAATACCAAACTTCCGTTTTAAGGAAGATAGTCATAATCAAGGATTTCTTCAAGGGTGAAGGGTGATTCAATCGGGAATAAATCAGCAGCAAGTTGATACTTTCTGACAGTATCCTCTCTGGCTGCTTGGTAACAATCTATCCAGATTTCAGGAATCAATCTTCTCAGACTTGGACTCTCTCTTAATAAGCGTTGAACTTGTCTGCGTTGTTCAACAACTGTGCTGCGCCACCCCTGAACATTTGTTTCCTTTTCAGTTAGCCAGTAAGTCAATTTAAGCAGATGTTCGGCAATGACGGTTAAGGGACTTTCTAGTTCTCGTTTTTCACTCCTTCCCATCGTTTCAATTTCTTCGATTAAATTTTCTAAGTCTAATTTTTCAAAACGATGTTCTTTGAGCAAGTTAGCGGTTTCTTGTAACCATCCATAGAAATCTTCTTGATAAAGACTTTTACCTGACGAGACTAAAGACTTTTCGATGCTCATTTGATGATGACCTAAAAATATGATAGAGCAATCGGCGATTCTTACCACTGTTGCCTCTTGCCTGTTGCCTATTGCCTGACTTCTGCCAGAAGTCTAATATCCTAGGATTACTCCTTAAAACATCAGAGCTTTAAATTTAAGCTAAAATTGGGTAAAACATCTTCACCCGATAAATCAGTGGGATTTTCTAATATCTCCACTTCCTTTGCTTGACGATAAATTGCAACTTGCCGATTCTGGGGATCGATTAACCAGCCTAACCTTGCCCCATTTTCCCTATATTCGAGCAGTTTTTTCTGTAATTTGTCAAGACTATCAGATTCAGACCGCAATTCGACCACAAAATCGGGACAGAGGGGAATAAATCCTTTTTTCTGCTTAGGGGTTAAAGATTCCCAGCGTTCTCGACTCACCCAAGATAGATCGGGAGAACGAATCGCCCCATTTGGCAGTATAAATCCGGTGGAAGAGTCAAACCCGACTCCTAAAGCTTCATTTTCTTCGCACCAGCGACCCAGTTGAGTCGTTAAGCTAAAATTACGCTGTCCTGATTCACCACCTGTCGGGGGATTCACGATTAATTCTCCTTGGGCTGTACGTTCTAATTTTAAGTCACGGTTGACCATAGCAAGGGCTTCAAACTGTTCAAGGGTGATCGAGAGAGCGATGGCGCTAGGAATTTCTAAGGAGAGGGTTTCGGGTGAGGTAGTAACTGCTAACATAATCCTTTGATCAGGTGCAACTCATATATACTATTAAAGATTATTTGTCAAGTTTTTGCTCAGACTTCTTTAGCTTGCGCTGACCCAATTCCCCTGGTTTTTCGGAAGCTTCTACCTCGATCGGGCGGTTTGCTGTAAATAACAGGTTACAATAGCGAATAATTAACTAAATTTACCTAAAAACCATCGATCGTGTTCTACGCTATTGATTTCGGAACCAGTAATACCGTCATTACTCGTTGGAATGGGGCGACAAATAGGGCAGAAACCGTCAAATTATCGGAGTTATCCCAACAAATAGCCGACAATCCGCCCCTAATTCCCAGTTTACTCTATATTAAATCAGCCAATCCCCTGCAAGTAATTGCTGGTCAAGCGGTACGGGATCGGGGTTTAGATATCGATCGAGATCCGCGTTTTTTTCGTCGCTTTAAACGAGGTATCGGGGCAAAAATTCAAGGATTTTTACCAGAATTAGAGGAAACTGTCCTCAGTTTCGAGGGGGTTGGTCAATGGTTTCTTGATAGCATCATCGACCACTTAAAAAACACCACCCCGGAAACCCCCCAATCTCTAGTTTTAACCGTCCCCGTCGATAGTTTTGAAAGTTACCGCAATTGGTTAAGCAATGTTTGTCAGGGGTGGGAAATCGAACAAATTCGACTAATTGATGAACCCACGGCCGCCGCTTTGGGTTATGGAACCATTGGGGATCAAGTGATTTTAGTGGTAGATTTTGGCGGTGGCACCCTCGATCTTTCTTTGGTACAATTAGATTTAGATAATCCTCAAAAAAATCAAGGTTTTATTCTCAAGTGGGGAGAAAAACTTTTAGGCAATAATTCTGCCCAAAAAACTAAACTAGCGAGAGTTTTAGCCAAGGCGGGGACAAATTTAGGGGGGTCAGATATCGACGATTGGATTGTCGATTATTTTGCCCAAAAGCAATCTTTAGCGAAAACTTCCCTGACTACTCGTCTAGCAGAAAGATTAAAAATTAAACTTTCTTCCCAATTAACCGCCGAGGAGGTATATTTTGATGAGGAAAATTTCGAGAGTTACGAGTTAAGCTTGGATCGAGAACAATTGACCGATATTCTCCAACAACAAAACTTTTTTAATCAATTAGATGATTTAATGACGGGAGTTTTGCAACAGGGAAGACGCAATGGAGTTGAAGTTAGCGATATCGATGCGGTGTTATTAGTCGGGGGAACCGTACAAATTCCGGCGGTAAAAGATTGGGTGCGACAATATTTTGATAGTAGTAAAATTAAAGAGGATCGACCCTTTGAAGCGATCGCTTTGGGAGCGTTACAATTAGCCCAAGGTTATCAAGTCAAAGATTTTCTTTATCATAGCTACGGCATTCGTTACTGGAATCGTCGCAAAAATGCCCACGCTTGGCATCCGATTATTAACTCTGGACAACCCTATCCTATGGAAAAACCCGTGGAATTAGTCCTAGGTGCTTCCGTGGACAATCAACCCAGCATTGAATTAATTATCGGCGAATTAGGCACGGAAAGGGGGGCAATGGAGGTCTATTTTGATGGTGATAAATTAATTACTCGTTCCCTCGGTAATGGAGAAACTAGCGTCCAAACCTTAAATGATCGCGAGGGGGCCCGATCGATCGCTAAACTCGATCCTTTAGGTTTTCGGGGTAAAGATCGCATTAAAGTGCAGTTCTGGATTGATGATCAGTGTTTTCTGCGGATTAATGTGGAAGATTTACTCAGTCAAGAATTGTTACTAAATAATCAAATCGTCACCAAATTAAGCTAGACTTTGCTTCACCTAAAAATCAAGTGCAGACTCATAGTAAGTTTGCACTGATATTATCGCAATATTCTGTTTTACCGGTGGCTTTATCGACTGTGATCGCGCACGGGGATCGGGATTAGTTCGGGTTCGGGTTCGGGTTCCGGACCAAAAACACTCTCGATCAGTTTGCGCGCCCATTCTCTCAACTTGTCTATCACTTCATCTAAATAGTCCATTGACCAAATGGCTCCTTTGAGATACTAGCTATGAGTTTTCGTCGATTGATCCCCGCAACAGCTTGATTCTAGAGAATTTTAACTAATTTTCATCGTTTGGCTGTTAAATCTGACGAGCGGGGGAATCTATATCTTGTATTTATATTAAGCTTAACATAAGTTTTTAGTCTGAGTATATATTCTTGGCAATTCTTTTTTAAGACATTATTAATAAATTCCGGCGTAGGCGATCGAGAGCGGTATAGGCACTAATCTGGCGAATGGTCAAGCGATCTCGATTTTCTCCGAAACGATGCTCTGATACAGTCACTTTTCCCTCAGGACTGGCTAAACCGATATAAACTAGGCCCACCGGTTTCGTCTCGCTGCCTCCTCCTGGTCCGGCAATACCCGTGATACTGATCCCCCAATCCGTAGCGAGGCGTTTTTGCACTCCTAGAGCCATCTGTTGGGCGACAATCTCGCTTACAGCCCCGAAATTATTTAAATCCCCTTCATTTACGTCTAAGAGGGCAACTTTTACCCGATTATCGTAGGAAATAACCCCACCCCCAAAATAATCGGAACTGCCGGCGATTTGGGTGATAATTTCCCCTAATCCCCCTCCAGTACAGGATTCTGCCACACTCAAAGTTTGTTTTTGCCGCCGCAAAAGTTCCCCCACTACCGAGGGCAAAGTTTCGTTATCAGCACCAAAATAATCTAATCCGGCGATTTCCTTAATTTCCGTCGCTACAGGTTCAATTACCTGCAAAGCAGCCTCTAAAGAAGGGGCTTTGGTCGCAATTCGCAAACGCACTTCGCCTAAACTAGCATAGGGGGCAACGGTGGGATTAGTCAGATCAAATAAATGGGCAACTTTTTCCGCTAAAGCTGACTCACCGATACCGCGAAATTTGAGGTAACGACTATAAATCCTCTCTTTGCCCCATCCTTGACTTTCTAGGTAAGGAATCGCCGTTTCTACCCACATTCTCTTCATTTCTGAGGGTACTCCGGGGAAAGTGAGAATAGTTACGTTAGTCTGTGGTTGCCAGATCATGCCGGGGGCGGTTCCGGTGGGATTTGGCAAAAAATCGGCTCCCACGGGTATTAAAGCCTGTTTACTGTTACTAGGAGGCATTTCTCGCCCTAAACTCGTAAATTTAGCCTCGATTTCTGCTAAAATCTCCTGATCTTCTCTGAGGGACGTTTGGAAAAAATCGGCGATTGTTTCTGTGGTTAAATCGTCGGGAGTAGGTCCGAGTCCGCCGGTAAAAATTAAAATTGAGGAACGTTCTCGGGCAATAGCGATCGCTTTTTTCAGTCTTTCTACATTATCCCCCACCACCGTTTGATAATAATGGGGAATGCCTAATTTTGCCAATTCTAGGGCTAAATATTGGGCGTTAGTATTAACTATATCCCCTAATAATAATTCCGTTCCTACACAAATAATTTCAGCGGCCATAATTTTTAACAATTAGCTTAAGATTTTCAATTTTGATCATCAACTGATCTCCTGTCACCATCGTTCGATCGGGTTTCGGTAACGATGGTCATGGAAGTTAACAATACCAGTGCGCTCCAACATTATACCAGTAAGCTATCAACAATCAAGGTCTTTTATATTAAATGCCACTTTGTTGCTGAACAGCCCATATATGATTCTGGGTAGTGATTCGATAGTAGTGGTAGTCTAATGTGGAGAATCACCTATGGGCTATCTGGTACTTTATCCATGACTATAATGCCCAATTAGCAAGGGTTGAGCTATCACCACGACAATAAAATCACTACCTATTAGCAAACGTAAAATCAGCGTACTATTCCCCTATATAACAATAATTGCTCATAATCAAGCATAACAAAGTATTGCCGATCATCACCTCTTCCTTCCTGCTATCAAAAACCCCACCAAAATCATCTAAAATTAAAATGTCCACTAAATAATAAAATTCTATGACTCGCTGGTTTAATATTGCAGGTCCGTGTAAAGACGATATCCACTATATGCTATCTCCCACAGTACGATTACCAGATTTAGAGGAGCTAATTCAACAACGTAGTTACTTTGTCCTTTACGCACCACGACAAACAGGGAAAACCACAGCAATGTTAGCCCTAGCACAACAACTTACCGATAGAGGAAATTATGCCGCAGTCATGGTATCAGTGGAAGTAGGAAGTGCATTTAATCATGATCCTGCTGCCGCAGAATTAGCAATTTTAGGAACTTGGTATGATACAATAAATATCCGTTTACCTAAAGAATTAAAACCAGCTGCTAAACAATGGCAACAGGAAGAACCAGGAAATAGAATTAAGGCTTTTTTAACAGGTTGGGCAAAATCTTTAAACCGACCTTTAGTATTATTTATAGATGAAATCGACTCTTTACAAGACCAAACATTAATATCAGTTTTACGACAGTTAAGAGATGGTTTTCCTAATCGTCCAGAAAATTTCCCGACCTCAGTAGGATTAATTGGTTTACGAGATGTGCGAGATTATAAAGTAGCATCTGGTGGTAGTGATAGATTAAATACATCTAGTCCTTTTAATATCAAAGTTGCTTCCCTGACTATGCGAAATTTTAATCTTGCAGAAGTGGGAGAATTATATCAACAACATACAACAGCAACAGGACAAATTTTTACACCAGAAGCAATAGAAACATCTTTTGATTTAACTCAAGGACAACCTTGGTTAGTCAATGCTTTAGCTAAAGAAATTGTAGAAAAAATGGTAAAAGATAGAAACATTGCTATTACTAAAGAACACATTTTAACAGCCAAAGAAATATTAATTGCTCGTCAAGATACTCATTTAGATAGTTTAACAGAACGGTTAAGAGAACCAAGAATTCAAGCCATTATTGAACCGATGTTAGCAGGTTTAGAATTAGGAAATATACCTAATGATGATATTCAATTTGTCATTGATTTAGGATTATGTAAAATGCACCCTTATGGAGGATTAACTATTGCTAATCCCATTTATCGGGAAGTTTTACCCAGGTTATTAACTGTGACACCAATGGCTTCTTTACCCATGATTGCACCCACTTGGTTAACCCCAGAAGGTGAATTAAATCTAGCTGCTTTATTAACAGCATTTCTCAAATTTTGGCGACAACAGGTCGAACCATTATTAGGTAGTACTGGATATCATGAAATCGCTCCACATATTGTATTAATGGCTTTTTTACATCGTGTGGTTAATGGTGGGGGAGTTTTAGAAAGGGAATATGCAATTGGTAGTGATAGAATGGATTTATGTCTGAGTTATAAAGATGTAATTTTAGGGATTGAATTAAAAGTATGGCGGGATAAAAAACGCGATCCTCAAGCTGATGGAATTGAACAATTAGAATCTTATTTAGGGCGTTTGGGGTTAGATTTTGGTTGGTTATTTATCTTTGATAGGCGGAAAAATGCTTTACCAATGGAAGAAAGGTTATCAACTGAGGTGGTGGTGACGGAAAATCAATATAGAATTACTGTGATTCGGGCGTGAGTGTTTCCAAAACTCACTGTTTGTGTTACATTGCATTAACGCACCCTACAGGATTAACTTTTAGAATTTTTGCTAAACTAGAAATAGGTAGAAAACAAGGAAATATAAAGTTATGACAGTTGCTAATTCATCACTTTCTCAACAGTACATACTTGATATTGAACCAGAAGGACGTTTAACTTTCCCCCAAGAAATCCAACAAATTTTTAATTTAGAATCTGGGGATAGATTAATCTTAACTCTGGAAGATAGCGGCAAACTCCAATTAGTCAGCCTCAAACAACAAGTTAAAAAATTAAGAGGTTTCTTAAAAGATAAATCACCTGATAGAAATTTAGTAGATGAACTTATTCAAGAACGCATACAGGAGTATTTAAGTGAATAAATCTGTGTTAGATGCTGCTGCCTTTTTAGCTTATCTTAGAGACGAACCAAGAGCAGAAATTGTAGAAAATGCCTTGATTAATAGGTGTTATATCAGTATTATTAATTGGGTAGAGGTATGATCAAAAATTGTTGATTTAGGAGAATCTCCAGAGGAAGTTATTAAACGATTGAGAGGTGAAGGATTATTAGAGAATAGTCTAGAAATTATTGCTTGTAATGACGATAAAAAAATGGAGGAGCACCTTGGGGCTGTTTGGTGCTTTATCGAAAAAATCGGGTCTAAAACCGCGCCTTAAGGCGAAAAGTTTTTGGAGCGGGGCATAAATCCCCGTTACAAAAGCGGCCTCCTGCCGACCGCCTCCGTTAACTGACTACAATTCTAAAGCTTCGTAGATGTATAATTTATTCAAAAAACCGACGGTGCTGAAGTGATAACTAGGTAAAGGGGGAGGGAACCATAATTCCGTTTGATAAACGCTGAAAATGACAAAATTCTTTCTAGTGGTGTTAGTTGCGATCGCTTCTTGTAAAAAAGGATGACCCGTATCCACCAACATTTTACAGTAACCCCGCAAGAGAGCCTGCACCTCGATGGAAGCTTGCGCCCGAGCGCAGACATTATCCTTAAGATAGCTAGTTAACCTCTGGGAAGCGTATTGTTCGTAATCTTGACGATTGGGGTTAGTTGTCAGCAATATTCCCGCAATTCCCCCTAAAACCACTCCTAACACCATTCCCCCTAACCGCGCCAATTTCATAAGCTCTCAAATCATCACTCACTTACCCTAACCATAGCCCGAATTAGGATAAAAAACCTGTTGTCAACGATTCGTTTTCTGGTATAGTGGATATGTGTAAGGCGAGCGTAGCCAAGTGGTTAAGGCAGTGGATTGTGGTTCCACCACTCGGGGGTTCGAGTCCCCTCGTTCGCCCTCTTTTTAAGGATCGCTGTTGATTAGACTTTGAGGAGAACGGTCAAGGTGTTGGCTAAACCGTATTTGAGGCAATTGAGCAAATTTTCGGTTCCAGAAATGAGCCAACGGCGAGTAATTACAGATAATTTTTCCCTTGCCTTTCCCCGTTCCCCCTTTCGAGACTGTGAATTTAATTTTGTCCAACTACTGACAGGTTAAGACGGCACTGGAGAAGCTCAGTAGCGATAACGTGATAGTTTAGATCTGATCGGTAATGTGATATTGGGAAAATAATGACCAGAGTAAATCCGAAGTTAATTATTCATGGGGGAGCGAGTTCCCTAGAGGACAAAGGTGGTTTAGAATCAGTCCGCAATTCTCTCCGGGGGATTGTTAAGAATATTTACAACCTCCTTGACAATGGTGCTAGTGCTGTGGAGGCGGTGACAAAAGGATGTATGTTACTGGAGGATGAACCGCGATTTAATGCCGGGACCGGTTCGGTGGTGCAATCGGACGGTCAGGTGCGAATGAGTGCAGCCTTGATGGATGGTCGTCACCAGCGTTTAAGCGGTGTCATTAACGTCTCGCGGGTACAGAATCCCATTAGCCTAGCCCAATTTCTCCAAAGTCAAGAGGATCGCATTCTCTCGGAAATTGGAGCTGCAGATCTGGCCAGAGAATTACAAATTCCCCTCTATGATCCCCTCACCGATTATCGGATTCAAGAATGGATGGAGGAAAGAAAGACGAATTTTAACCGTAAAATGGCCAGTTTATTCGCCGACTCGTCAGCGCAACGGGGAACTATCGGGGTGGTGGCCCTTGATCAGCAAGGAGACATCGCCGCCGGAACTTCTACCGGGGGTAAGGGACTAGAAAGAATCGGTCGCGTTAGTGACAGTGCCATGCCGGCTGGCAATTATGCGAATCCATGGGCAGGAGTAAGCTGTACGGGGGTCGGGGAAGATATTATCGATGAGTGTTTAGCCGCTAAGGTGGTCATTCGCGTCACCGATGGTTTTTCCCTCGCCGCTGCCGTGGAGAAATCCATGCGCGAATCCCAAACTAATGGTCGGGATCTGGGCATGATTTCCCTTGATCGTCAGGGGAATATTGTTTGGGGGAAAACGGCGGAAATTCTCTTGGCTGCCTATCACGACGGTCAGGCGATCGGTGATACCCTAGAATGGCACGGTGAAAATGTGGGTTTAATCGGTCAAGTAGCCGTCGGATAGGGGAACAAACTGCGATCGATCCGAGTCTTTTCGGTTAATCTGTACAAGATACTTCTTCTCGAAAATCTCCGTGTGGCAATATATTATTCCTATTTTTGACCCCGATGTGAAAAACTGGTCAGCCGAAGCGCGATTATTGCGCTGGATGACTTTTTTGTGGCTGTCAGTCGGGTTAGTGGTGCTTTTTTCCGCTTCCTACGCTCTGGCTGACAGTCGCTTTGATAACGGACTATACTATTTTATACGCCAATTAATCTGGCTTTGGATTGGCTTAATTGGCTTTAATTTCCTGGTGCGATTGCCGATCGAGAAACTCCTCAAAATCGCACCCTGGATGATTTTATTAGTTTTAGGATTAATTTTGATCACTCTTATCCCCGGTTTGGGAACTAATATCAACGGTGCCACCCGTTGGATTAAAATCGGGCCGATTCTCTTGCAACCGTCGGAATTTATGAAACCGTTTCTCGTCCTGCAAGGGGCGGCGGTTTTTGGTGGTTGGCCGCGTTTAAATGTCAATCAACGATTAACTTGGATCGCTATTTTTGGGCTAATTCTAGCGGGCATCCTCTTACAACCTAACTTGAGTACCACTGCTCTTTGCGGTATAACTCTCTGGTTGATCGCTCTTGCCTCCGGTCTGCCTTTATCCTACATGACCAGCACCGCTTTACTGGGTTTAACTATGGCCGTGGTTAGTGTTACTTTCCGCGAATACCAGAGAAAACGGATTTTGTCTTTCTTAAACCCCTGGCAGGATCCCCGGGGTGATGGTTATCAATTAGTGCAGAGTTTACTGGCGATCGGTTCTGGCGGAACCACCGGCAGCGGTTACGGTTTATCCCAACAAAAATTATTTTATCTACCCTTCCCAGATACGGATTTTATTTTCGCTGTCTTTGGCGAGGAATTTGGTTTTATTGGCGGTATTTTACTGTTAATCATGCTATTTCTCTACGCTACTCTCGCCCTGATCGTGGCGGTTAAATGTCGTCATCGCATCAAAAAATTAGTGGCGATCGGGGCGATGGTAATTTTAATCGGTCAATCCCTGTTAAATATCGGTGTGGCCACTGGTTCTTTACCCACTACTGGCTTACCTTTCCCTCTCTTTAGTTATGGCGGCAGTTCCAGTTTAGCCAGTCTCTTTTTAGCCGCCCTCTTAATCCGCGTGGCTAGGGAAGAAAATGACCCCGATCCGGTTCCCACCAGTAAAAAAAGTCCTCAGAAAATTGTCTCGGTTTTCACTCAATATTAGATTTATTCAGCAAGCTCTAATTAGGGTCTGCTGAAAAAGTTTTTCGGTGGGGGTAGGAGTCAGGAGTCAGGAGTCAGGAGTCAGGAGTGAAAGTCCCAATCCTATTTTCTTGCACTAACATCGGACTTTAACAGGTCAAAAGCTTTATTTTAAAAGGGTTTTACCATTATTCAGCAAGCTCTAATTAAAGATTTTCTTAAGATTTCTGTCCATAGCCGCTCCCCGCTCCCATGCAGTCTCAACAAGAGTTTTAGGCTTAACCGAGCCGTATTACCCCCGTTCCCCGTTCCCCGGCCAAACCCTAGAAATCAACGGGAATAATCCATTGGGTCGGTTGCGTCAGTTTTTTCAGTCTAGCGGTTTCTGCCATTTCTAACATCTTTTCCAAAGAAGTTTCGGCAATAAATTTAGCTGCTTCGGCGGCATGGGCTTGATTGGGGCATTTATCGCCTAAAATACAACCATTTAGGCAATCTACAGCACAATTTACCTGTTTTTCCATAAAAAAATTCTTTTTCTGACTAGATTTGTCCTTTATATTTTAACCCAACTTTTTTAAGTAGGGTTTGCTGAATAAATCTAAAAACCTTGTTGGATAAGGCTTTTAGACTTTTTTGACCTCAAAAAGTGCCGACCTTTGGAGTGATTGAGGGGAAAATTCCGGGACTTTTTCCCTGAAAATTAGGTAATTGACCAGGTGAAAATGGGTAAAACCCCACACCCCACAC
>MTBT01000105.1 GCA_002282935.1 Microcystis sp. LSC13-02 | reverse complement strand
TTTAGAAACTTTCGGAATTTTTGGGTTAGAAGTATGTTGTCTTGGCATCTTGTCTGTTGATTTAGCATAAAGGGTAACGAAGAGCCAAAAAGCAAAAGATTATCTTCAAAGAATAAGTTTTGTTGAGGCTCGTTTTCTAAAAGCTGATTGAGTTTTACTTTTTCATGTTCCATGGCAGCTTTACCGAGATTTTTGAGAGTTCTTTCGATAGAAGCTGGCGAGGTATCTTTCCCTAAAAACTGTGAGAATAAGGAAGGAGAACCCACAAAAGGATACCCACTGGCAATGAATTCTCGATCTCTGATGGTGATAATACCTGCTAGGCTATACTTTCTGGCAATCTCAACTTGAATTGCCGTTGTTAAATTAACGTTGGGATATTTTTCTAGGTCGATTTCTTTCAAGTTAACTTGGCCGACGTTAATCTTGCTCAGAAGTTCAATGATCGAACGATTGGCATATTCTTGAGATTTAAGATTTTTCATACTATGCCAAATTTGTATTAATCCCATTTCGCCGATGTAAGGATTAATTTTTCCCTCTAAAACAAGTCCCATAACCCTAGTAGCTTCACTGTTAAGAGTCGTCTGATTTCGTAATAAAAACTCTTCCATCAGATCAGCGTCAATTAAGACTTTTGGAGCTTGAGAATTGTTATCTTTTGATTGGAATACCTCTAAGTTATCCAGAAAAAAATCAATATTTATACTGGGATGAGTAGTTACCTTATGCAGACTAAGCTTGATTTCGTACTGCACAAAATCATCGGATTCGTTTTCGAGATTATTTCTCAAATCCCAAAGTGTTTTAATCACTTGAGGATCAGGATATTCTCCTAATTTCCTTATGATTTCAGCACGGTGATCGCTGTCCTGTTTATTGTCTAGTTGAGCTAACAACCCATTAATAATGTCAGCACGGCAACTGGCGGATGTTGTTACCTCACACAATGACTCTGTGTTTTCCATTTTTAAATTAATCTCCTTGATTGGTGGTTTTCTCATCCGCACTAATTTTGTCTGACAGTAAAAGACTGCTCTGATTGAGAATTTTCAGCGTAGCGTGTTGGCAAAACTCTCACTGATTCATCGTCATTAATGTCAACACAATAGCCCTTTTTAAAAAGAATCCTTCTTAGAGAGGTAATTCCCAGACGATCACTGTCATCTAACTCAAGGTAATCCTTAAGATGGGATCCTAGATTTTTGTTGAAATCCGCGTTCAGATTTTTTTGGCTATGATTGAACATTTCAGCCAGGTCATCCGCAGAAAAAAGACCTGTAGCCGCCAGATAGAAAATAATTTTGTATTTTTCAGATAGAAAGCGTTGAATAATATTTTGTTCGATTTCTTCCAACAAAGCTTCTAGCTTGCGGATATCCAAACCACAGTTGCTTGCTTGCCTTTCGGCATCGGATAGTGATGGGGGAGTTGACAAGGTTCTCTTCATGGCTGTATTTTCGAGCTAGTTAGCATATTTTGAAATGGAGTACCAACAATTATTGTTTAATAATAGTAACAATTGTTGGTTTAACTTGGCAACAATTGTTGGTTGAACGCTTATCTCTAATGATATATGTTAAGGAGGAGCCTATTGAAAGCCACAAACTTGGCCATGAAAGCACTTAGCCACAAAACGGAAGATTTGAGGATCGCCGATGTCTCATCCGATTACCCCGATCAATGGATGGTCGTAGAGATCACTGGTCGCGACAAATATGGCTGGCCAGAGAAAGGTAAGGTTATTGGGTATTCAGACGATAAACGTAAGCTTATACAAGAAACTAAACATTTGAAGGGAGACTTGTATTTGTTTTATACAGGTCTTGTTGACGGTGGTAGGGTTGCTTAAAAATGTTAGAATCTATACAAAAAACACAATCTCCTTTAGCTTTGGCCTCTCCGTTGGCAGCTGCCATTAAACGAGGCGAAGAAGCGAAGAAACGGTTCCTATCTAAGCAAGGAGGAACCTTAACCAGCAGCGAGGTTTGTAGTGTTTTAGCCTGTAGTTCTTTGGAATTAGAAACTATGAGGCTCAATCATCAGGTTTTAGGTTTATCTGTCAACGAGGAATTGGTTTATCCGGCTTGGCAATTTATTGATGGCAAAGTTTTGTCAGGTTTAGACCAAGTGTTAGCCGTCTTAAAAGAAGACGGTGCTTGGACACAAATGCTCTTTCTGCTTACGGGTGATATTCGTTTAGAGGGAGCAACCCCGCTAGAAAAACTCCAAAAGGGAGAAATCGAGCCAGTGGTTTGGGCTGCTAAGTGCTACGGGAGTCATAGCGCGGCGTAATGGGTTTGCCTCCTTTTCCCCTCCCACCAGACGATTTTAGTCAGCGTCAATTGCCCGTCATTGAAACCCCAGGCCCCTGGCTAAGATTAAATAGGACCGGACACCTTTCTAGTCTTCATTTTGACCGCAGTGGTAGCGGTCGTTTCGATGGACCCAATCAGGGCTATGGGCTTCTCTATGTGGGTGATGAGTACAGTACCTTTATTGAATGTTTTGGGCGAACATTTGACGGAGCCGTAACCGTTACAGCCCTAAGAAATAGAAATCTTTTTAGAATTAGAAGCGATCGCGCTTTACTGTTGGCCGACTTAACGGGGCCGGCCCTTGTTCGTATAGGAATAGATGCCCGCATTTCTTCCGGTGATTATGAATATTGTCGGACTTGGGGGCGGGCAATTTGGGGACATCCCCAAGGAGTAGATGGGATTAGATACCGTTCTCGTCATGATGATAGTGTCTATTCCGTTGGGCTTTTTGATCGGGTTAGAAACCATTTGCAAGAAGACAACTTAGGTAATTTATATGATGATAATCCATCCTGTTTAGATAAAATTTTGGAGCATTATGATTATGCTCTTCTTCAAGAATAAGTATCTTTTTGCAATTAGACGCAATCTCCCCTATTCAGAACGGCCAAGTGTTAGGGAATTTTCTGTTAAGTTAATAGCAGCCCACTCGTCGCAAAACTTCACTGATCACTGATCACTGATTACTGATTACTGATCCTCTTGCCCTATTTTGGTAAAATCAACTATAATGGGGAGAAGTTAATCTTTGCCAAGCTTGAGCAGACTTAAACTAATCCCTCAGTGAGCAAGCAATTAGATCCTATGCTTAAAATTGCCCTTTTTGGAACCAGTGCCGATCCTCCCACTGCCGGTCATCAAGCCATACTAAAATGGTTATCGGAACAGTACGATATCGTTGCGGTTTGGGCTGCCGATAATCCCTTTAAAAATCATCAAACCAGTCTCGAACATCGTCTGAGGATGTTAAATTTGCTCATCGGGGATATTCAACCCCCAAGGGATAATATACAACTGCGACGAGAATTAAGCGATCGACGGAGCTTAATTAGTGTGGAAAAAGCGCAAGCAATTTGGGGAGAACAGGAGGAATATACCCTAGTCATTGGTTCGGATTTAGCCGGACAAATTAGGCACTGGTATCGCAGCCGAGAATTGCTAGAAAAAGTCAAAATTCTCGTGATTCCTCGTCCTGGCTATCCTATTAATCAAGATGATATTGAACAACTGGAAAAATTAGGGGGTGATTGTCTGATTGCCGATGTCTTTGCTCCGGCTGTATCCTCAACAGATTATCGAGAAAAAGGCGATAAACAGGCTGTTCCCGCACCGATTAAAGATTATATTGAAGGTCAAAAACTTTACGCATGAAGCTGCCAAATACCCTAGCTAATAAATCTGGTTCTTCGTTACTTGGTATGGTTCGATCAGGGGGCAGAAATCGGCTAAAATTGGCAAAAATCGAAGCAATGTCTTTCTATATAAGGGTTTCACCCCTTATAACTCCCGTCCATTGCATAACACAAACCGAAGAACCATAAATCTCTAGCTGATTTTAAAGTCGGAGTTGATAACGTGATCTTTTCCGTTGATACCCAATTAAATCGGCTGCTAGTGCTTCTGATTAAAAGACGGGAAGAACCCTTTAGTAATTACTGGAGTTTACCCGGTACTTTAGTGAGAAATGGGGAATCACTGGAAACGGCAGCCTATCGAATTTTAGCCGAGAAAATTAGCGTCAATAATCTCTATCTAGAACAGTTATATACTTTTGGCAGTCCAGAGGGAGATTTCCCAGCAGCGGCCGAGAGTTTTGGGAAACGTTATCTATCGGTGAGTTACTTCGCTTTAGTGCGGTTTGAAGAAGCAAAATTAATCACTGAACGGGATTATAATATCACTTGGTATATGATTGATAAAGTGCCAAATTTAGCCTTTAATCACGGTCAAATTTTAGCTTATGGCTGGCGAAGATTACGCAATAAAGTAGAATATAGTCCCGTCGCTTTTGAGGTTTTACCAGAATTATTTACTTTAAATGATCTTTATCAATTTTATGAGACAATTTTAGGTAAAAATTTTAGTGATTATTCCAACTTCAGAAATCGGCTCTTGAAATTAGGATTTCTCAAAGATATGGGTTTAAAAGTCTCTCGTGGTGCTGGTCGTCCTGCTAGTTTATATCGCTTTGATGAAGAAGCTTTTGCTCCCTTTAAAGAGCAACCGTTAGTTTTTGTTTAAATAGGAAAAAATATGAGAATTGCTATCGCTCAATTAAATCCCATTGTTGGAGATATCGAAGGAAATGCCGAAAGGATTTTAGAGGCCGCTCAAACGGCATTTAATCGGGGAGCGGAATTACTTTTAACCCCGGAATTATCCCTCTGTGGTTATCCTCCCAGAGACTTATTATTAAATCTGGGTTTTGTTGAGAAAATGTCTCGACAATTGCAATTATTGTCCCAAGAATTACCAGAAAAATTAGCTGTATTAGTCGGTTTTGTCGAAAAAAATACCTCCGCAACAGTCCGGGGAGAAAAGCCGTTATTTAATAGCATAGCTTTGTTAAAAAGTCAAGAGATTAAACAAATTTTTACTAAACGTTTATTGCCTACCTATGATGTTTTTGATGAGGATCGTTACTTTGCTTCCGGGAAAGAAAGTCAATATTTTCAACTAACAGAAAATAATTTTAAAATCGGTGTGACTATCTGTGAAGATGTTTGGAATGATGAACAATTTTGGGGTCAGCGTCAATACGCGGTTAATCCCATCGCCGATTTAGCTAATTTGGGAGTGGATTTAATCGTTAATCTTTCCGCTTCTCCCTACAGTGTCGGTAAGCAAAAATTGCGAGAATCTTTATTATCCCATAGTGCCACTAGATATAATTTACCTATAGTTTATGTCAATCAAGTGGGAGGTAATGATGATTTAATTTTTGATGGTGATAGCGTTGCTTTTAACAGACAAGGAGAAGTGATTTATCGCGCCCAAGCATTTACTTCTAGCCTAGAATTGATCGAGTTTAATCAAGATTTGTTACCCGCAGTTATTCATCCTTTACCCATCGATGAAGATGAGGAAATTTATCGAGCTTTAGTCTTAGGAGTGCGAGATTATGTGCAGAAATGCGGTTTTAAACGGGTAATTTTTGGCTTGAGTGGTGGCATTGATTCCAGTTTAGTTGCCGCTATTGCCACCGACGCATTAGGTAAAGAAAATGTTCTCGCTGTGATGATGCCTTCTCCCTATAGTTCAGACCATTCCATTAGCGATGCCGTAGCTTTAGTTAATAATTTAGGTATCAAAAGTGAGAAGTTAGCAATTAAAGAAATTATGACCGCTTATGATCAACTTTTAGAGCGGCTTTTTGCTGGGACTGATTTCGGTATTGCTGAAGAAAATCTTCAGTCACGCATTCGCGGTAATTTATTAATGGCTCTCTCTAATAAATTCGGGCATTTACTATTATCCACTGGCAATAAATCAGAAATGGCGGTGGGATATTGCACCCTCTACGGTGATATGAATGGTGGTTTAGCAGTGATTGCTGATGTGCCGAAAACCAGGGTTTATTCCCTCTGTCGCTGGTTAAATCGGCACGGGGAAATTATTCCCCTTAATGTGATTAATAAAGCTCCTAGTGCTGAATTAAAACCCAATCAGAAGGATCAAGATTCTTTACCTCCCTACGAGATTTTAGATGCTATTTTAGCACTATTAATCGATCGCCATCAATCCGCCGAACAAATTATCGCCGCCGGTTTTGAGCCTGAAATTGTGCAGAAAGTGATTAAATTAGTTAAAAATGCCGAATTTAAGCGCAAACAAGCTCCCCCTGGTCTAAAAATTAGCGATCGCGCTTTTGGCACTGGTTGGCGAATGCCCATTGCTAGTCGCTGGGGTTAGGGACTTTTTCAGTTATCAGTTATTAGTTATCAGTTATCAGTTATCAGTTATCAGTTATCAGTTATCAGTTATCAGATTTGAGTTTTCAAGTGAACAGTGTTAAATAGAAGTTTCCTACTGTCTTTTCACTGTTTACTGTTTACTGATTACTGGTCACTGTTTACTGTTTACTGTTTACTGTTCACTGAAAGGGGTATTCGTGAGAGAGGAAGGGTAAAGGGATTAATTCTCCTGTTGCCTCGCCGATTTGTACTTTTAAACCCTCTCCTCCCGCTTTTGTTTTCACATAACCCAAGCCAAAATCCTCCAGCACACTGGTGAGTAAACCGACTTTTTGCGCTTCTAAAATAATCGGGGTATTGCTGGGGACGGGTTGGCTGAGTTTTATGCCCCAAAGTCTTTGTTTTATGCCTTTATAGGTGTTGAGACGGGCGATAGTTTCTTGACCAATATAACAACCCTTATCAAAAACGAGCGCTCGCCATAAACCGGCCTCTAAAGGGTTATAATCTTCGGTTAATTCTCGATCGACTGCCGGTCGGCCCTGATGGATTCTCAGGTATTCCCACACCTGTGCATCTGCGGGAGTAACGCCATTTTTTATTAAATTTTCCCAGAGGGGACCTGCTTCGGCGGCGGCAACGATTAAAGTATATCCGGGTAGGTCTAAGCCGGTGCCGACGGCCAGTCTCAGGGGGGGGTCAGAAAGGAGATAATGACTATGCTGCACCCCCGTTAAAATCTGCTCTGGAATGCCTATTTTTTGCAGGTATTGCCCGCTTTCAGTACCAATTAGGGTGAAAATGCCAAAATTATCGGTTAAGTCGCTAATTTCCACCTTATCGAAGGGGAAAATATAGCGATCGATCAATTCCAGTAAAAATTGACGACGTTGGGGAGAAACGAGGATGAGGAGGGAATCATCGCTGGCGTAAACTGTGACAAAATCGAGGGTACGACCGGTAGAGTTAAGGAAAATTGTCTCACAACCCTGACCCGGTTTCAGGCGCTCGATAGCGTTACTGGTTTGATTGTGGAGAAAACGCAGTCGGTCTTGGCCTTTTAATTCTAATAAACCCCAATCGGAGCGATCGATTAAAATTGTTTGGGATGCTAAATTTTGGGGATCATTACTGTAATTTTTCAGAAAATTAGCGGCATACTCTGCCTTGATCGTTTCTAACGCTGCTTTCATTGGGGTAAATTAGCGAATAATCGGTTAATAATGCGCTCGGTTTTCGTTTCCAAACTCTGCCAATCTAGTTCACCGGTGGGATCGAGGAGACTGGTATCGATGACGACGCTCTCTCCTTCATCGGTGGGATAATCGAGAAAACAGACTTGAAAACAAAGTTCCCAAATATTTACACTAACGGAGCGATCGAGATAAGTCAAACAGAGCAGATAACTGGGATAGGGATCTTGAATTTCTGTATAGGTTCCTTTCCAGAGGGAATTTTCTAACTGTTTACGCAGATTATCCAGCACCCGAATAAATGCTGGTTGCATTAATAATTGTGCCTGTTCCCAAGCAGTAATATCTTTAAATTTTGGATTCATCTTATCAGTGATCAGTTATCAGTTATCAGTGATCAGTTATCAGTTATCAGATTTGAGTATTAAGTGGGGGGATACCCCTGCCACTCTTGATAAGGGGGGATCTGGCAATTTTTAACACCCACCTACTTATTAAGTGAGCAATATTAAATAGACAAAGACATACATTTCAGCCATAGAACTATTTTGTTTCACTCTTGGAGATGTCTAATGGCATTAAAAGTGCTGTCTTTTCACTGTTTACTGTTTACTGGTTACTGGTTACTGTTCACTGTTTACTGATAACTGATAACTGATAACTGATAACTGATTTAGGCTGTTACTAGGGTTGCTTCCTTGGCTGCCATCATTTTCATCAGGTCTAACATCCGGCAGGAATAACCCCACTCGTTATCGTACCAAGAGACGACCTTAAAGAAATTGGCATTAAGTTGAATACCAGCTTTAGCATCAAAGATACTGGAACGGGGGTCGGTGATAAAGTCACTCGATACCACTTCCTCATCGGTATAACCGAGGATACCTTTCATTGGTCCTTCGCTGGCGGCTTTCATCGCGGCGCAGATTTCCTCGTAACTGGTGGCTTTTTCGGTTTTAAAGGTTAAATCCACCGCGGAAACGTTGGGAGTTGGCACACGGAAGGCCATACCGGTTAATTTGCCTTTTAGGGAAGGAATAACTAGGGTTACTGCTTTGGCTGCTCCCGTGGAGGAGGGGATAATATTTTGACCCGCGCCGCGACCACCGCGCCAATCTTTTTTCGATGGACCATCAACGGTGGGTTGAGTGGCGGTCATCGAGTGTACCGTGGTCATTAATCCTTCCGCTAGTCCGAAGTTATCGTTAATAACTTTGGTGATCGGGGCTAAACAATTGGTGGTACAACTAGCGTTAGAGACGATCAGATCCTTAGCGGGATCGTACTCATTGTCGTTAACGCCTAGTACGATAGTACGAACTTTGTCGGGATCTTTGGTGGGTGCGGAGATAACCACCCGTTTGGCCCCTGCTTCTAGGTGTTTTGCTGCCCCTTCCGCGGTGGTAAATAAACCGGTGGACTCAACCACATAATCGGCCCCGGTTGCACCCCAGGGCAGTTGAGCGGGGTCTTTGATGGAGTAACAGGGGATAAACTTGCCATCGACGACGATGCCATCTTCTTTTGCTTCTACCGTACCTTGAAAACGTCCGTGGGTGGAGTCGTATTTGAGCAGATAGGCAATATTATCGGAGGGGACGAGATCATTAATACCAACAAACTCGAAATCAGGATTTTGGATACCCGCCCTAAAAACGAGGCGACCGATACGACCAAATCCGTTGATAGCGACTCTTACTTTTGTCATGAAAAAAACTCCTTTGCAGCTGCGATAAGCTTAGGCACGATCAAGAAAAAAAAAATTTGAGAATTGATTGGCCTGTAGAGAATCACTATACATACTAATCAGCTTTTATCGATCGCTAGATGAAGTATAGAAAGATTTTAAGTTTCAGTGCTTCAAAAGCTCTCCTAGTAGTCCCCACCACCGGCATCGAGAAAGCCTAATTAGGCTCTTCCCGACAAACTAAGGCGTGACTTTATGGTATTCTGGGAAAAGCTGACATTAAAAAATCATTAAAAGTTTTCCGGGAATTTATTGTTCTCTAAGTTAAGAAGACATTAATTTTCCTTTAAAATCCATTTAAAAACCCCGCCCGACTGACATAAATTAGCCAAGCCGGATCAGTAAAATATAGTTTATTTTAATAGTTTTTTGCGCCACAAAAGGTTAGACTCTTGATTACAGTTTGAAAACTGACCGAGGGTTAACCCTCTCGATAATCTGGAGAAATTGTCTATCAACTCTCTTAATCTCATCGTTCATTGATATCGGAGAAATATTCATGGTATTCGCACCAGAAAGACCCTTAACAGAACAAAATCCCCTTTCTCAAGACGAACTCTATAAAACCCATGCCTATTGGCGCGCTTGTAACTATTTAGCTGTAGGTATGATTTATCTGCGCGATAATCCCCTGCTCAAAGAACATCTTAAACCCGAACACGTTAAGTATCGTTTGCTCGGTCACTGGGGAGCAAGTCCGGCCTTAAGTTTTACCTACGTTCACCTCAACCGTTTAATCAAAAAATACGACCTCGATGTGATTTTTATGGCCGGGCCTGGCCACGGGGCGCCGGGGGTACTCGGTCCGGTTTATCTAGAAGGAACCTATTCGGAAATTTACCCCGATAAAAGTCAAGATGAGGAAGGATTACAAAAATTCTTTAAACAATTTTCTTTTCCCGGTCACATCGGTAGTCACGTCACCCCCGAAACCCCCGGTTCTATCCATGAGGGCGGCGAACTAGGTTATAGTGTTTCCCATGCCTACGGTTCTGTTTTTGACAATCCCGACCTAATTACGACCGTGGTGGTGGGTGATGGGGAAGCAGAAACCGGTCCTTTAGCCACCGCATGGCACTCGAATAAATTCCTTAACCCGATTCGCGATGGTGCGGTACTGCCAATTTTAAACTTAAACGGTTATAAAATCGCTAATCCCACCATTCTCTCCCGTATTTCGACGCACGAGTTAGAAAGTCTCTTTGTCGGTTACGGTTACACTCCCTACATTGTCGAATGTAAGGAAGATGAAGACCTCATGCACTGCCATCAAAAAATGGCCGCTACCCTAGAACACTGTATCAATCAGATTCGCTCCTATCAACAGGAAGCTCGCAGCACGGGTATTGCTAAACGTTACCCCTGGCCGATGATTATCCTCCGGTCTCCCAAGGGTTGGACAGGGCCGAAAAACGTTGATGGTCATAAAGTAGAAGGATTCTGGCGCGCTCACCAAGTCCCCATGGGTGCCATGCAGGAAAACCCCGAACACTTGAGAAAATTAGAGGAGTGGATGAAAAGCTATAACCCGGAGGAATTATTTGACTATACCACGGGTAAATTTAAGCCAGAATTTAAAGAACTCGCTCCTATTGGTCATCGTCGCATGAGTGCTAATCCGCACGCTAACGGCGGATTGCTGCGTAAAGACCTAAAAATGCCAGATTTTCGTCAATATGCCGTAGATGTCACCCATCCGGGCCAAGTGGAAGCGGAAAACACGGGAGTGATGGGGGTATTTTTGCGGGATGTAATGCGAAATAATATGACTAATTTTCGCGTTTTTGGTCCCGATGAAACTGCTTCTAATCGTTTAGCGGCTCTCTATGAAGTGACTAAAAAAACTTGGTTAGCTGATACCTATCCGGAGGATTTAGATGGTAGCCAATTATCTCCCGATGGTCGGGTGATGGAGATGCTGAGTGAACATACTTTAGTCGGTTGGTTAGAGGGTTATTTATTATCCGGTCGTCACGGTTTATTTCACTCCTACGAAGCTTTTGCTCACGTTATCGATTCCATGTTCAACCAACACGCTAAATGGCTCGATATCTGCAAAAATCATGTGCCTTGGCGTGCTTCTGTTTCCTCTTGGAATCTCTTATTATCCTCGGTGGTTTGGCGGCAGGATCACAACGGTTTTAGTCACCAAGACCCCGGTTTTATCGATTTAGTAACCAATAAAAGTGCCGACGTGGTGCGGGTTTATCTTCCCCCCGATGGTAACTGTTTATTAAGTGTGACTAATCACTGTCTCAAGAGCAAGGACTACACTAATATTATCGTTGCTGATAAACAGAAACACCTGCAATACTTGACTATCGAGGAAGCAATTAAACACTGCACCAAAGGTATCGGTATTTGGGATTGGGCCAGTAACGATGATGATGGAACTAATCCCGATGAACCAGATGTAATTATGGCTTGCTGTGGGGATATTATCACTAAAGAATCTTTAGCGGCCACGGCAATTCTGCGAGAGGAATTCCCTTACCTAAAAGTTCGCTTTATCAATGTGGTTGATCTGTTTAAATTACAGTCGGAAAGTGAACACCCCCATGGTTTATCGGAACGGGATTTTGATAGTTTATTTACCACTGATAAGCCAATTATCTTTAATTTCCACGGTTATCCTTGGCTGATTCATAAACTTACCTACCGTCGCAGTAATCAAGAACGTATTCATGTGCGCGGTTACAAGGAAGAAGGGAATATTAATACTCCCCTAGAATTAGCGATTCGTAACCAAGTTGATCGTTTTAATTTAGTAATTGATGTCATCGATCGCGTGCCGAAATTAGGTTCTGCTGCTGGTCATGTGAAAGAACGGATGAAAAATGCTATTATCGATAATCTCGATTATGCTTTTACCAATGGCATCGATAAGGACGAGATTACTAACTGGAAATGGCCCTATTAATTAGGCTAAGAAGTGGTTTAGGTGATGATAATTTATTGGTTTACCGATAAATTTCATCTTCCTATTCCACCTAAAGAAAATATTCTTGATTTTCTACAGGGTGAGAGCATCTCAAAAGCTATTGACAATTGGCCAATTTTGTGATCCGCATGGGCATTTCAGGTGATACCAGTCAATCAGAATAGTTACGAAATCTTAACAATTGAGATGGCAAATTCTCCTCAAATATGCCTGAATCGCCTTCTGGTTAAGCAACTCACACAAAGTTCATTTTGTCAAGGATTGTTAAGATGCGCTTGCCCTGAGGTTTTTACCGTTGAAAAGGGTTAATTAGATTTAATTTACTAAGCCAATTAAAATCATCAATATTGCGAGTTACAATTGTTAAATTATAAACGAAAGCTGTTCCCGCAATAATGGCATCTCCTAGGGACATCTTTCTGATTTGTTTTAAAGTTACTGCTTGGTTAATTACAGGTTGAGAGATGGGTAAGATTTGAGAAGCATTAAAAAATTCTTCAAAATAAACTTGATCCTGATGAGTTAACCGATGGTAGCCTAAAACTTCCAGATAGGATAAAGCAGAGACATAAGGAGAATTTTCTGCAATAAACTCCCGGAGAAACTCATTTTCTAATTGAGCGGCATGGATAATAATATTGCTATCCAATAACATGATTTAATCCCGATAAGGAAGAGAGCGATCGCACCTATTTTGTTGTTGCCACTGTTGGGTATCAACATCAGTAAAAGTAGTATTATTAGCAATTTTTTTCAAAGCATTGGCCATTTTCTGACCGTTAGATCGATTTTCACCAATGATATTTTCTTCTAATAAGGTAATATAAACATTAACAGGATGTTCGGAGTTGATTTCAGGGGTTTCATCAAGCCATTGAAGGGTATTATTTTTCAAAATTGCTTTAAAGGTTTTTAGCATAGTTTTCAATGGTACAGGATAAATGATTCAGACTAGCCCTAACCCGATTTTAACACAAAATCAACCCAACAAACTCCCCTGACCTCAATCTTTTAAATTAACGTCTTTGGATCATTTCATAATCAAAAGTTCATTACCAGATCGAAAGAATTACGCAAAATGGTGATAGTCACTTTACCTGTTTTTAAGGGAGGCTAATTCCTCTGCGATGACTGGGTGAAAATTAATCATTAAATCAATTGATAACAAGCAATCGAGGGTTTTACTATCGCGTTAATGTACCTAAAAAACTAGCTATCACTTTATTTTAGCTCTTGGAAATAAAATTAAGATAAAGCGTACTAGAATAGATAATTTCTTCGTTTTAAAAAACGCCTTCAATCATCTATTTTAATAAATGTTCTATTTCTTCATCTGTAAAACCAAATTGTCTAAGAATTCGTAAAACATAAGCAGGGGACATTTCTTTTGCACCTATATCGATAGGAACGATTCGACGTTGATTATACAATACTCTACAATATAAACGATGATCACCTTTTCCTTCTCGATAAAATTGACAGCCTCCTTTTTCAAGAATTTTGATTAGTGCTTTGGGTTTAAGAGAAGGAATATTTTTAGGCATAAACTTTTCTGAGTTCGTAAGTTTCGGGAGTTTCAGAATCTCCCACAGTTAAAAATTCATGAAGTTCGTCTATAGGAATAGGACTGGTATAGATATTGGCTTGATCATGATAAATTTCCCAAAAAGATTCAATCGCTTCTTTTAGTTTCTCAATAGCTTTTTCCTGAGTTTCTCCTTGTCCAACTAATCCATTTTCAAGACATAATGAAACCCAATAATCTGCACTTTTTCTCAGAATAACGGTATAAAAGTTCATGGTGATTGTTCCGTTGAAATTTTAATCGTGGATTAGAATTTACTCCAGCTTAATTTTAACACAAAATCAACCCAACAAACTCCCCTGACCTCAATCTTTTAAATTAACGTCTTTGGATCACTTCATCAATAGACAATAAATAAGGCGCATTATACTTTGTTAATGCAGCCGATCAGAAAAGCGATCGCTTAGGATAATATATGATTATGCAATTACTAAAACGGACTCGGTAGAATTTCGCTAAATCTCTTAATAGCTTGTTTATGTTTTAAAATAGGACTGATTAGATGATGAGTGGTAAAATTTCCAATCCTCAGCCAGATGAACTTTGGAGGTTGGCCATAATGACAACCTTGCACCCATCCAAAAGTTAGTTTGGGTCTAGGTTTTAAAAATCCCACAAAAGAAGATTCATATCTCAAATCAGCAACGCCAAATTATTTATCATCATCCTACTATCACCCTAGCAGATGTTTATGCGGCCTTGGCCTATTACCATGACAATCGAGAAGAAATTAGACGACAACTTGAAGCAGGAGAAACTTTTGCTAAACAACTACAAGACAACAAACCATCTTTAATTGAGAAAATATTAAATTGACGAGCTAAAATCGTTACGAAAAAACTTAGAGTTTATATCGATACATCAGTCATTGGAGGCTGTTTAGATGATGAATTTTCCTTAGAGTCCAATCAATTGATAGAAGCCATTAAGCAAGAAAAGTTTATTTTGTTAATGAGTGATATCATTGTTAGCGAATTAATTAATGCCCCCCAAGCGGTTAAAGATATTTTATTATCGATTCCGCAGAGAGTTATTGAAGTAGTTAAGATAACACCTGAAGTTTTACAGTTAAGGGATGCTTATATCAATGAAGGAGTTGTTACATCAAAGTCTATTAATGATGCTACTCATGTAGCGGCTGCTACAATAGCTAGAGCGGAATTTTAAACATATTGTGCGCCTAGATAAAATGAAAGGCTATAATCAAATTAATTTACTCAATGGCTACGGGATTTTGACTATTATTTCTCCTTTAGAGGTAACAATTGATGAAGCCAAGGACAATTAAAAAAAGTTTTGACTGTTTAGCTTTTAAACAAACCAGTCAAGAAAAAATGGCTGAAGACATGAAAAATCTCAGCTATTCAGATCAGATTGAATATCTTCAAAAAAAGATTAATGAAAGTGATTTAAAGTTATGGTGGGAATCCATCAATAACAAGAAATAAGGCGCATTATACTGTGTTAATGCACCCGAAAAAATAAGCGTGCTGCTACGCAGTGCCTTCAGTATCACACTCAGTCTCCAAAAATGCTCTCAAATATCTCACGCTTGACTCTAAAGTTAATTTCTCTAAGTCTTTGATAAAAACTCTCCAAATTTTCAATTTCTATCTTTCCTTCTTTGAGAAGTTTACGAATAATCGCTAAAGTTCCTTTAACATTTAAGCCTAAGTGTAGTGCTTCTTTTCTTGCTGCAAAGTCATCAAGGATGATATAATCAGTTTGTAATTCTATTCCTAAAGTAATGGCATCAGATTCACCTTTCCCTAAACGTTCATTTAAACTATTTGCTAGAGAGATTAATTTAATATTTAGGATAATTAATTTCTGTTGATTGATCAGCTTATTAAGAGTCTCTGAAGATTGATCTTGTTTGGCATTAATTTCTTGTTGTACGGTTGCAGGCAAATAAAAATTATCATTAGAATCTAGGAATTTTTCTAAAAATCCTAACTGAGACAAAAAGATTAAAGGGGAAGAATTGAAAACAATTTTCATAGAGATTACCATTTTTTTTCTCTATCTATGTCTTCTGTAGTAAGATAAGAAAAATCGATTCCCATTAATTCTAAAATTTTCAAGAACATTTCTGTATCCATTTCCATGATTTCTGCGGCTTTATGAAGACTGATGATGCGAGAAACTAAAGCACCCACCACAAAAATAAATTGTTCTTTTTGTTCAATATTATCAAATAATTGTATTTCGGCGGCAATTTCTTGAAAAGTAATCGAAGTATTCATTGTCTTGCTAAGTTTCATCAATTAAGACATATCTAACTTAATTTTAACGCAAAATCAACCCAACAAACTGCCCTTATCTCAATCTTTTAAATTATAGACAACAAATAAGGTGCATTAACAAAGTATAATGCACCCAATAAAAAAGCGATCGCCCTTCCAATATTCTGCCAAATGCGATCGCAACTTCCCATTTTTACAGAAAAAATGATAACATAAAACTCAAATTTGAACTATTGTTGTGGAAAGATACTAAGATGACAAAGTTACAATTAATTCAAGCGGAAATTGAAAGCCTTACTTCTGATGAATTTTTGTATTTAAGAAATTGGATCAATAATTTAGACGATCAACAATGGGAAAAACAAATTGAGGAAGATTCCATAGCTGGAAAACTTGATTTTCTAATTTAAGAAGCATTATTTGAAAAAAGCAAAAATCAATTACGGGAGTTGTAAGTGCATCGAACTAATCAACGCTTTTGGAATTGTTTTAATAATTTACCTAAATCAATTCAAATTTTAGCAAGAAAGAATTTTGAGCTTTTAAAGAGTGACTTAAATCATCCTTCTTTGTCTTTTAAAAAAGTTGGAAAGTTTTGGTCGGCAAGAGTTGGTATTAATTATAGGGCTTTAGCTTTTAAAGATGGGGAAGATTATATTTTGGTGTGGATAGGAAGTCATGAAGAATAGGAAAGATTATTAAAATAAAAGCGATCGCTTTTTTATTCCCAAAATGTAGGTTGAGTTAAACAAAGTGCAACCAACATCAACCAAATAAATTAATAGTTGATCATGTTGGATCGCACTCAATCTACAGGTGATCACCATTTTAAAACAGTCTTTTCAATAGTTCATCTTTACTTAGATTAAAATGTAGAGCGACATCACGCAAAATATTATTTAAAGTGCCTATTTTGACAGGATTATGAGCAGGAATAGTAATCTGATGTGTACCATTTTCAGAAGTAGTTAGTCTAATATGGCTACCCGTTTGACGACTCACTTCATAACCTAACTGAAACAATTTTTTGATTAAGTCATCACTGGATAAATCTCTGGGTAGCTTCATACCGCAAATACCTCATCCCTAACAATATGTAAACGAATAATTTTAGGGCGATTTTCCCTATCATCATAATGACAATTAACGGCATCTTTTACCATTTCTCGTAAAGATTGTAAATCATCGGCTTCGGTAAAAATAGACTCGCCTAATGCCCTTGCTGTATATCCCCCTTCCGGTGCATCTTCCACTAAAAAAACTATTTCTGTCATATTTCCTTCTTTACTCTCTAAATTTTTGCAGTAATTTTAATTATAGTTTGTTTAGTTTTTTATATAGCACTTTTTAAAGCTTACAAGATTAGCGTTCGCCGTTTATCAACCCTAATCGCCCCTTTATTGCCAAAATGTAGTTAAACAAAGTGCAACCCAACACCAACCAAATAAATTAATAGTTGATCATGTTGGGTTTCGTGCCTCAACCCAACCGACAAGATCGGCGATCGTACTAAAATCGGTTGACGATTGCGCTCTGTTGCCGGGGCATATTGACGTAAATCAGCACTACTCATCGTTTTTTTCTCAAACTAACCCATTATAGGCGACTACAAGAGCATATTCAGAATGTTTCGGGATAATAAGACTATTTGGTATGTTATCCAGAAATATTCTGGCTATATATCGGAAAATATACGGAAAGTTTCTTGCTATCACCCTCTATAGGGTGATTATCCCGAAAGTTTCGGCTTTTTGTCCTAAAGGAGTTGACCAGACGGAAAATGTCAGTATAATAAACAGTTAGACGCTTTAAGTTATCTGTGGGGGTAGTACCTAGAGATGGTTGGTAGAAATTCTGGGATGAATACTTTGGTAGAGACAAATGGTAAGTAAACCCGCAAGACATAGCCAAAAAACTGAGCGCCTAGCTCGTTCTCTTCAGCCTAGAGATGTTTATAAGTGGCTTGTAACAGTTGGATATTTCCCTGAAGCCTACGTCCTGCCTCCATGTTTCCATGTGCAGAGACATCCAATTTATGGCAAGAGATATTGTCCAATCACACGGAAATATCAGCCTAAGATTTCTCAGTTATGTGAACTACATTTCCCAAAATCACATTTCACAGATAGAACTTTCAGTATCATTGATCCTGAAATTCATAACGATATCGCTCTTGAATTTGCTGAAAACTGGAATACAGTTCTGGATATCCTTTTTCATCCAGACAAATGTATCTATTCGTACAGTTTTCCAATTCCAGTTGATGCTTCTCATCTAGGAGCTTTAGGGAAACTGCGCTCTGGAAGAATGATATATGAATATATAGAGATGGCGGAGAATGATTTGGTTGAAGAAGCTTACAGATATAAATATTTGATTCGCACTGACATCAAAAACTTTTATCCTTCTGTTTATACACATAGCATTGCTTGGGCATTCCATACAAAATCAGTCATTAGAACAGGGAGTAATCGTTCTGACTCCAGTTTTCTGGGAAACAGATTGGACAAATTATTTCAAAATGCTAATGATGGTTGCACCAATGGTTTACCGATAGGTCCTGCTGTTTCCGATCTAATTAGTGAGGTTATCCTCTCTGCCATTGACTTAGAGGTTTCTCAAAAAGTCAGGAAATTAGAGGCTCTTGCTGTTCGATTCAAGGACGATTACTTGTTTTTGTGTAAGGGAAGGAATGATTGCCAGGATATCATAAAATGCTTGCAGAAAAATTTGAAGGAATATAATCTCCTTCCAAATGAAGATAAAACTGATATACGGGAATTGCCTGAAGGAATGTTTCGTGAATGGGCTTCAAAGTATTACCAAATTCGCCCAAATAAGGGAATAAAGCTCTCTTATAAAGAATTTAAAGAGCTTTATTTAGGTGTTCTTCGGATTGACAAGGAGAATCCTGGAACGGGAGTTATAGATCGTTTTATTGCAGACATAATGGATAAGCAGTATAGACCGCTTATCCCGGTAGATGCTGTTAGCTTGAATAAGTCTGTTAGCTTACTGCTTCTGCTTGCAGAACGTAGAGTAAAAACCTTCCCTAAGATTTTAGGGGTTATAGAAGCTATGATGGCTCAGTCGAACAACCAAGCTATCAGAGATTTAGTTGAGAAGCATCTAAAGTTGTTATTGCGAGAATTGATAAAAAACTGGGAAGATAACCGTTACTTGATTTCTTGGATACTATATTTCCTAAAAAGCAATGGCTTTCCAGTTCGCATAAGACAGCAGTTTAATCATCCTATTCTTGATTCAATCAAATCTAATAAAAATAGGATTTTTAATACTCGCTGTGACTTTAGTCTCTATAGATGTATTTCGTCTGCTAAAGCTGCTGGAAGCTTGTCCTACCATCTGGATGTCTTCAAACCCTAGAAATGAAAGTGAGGTAATACAACAATTCTCAAGAAAAGTTCTAATTCATGTCTTTGCCAGCGTCTAACACTTCACGGCAGCAGACGGACGAAAGCTGCTGGTGCTAAGTTACAGGTTATCTGCCGCCGCTGCGTTATGCCGTTATACCGCTCATCTCTAGGTTGAGGCGCAGCCAAAATCTTATCTCTTGGCGATCGAGGTTAGATGGTATGACATCTTGAGCCAGCAGTGCTTTCAGGCATAACGGCAGCAGCGATTTACAATAGATCAAGAATTGATAGGAAAGGGCTGATGACGTTACAAGAAATCTAAAATCAGGCATTGCAATTGCCTACTGGCGATCGTTGGCAGTTGGTACAAGTTCTCCTAGACTCTCTGAAACGGGAAGCAAACCTCAAATCCAAGCGGGGAAACCTGTTGCGCTTGCGAGGTGTTTCTGAGATTTCGGCAGCTACAGGGGAAACTAACGCCCCAACCGATTATTTAACCTATCTGATCGAGAAGTATCAGTAATGCGAGTTCTGATTGATACCAATGTCATTCTTGATTTTCTACAAGAACGAGAGCCATTTGTGGAAAACGCAGCAAGATTATTTGAGCGTACTGATGCTGGGGAAATTCAGGGATTTATCACATCAACGACAATAACTAACATTAGTGGACAGGATGCACAAAATTAGCATTCAGGTCCTGATTCAGCAACGCCTTTGACACTGGCAATGATTTGTCCGATGTCTTGAGGAGTGGCACCTGTTGCCAACAGCGAGGGGATAAGCAATTCCAGTGAAACTGACGGATCGCCATTTTCAGCTTTGGCAATCCGAGGTTGACTAGAGCCGATTTTATTGGCCAGTTCACTTTGAGTCATTATCTTCTGCCGCTGACTTTTCAAACTTTTGCTAAGAGCTAGTTTGATTTCAACAAGGATAATCTCTTCGGGCGTTAACTCTAAAAAGTCGGAAACGGTTCCGATTTTCCAGCCTTTTGATTCCAAAAGCCCTTTTTTAGTCTCTTCCATCCTCTTATTCCTGCTGATCAGTATCGTATTTACTCAAGCGTTTCTTACAAACCTCAATTACACTTTTGGGTGTTGCTCTTGTTGTCTTATTAAACACCTCAATAATCAAGATTGCATCTTCATCAATTCGATAAATAATCCTCCAATTTTTATCGATGTCTCTAATGCGTAGCTCATGACAATGATAGCCTACACTTGGCATAGGACGCGAATGTGGCAAACCAAGGGGTTCGCCTTCCTGTAGTTGCCTGAGTAAGACACCTGCTTCGATCCGTGCTTCTAAACTGAAAGGTGGGGTCTTGATCTCACCATGCAGCCAAGCTAAAGGTTTGCTTTGATCAGCCATGATGTGTTTATATCATATCTGATGTACTAAAATATGGCAATCGCCTCACTACTATCTAACAATTCAAAGGTGGCGGAGCGACAAAATATGAACAGTGAACCTACTTTGAGCAACTCTCAAACTGATTGGTAATCATTAGAGGCGATATTGATAGCGATGTGTGAGATTAGTCTTGAGATAATATAAGGTCGATGTCTGATAACTGATAATTGATCGCTGAATTTAACTTCTTAAAGAAACTTGGAACTGTTTAACTAAAGCTTCTCGCACTTTTGTCATTAAGGGTTCCACATCTTCATCGGTTAAAGTTCGATCGCTGGCACGATAGACTAAACTAAAGGCCAAACTACAATGATTTTCTGGCACATTCTGTCCCTGATAGCGATCGAATAATTCGACTTTTTCTAAGAGATTACCTCCAGCATTTTTGATAGTTTTTGTCAATCTATCTACGGGTATATCTGTGGAAACAAAGAAGGCGATATCTCGTGCCGCTCCCGGATAGGTAGAATAGACCTGTAAACGCGGGGTAATTTTGGCACTATCGCTAAGAGTTGCTAACAGGATCGGGAACTGGATTTCAAAGGCATAAACTGCCTCAATTAATCCCTTTTGCTGACGCAATTGCGGGTGTAGTTGACCGAATATACCTAGGCGTTGTTTGCCAATCCATAAAGATGCTGTTCGTCCGGGATGAAAACGCGCATCTTCGGCATATTTTTCGTAGCTTACTGTCAGCGAAAGGCGATCGAATACTGCTTCTAAAATCCCTTTTGCTTCGTACCAAGTCATGGCTACCTCTTTACCCGATCGCAGCCAACGTCCGGCCGGGAAGAAATCACCGCCGAAAATACCAGCAATTGCATCGTATTCGTTGATATTATCCGATTCTAAGCGGAAAACTCGCCCGATCTCGAAGCCATTTAAGGAACCGTTACCCTGAGACTGATTATACTCAAACGCTTCGATTAAACCGTCGAGGAGATTAGTCCGCAAAGCAGAATACTCGACAAAAAGGGGATTAGCGAGGACAACTTCCGCTAATTCCGGTTTAACTAGGGAATACTGGACTAATTCCGTCAAACCGACTGCTCGAAAAGCTTCCCGTACCCGACGCTGGATAGTTTCCTCAAAGGATAATCCTCCGGCTGCGGTTTTTGCCGGCAAAGTATCGACAAAGCGATCGTATCCGTACAGTCGCGCCACTTCTTCAATTAAGTCAATTTCTCGTTCTAAATCCCGATAACGGTAGTCTGGCACTGTCACGGTCCACAGAACAGGATTTTTCGAGGTTAACTGCAATTCACAGCCCAAATTGCCTAAAATCCGTTCCACATCTTCGGCGAGAATTTCACCGATCGCACCATTATCTAGGGTAACTTGACCCAGTATTTGCTGCAAACGTTGTAAACGCAATTCGATCGAACGACTGGACTGATCAGCGCGATCATCAGCTTTAACCTGACTGCTGACAGTTCCCCCAGCTAACTCTAGAATCAAATCGATCGCCCTTTGACAAGCATATTCCAAAGCGGCGGGATTAACACCGCGTTCATAGCGTCCGGAAGATTCGCTGCGTAAACCCTGCGCTTTTGAGGAACGACGGATGGCGATCGGATCGAATAAAGCCGACTCTAGCACAAGATTAACGGTTTCCTCGTTAACTTCCGTATCTTGACCTCCCATCACTCCTGCTAAAGCTACCGGCTTATTATTGGCAGTAATTAACAAATTAAGCTCTTTTAAGCTTCTTTCCTGACCATCAAGGGTAATAATTTTTTCCCCTTCCTCGGCAAAACGGACCCCAATAGTAACGGATTTACCTCCGGCAAAACTCTGTAAACGATCGCGATCGAAAGCGTGTAAGGGTTGTCCCCACTCCAAGAGGACATAATTAGTAATATCGACCACATTATTGATCGATCGCAGTCCGGCAGCGTGTAAACGCTGTTGCAACCATAGCGGAGATGGGCTAATTTTTACCCCCTCGATCACCGTACCAATATAAGCAGGACAAGCTTTATTTTCGGTTATTTCCAGAGATAAATCTTTTTTAGGGGAAAATTCCCCTAATTTCACTTTTGGTAGGCTTAATTCTCCTCCTGTCAAGGCCGCCACTTCTCGCGCGACTCCGATCATACTCAAAGCATCGGCGCGGTTAGCGGTGGGAGAAATATCTAAAATCACCTCATCGAGTCCTAAAAGGGGACGAACATCTGTACCTAAAGGGAGATTTTCCTGGCTAAAAATGTGGATTCCTTGAGAATCTTTAGTTAATCCTAATTCCGCGAGGGAACAGATCATCCCTTCCGATTTTACCCCCCGCAATTTAGCCGGTTTAATCGTTAAATTGATTTTGGGTAAATAGGTTCCCAAAGTAGCCACGGGAACTAGAATATCAGCCCTAGCATTGGGCGCGCCACAGACAATTGTACTAGGGTTTGACTGACCGATATCCACCTGACAGACACTTAATTTATCTGCGTTTGGATGAGGTTGGCGATCGATAATTTTACCAATAACCACGCCATTTGCCCATTCTCGGCGATCCTCGATCTCTTCCACTTCTATTCCCGCAATTGTCAATAATTCGGCTAATTCTTGGGGAGATTGGGCGATTTTGACTAATTCTCGTAACCAGTTGATCGAAATCCGCATCGTTAATTCTTGCTTGCCGTTGGTTCTTAACTATTGTAAACCGTGGGTAGTCAATGATTTAGAGATTAGGGCTGATCGGCTGTTAAAATATTAGGGGGAAGATGGAAGGACTGTGTAAATAACCGCTCATTTTCCTTGGCAAGGGGTGATATTATCTTTGAACAGATTACCGATAATTTGGGGAGATAATCAGTAGTTAGCTATCTATATCAAAAAGGATTATTGATGCCATCTGATCAAATAGAAAACCTCCTCAAGGTAATTTTGAGACAATACCAAAGTTCTTTTAGTGACAAAATCTATGGAGAAGAAAATGATGATTATGATCCGCTTATGAGGGTATTTGGAATTACTCCTAGTTTAAAAAGGGAAAATCGTCAGTATTGGGGCAGGGAACTAGGAATGTGTTGGCAACGTCTGGTGACAGAAGTTTTTCAGGCTAATTGTTCAAATTATCAACCTGCTTTAAGGATTGAAGATGATGAACCCTGTGACTGCATTTTAGGTGGAGATGCCATTGATACTAAATATAGAATTGGTTCAGGAGATTCTGGCACACTTAAAAAGTTTAAACAGTATGGAAAACTATTACAGGAAAGAAAACTTAGACCTATTTTACTGATTGTGCGAGAGGATAACTTACCAGCAGCGATTAAAGCTTGTCGTGTCGGTGGCTGGAAGGTTTTACAGGGCGAAGAAAGTTTTGATTATATACTTGATCGCAGTGGGTTCGATTTGCTGGAAGCTTTTGATAAATTTTCTGAAACAAAGGAGTTTTATATTGCCCGATGAATATCTCAAAAAGATGGCAACTTCTGCACGGTGATTGTAGAGAAATTCTCACTTTACTAGAAGAATCTAGTATATCTTGTGTGA
This sequence comes from Microcystis sp. LSC13-02, assembly GCA_002282935.1. GTDB lineage: Bacteria > Cyanobacteriota > Cyanobacteriia > Cyanobacteriales > Microcystaceae > Microcystis. Next base: position 6,015 of record MTBT01000105.1, on the reverse strand, counting down.
TAACAGATCCCCCCTATAATTATGAGTTCATTGGCAGAAATTGGGATCATGATGAAATCCAAAGACGCAGAGAACGTATTCAAAACAGTTCCACACTGGTAAAAAATATTCCCTATGGAAGTGGGTTAGCCGGTGGCGTTCGCAATGAGCGTTGGTATCAACGCAATCGCGAAAATGTGGTCAATTATATTGAATGGGCAACAGATTGGTCAAAGGAACTAATGCGTGTTTGTAAAAGCGGTGCTGTTGTCGCTGTTTTTAGTAGCACAAGAACACTGGCTCATATTCAGATTGCTCTTGAAAATGCTGGTTTTTATGCTAGAGATGTGCTGGTTTATAGACGACATTCAGGCATTCCTAAAGGATTAAATATTGAGAAAAAACTTGACAAAATTGGTGATACTAATGCTCAACAATGGCAAGGTTGGCATACTTGCTTGAGAAATGAATGGGAAGCTATAGTTATTGTGCAGAAGCCTCTAAAAAACAATTATATTGAAACTATACAAATGACTGGATTAGGTCCCTTCAAAGCTATACTAAGTGACGGCTCTTTTCAATCCAATATTTTAGAGGGCTTTTCTAAAGGACGGGATGAAAATTTTGATGAGCATTGTACGATTAAACCTTTATCATTGATTAGAAAACTGATCGAGTTATTTCTACCACAGGATAACAGTCATATAGTTCTCGATCCTTTTGCAGGAACGGGTACAACTCTAATTGCCGCTCTAGAATTAGGTTATAAGACTATTGGTATTGAAATTGAAGAGCAGTATATTAATATCATTCAACAACGTTTAAGGGAATATTTTGGCAAGATCGGCCAGGAATTTGAGGTATTTGATTAGTCAATCTAAAAAGTTAACAATAATAACCGCTACAGTAGAAAATCGGCTCGACAATAAATCCTTCAGAGAATTAAGGAGAGTTAGTCAAGCTGAGGACATAATTAGTAATATCGACCACATTATTGAGCGATCGCAATCCAGCAGCCTGTAAACGCTGTTGCAACCAGGTTGGAGATGGGCTAATTTTGACCCCCTCGATCACCGTACCAATATAGGCAGGACAAGCTTTATTTTCTGATATTTCGAGAGTTAAATCTTTTTTAGGGGAAAATTCCCGTAATTTCACTTTTGGTAGGCTTAATTCCCCCCCCAGTTGCTCGAAATCCCCATCGTTAATTCTTGCTTGCCGTTGGTTCTTAACTATTGTAAACCGTGGGTAGTCAATGATTTAGGGTTGACAGCAGGAAAATGAACGATAATCTAAAATAAAGATGCACAAAGGCTCTATAATTAAGGTGTTTTATCGATAAAAATTGCCAATCATATCTTTACTCTAGCTATTTTAGTTATTATCGGCGAGATTGTGGGAGCCACTAAAAATGAATCGGCTTTTTGAAAGTTTACAAATCAGTGGTTATCGTGGTTTTGAACAAATAGAACTTTCTTCTCTAGGACAGGTGAACATTTTTGTCGGTAATAATAATTCTGGCAAAACTAGCATTCTCGAAGCTGTTTCAATTGTTTGTAATCCCCTCGATCCCTTTCAATGGCTAGAAGTTGCCCAACGTCGATTATACCTTGGTAGGATGTCTTTAATGCGACCGGATTTGGAAGCAATTAAATGGATTTTCTTTCGTCAGAATAATCTTGCTAGTAACGCATCCTATCAAGGACAAATTTCGATCAAGTGTACTGGAAATTCACCGATTAAAAATCTAGCAGCTAATCTCACCGATATTTACGGTGCGAGCAACGAAAAAGGCAACCCAGAAAAGTTCAATGATGATTCCACCGATTCGGAAACCGATCTGGTTATCAATGGGTTAGAATTAAGTGTTACCGCCCATATTTTAGAGCAAGGCAGTCTCCTTAGTGTAGATAATGAACAAGTATTTCAGTTTTGGGAAAAAGAGCGTTTTATTCAAAGGAAACGACAAAAAATACTGGTGGAAAATGCCACCATATTTCCTGCTTATTTGTCCTCGGAACCAATTCTAGATAGACTATCCAAAATCATTCTAAAGGAAGAAAATAACAAAGATGACATCCTAGATTTAATTCGGTTATTTGACGAGGAAATCACCGACATACAAATACTTTCACCCAACAATAAACCAACTCTTTATATAGAACATAAACAGCTTGGTTTTGCTCCTCTCTATGTGTTTGGTGACGGATTTAAAAGAACCTTAGTTATGGTGCTTAGTTTGTTGACAATTACCGATGGGGTACTTCTAATTGATGAAATCGAGACATCTATTCATATTTCTGCCTTAAGTCGTGTATTTTCTTGGTTAATTAACACCTGTAATCAAAGAAGAATTCAACTTTTTGTAACTACCCATAGTTTAGAAGCAGTTGATGCCATGCTACAGTCAGAAAAGTCCATAGAAAACGTGGTAGCTTTTCGGTTAAATTCTCCAAGGGAAAAACCTCAAAGATTTTCGGGCGATTTATTGCATAGATTGCGTTGGGAACGCGGGTTAGATGTGAGGTAGAGATGGTGAGATACTGCTATATTGTTGCCGAAGGTCCGCAGGATGTCGAATTCTTAATTGGTTTACTTAAATTTTATCACTTGAAGCGAGTTAAGTATTTCTCTTCATTGGATAAATTTTGGGAAACACTTATCCCGAAAAATTATCCAATAGATGATGATTTAACCAAACGAGTGCCAGTGCCATATTTTGTTCAGAATGAGCAATTATCAATCGCTGTACATAGTGCTATTGGCGATACACGCATAGCGCAAACCATCGAAGAAAGTCTCAATTTCATTCAACCTTCACAGCTTTTTAGTGTGGGGATTTTTGCCGATGCTGATTACAGTAAAACACCTCAAGAAAGGTTCAATAAACTAATTACTAAGTTATCGGATATTGAGTTACCAAATTTCCTACCACCTTCTCAAATTGGTCAAGTTAACAATCATTCGCCTCGCTGTGGTATTTTCATCGCTCCTAACAATCGTGATCAAGGAACTCTAGAAAATATTCTCCTTGAATGTGCTAGGATAAATTATTCTGATTTACTCAATCTTTCTCAAACCTACATAGAAAGTATTGACAGGAATCAGTTAACTAAAGATGATCTCGAAGATTTTAAAAAACCGGCAGGTGAAAAGAAAGCAATTATATCCAGTATAAGTAGTATATTAAGACCAGGTAAAGCCCTACAAGTTTCCCTACAGGATAATCGCTGGATAGACGAGCAAACCCTCCAATTAGAAAGCATCAAGCTTATTAAAAATTTCCTTGAGCAAATTATCGGACTTTGAGAACAATTGCCGAGTTACTCTCGAAATTACCCTCATTTACCCAGAAACAAGCTATCCTAAAGATTGCCATCCCGTTGCGATTCTATCCGTGCCTTACTATTCCCAATATCCCGACGCTTTTACTCCCAGTTATCTGAGCGAACTACAAGGACAGATCCTCGCTTGTCCCCACTTCACAGTTAACAATTTAAATCGAGATTTCGTTAAAACCAAAGGCTTTTCCATCGCTTTTCGACGCACACAAATCAGCGCAGTAGAACGAATTTTTCCCTATTTTAAACCCTATCTCGATCGCAGTTTACAAGCTGACTGCAACGCTTTTTATCTTAATCCCTTACTCTTGCAAACTGGTTCGCGAGTCGATCCCCATATCGATCGCTCCCTGCGCTCCTATTGTAAAACGATCGATCCTCCGCTCCTAGTTAGCGTCCTTTATGTGCAGGTTCCTAAAGATATTCAAGGGGGGGAACTGGTACTAGCAACAGGCAATCGTTCCGTGGCCCAGATTCGTCCTCGTACTAACACCCTGATCCTGTTTCAAGGAGATCTCACCCATTCAGTTAATCCCGTTAGCTGTTCTGGTATTCGTCTGAGTCTTGTCTGCGAACAATATCGTTTAGATGCCGAAGAATTGCGCGAGATTCCCGAAATGCAGATAGAATCGCGAACCATGAAACCAGAAAAGAAAAAAAAGAAAGATCGGGTCGTTGCCCTACAATAAAAGGGCATTTTTGTAAAGATATTCTAGATGGTGATGCGCGAACCGATCGTCGAATTAAGGGGAGTAACCAAAGCTTTCGGCAAGAAAGTGATCTTAAATAACGTCGATCTAAAAGTGTACGAAGGAGAAGCGATCGGTGTGATCGGTCCATCTGGTACGGGAAAATCGACGATTTTGCGCCTAGTCGCCGGATTACTTGCCCCCGATCGGGGAGAAGTGTACATATACGGCACAAAACGGCAGAGAACCGTAGAACAAGGGGAAGATCCCCTCGGTGTTGGTCTAGTTTTCCAACAATCAGCCCTTTTTGACTCCCTCACTGTTGGGGAAAATGTCGGTTTTGCCCTCTATCGCAGCTCAAAGCTAAAACGAGCCGAAATCCGGGATTTAGTCGAAGAAAAACTGGATTTAGTGGGAATGTCCGGTTCCTACGACCTCTATCCAGCTGAAATATCCGGAGGGATGCGAAAACGCGTCAGTTTAGCCAGAGCAATTATCAGCGATCCCTCGATCGCCGCCGATCGACCGAACATTCTCCTTTACGATGAACCCACTGCTGGACTCGATCCCGTCGCTTCTACCCGCATCCAGACGGTAATTATGGAACTTCTCAAAGTCAAAAAAGCCTGTGGGGCCCATCTCATTGTCACCCACGTCCACAGCACCATCGAAAATACCACCGATCGCATCGTTTTTCTCTATAAAGGTCAATTTCAATGGGTTGGACCGACTCAAGAGGCTTATCACTCAGAAATACCCGTACTCAAGCAATTTTTTACCGGCAGTATCCACGGACCAATTCAGTGATCAGTAAACAGTAAACAGTAATCAGTGAACTGATAACTCGCATCTGACGGCCCGATTAACAGCCTGCGGGCGATACCACGAAGTGATTAAAATCGGAGACCCCCACTCCTCACGAATTTTATCGAGTTCGATCGCAATTTGCCAAATCTCGCGTTCTCTATCGCTACCAGCAGGGGGAACCCGTCGCGGGTCGTTTTTCGTTACTTCGCACACAGCAAAAAACCGACTGATACTAAATCCGTTGAGTATAGGCTACTTATGGGGACAGGCAAAAGGCACTCATGCAAAAGGGGCAATAGATAATCAGTCTTTAATAACCGGATTTAGTAGGATTTTTGCGTCAGAACTACTCCAGTTAATTATCCTATAGCAAATAATGGGTTATTTGCTATAGCTCCAGAGCCGGTCGTGTAAGAAATCACTTTTCTCACTCCATAGCCAGAGCGCAAAAGAGCCTCGACAGTAGTTAAAGGCGCGGTTTCATCCGTAACATCCGGAGCGCCCGTCAAAGTAACTTTGTTAACGCCTGTAGCAGCCTCTGGCAAGCCTTGATAGGTATCTTCAGGAGCGAGAAAATAAAGAGGTACATTCTCAATCCTGAAAAGCTTAATCAACAAAGGTTAAAGTGTGCCTCGCAGATGCGAGAACCGCTATAATTGCCATTGCGACGATTGTGAGTCTTGCTTCTTGGTGTTTTCTGCAATTTTTTTCTCGTCGCCTTTAGTCGCTATTTCATCTTTAAAAGCTTCGTAGTTGGTAGCGATTTGAGTGGTTAACTCTTGAGTTTCGATAACAGCCGAAGCTAATTGGTTAACACTTTCAGTAGCGTCGGTTAACTCTTCTATAACTTGTTGGGCGCGGAAAAAAGGATTTTTAAAATCGGGTCTTTCTGGCATCCAGTCGATAGTATCATCGTTAACCACACCGTCGTGAGTTAAACCGTTACCAATTTTAGCAACCCATCCCCCGACTATCTCCTGGGCTTCGATGATGGTATGATGCATTGATCTAACTGAGTCAATTAAATTAGCCCCGGCTGTAAGAATTCTATTAGCTTTAACCCAAGTTTGTTTGAGTTGGCTATAGTTCTCAGTTCCTACAGCTGATTTATTGACACTCCCATCGCTAAAAGCGAGGGATTCTTGGTTCATCGAGTTTCCTTGATCTGGCAGGACGTATCCAACCAAACCAGAGGGAAT
>MTBT01000104.1 GCA_002282935.1 Microcystis sp. LSC13-02 | reverse complement strand
GCGACTATTTTATGCAAACAATCGCCAATTTTTCAAGGGTACTATAACATAAATTAACATTGATTACCAGAAAACGGGTTTCTCAAAGAAACCCGTTTTCTCAGTTTCTCCTAGTGTTCACCACCTGATGAGATAAACCCATCAGATTGAGCAAAATTAAACAAAACATCGTCAACAGCAGGAATAATCGGCAAAAGAGAAGAAGTCATTACATTGACCGCAAAGGTTTACTGCGACAATACAGTATAATGAAAAGCAGACAATAGAGAACTAATTATCAAGGTGAAACATAGACCAATTGCGATCGATTTATTTGCTGGCTGCGGTGGGATGTCCCTTGGTTTAGAAGCGGCAGGATTTGATGTTGCTGTAGCAGTAGAATTTGATGCAGTCCATTCCTTGGTTCATCATTTTAACTTTCCCTATTGTCAAACTATTTGCCGGGATATAGCCAAAGTAACCAGTAGAGAAATATTAGAATTATTAAAACTCAAAGGCTATGCCACCGATGTTAGTTTAATTGCTGGTGGTCCGCCCTGTCAAGGTTTTTCCCTTATTGGCAAACGACAAATAGATGATCCTAGAAATTCCCTAGTATTTGAATATCTGCGGATTGTAGGGGAAATTAAACCCAAGTATTTTATCTTTGAAAATGTCCCCGGCATGGCTACGGGTAAACATAAACAATTTTTAGAGGAGTTAATCTCTGAATTTGAAGCTATTGGCTATACAATTAATCAGCCAATTAAAATCCTAGATGCTAGTGAATACGGCGCACCTCAAAAGCGCAGAAGATTAATCTTAATTGGTAGTCGCAAGGATGTGACAATGGCCACATATCCTGCTGTTTTGTCAGGAGAAAAATCAGCTTTTACCAGCGTCTATGATGCCATCTCAGATTTAGAATTAATACCAGCTTTTATCGGTACTGATTTAGGCATACCCGCATCAAAATTAGATTATAGTGGCAAGAGGAAAAAATATTCAGTGCAGCCAAGGGATATTTTTAAACTTTGCCATCAGAGAACAGTAGATACAAAAATATATGGACATATAGGCTCAGTTCATACCCAAAGATCAATTGATAGATTTATCTTAACCGAACCGGGTACAGTGGAGCGAAAAAGTCGCTTTTTAAAGCTTTCCCCCACCGGTTTATGCAATACTCTCCGCGCCGGAACAAATAGTGACAAAGGGGCCTATACTGCTCCTAGACCTATTCACTATTCTATTCCCCGTTGTATCACTGTGCGAGAAGCTGCCAGACTGCATACATTCCCCGATTGGTTTCAGTTTCACCGCACAATATGGCATGGTTTTCGTGAGATTGGTAATGCGGTTATTCCGCTATTATCGAAAGAACTTGGTGATGCTGTGATGAGAGCAATGAACGTCAATACTGCCAATCTCAACCGAGTTATTTTAGAAAAAATGCCAGCAGAATTATTACTATATAATATGTCTCAGGCATCAAATTATTGGGGAATCTCTGATGATGTTATCCCGAAAAGAAAACGAGGTGTCTCTCAGAGGTTGGTCAGTATTTAAATTATACCAAATCCGTTTTTAATAGTTTTAGAAGCACCGCGCTATAATTTGCCGTTAGTTCAGGTTCCTCCTGGTGAATTTTTGTCATGGGAGATAATCGTAATAATAGCAACGATTCCCATATCTGGGGATTTTTACCAGTCAAGAACGTGATTAGCCGTGCAGTTTTTCGCTTTTTACCACTGCATCGCTTTAGCTGGGTTTAATGGTTCTCATCTAACTTCTGACTGCTGTTTCCCCGCAACCTCAAATACCAGGATAAATGTAAAGATTTCTTAAAATATAGTGTAGGATACAATGTTTGTGGCGGGGGGGTGTGTATCATTGTATATTGGGAAATGTGGTAGAGCGTCCCAACCCTGATCGCAAAAACCGCCACAAACGACTCCCAACTGTACCTGTATCTTTTAGAACGTCAAATAACCGTCGAGACTTGCTATGACTGCAACACCTGGTCACAACACACAATCTTCGTCAGCAACTTGCTTGAAAAAACCAGATTTTCGTCAGGAAACTCGCTTAGGATTAGTCCTTTATGGTGGGGTTTCTCTAGCAGTTTACATGAATGGTGTTTGTCGAGAATTTTATAATGCAACAAGGGGTCGGGGAATTTATAAATTAATTAAAGCACTGACCGATTCAGATATTGTTGTTGATATTGTATCGGGAACTTCAGCGGGAGGAATTAATGGAGTTCTCTTGAGCTATGCAGTTGCTAATAGCTACGAAAAAATTGTAGTTGACTTCAAGGAATTTGGAGATATTTGGCGAGAAAGTGGAGATATAAATAAATTACTGCGTCCGCTCAAAAAAGAAAATAATCAAATAGATGTTAATTCTCTTTTAAACGGCGAAGGCTACTATCAAGAAGAACTTTTTAAAGCTTTTGAAAAAGCTGGAAATAAACAAGAATCTGCTCCTGATGGAGAATGGTATTCAGAGTTTAACGAACTAGATTTATTTATCACTGGCACTGATGTTTTAGGAAGAATCCATCAAACCTTTGACAACACTGGAAAAGTAATCGAAATCAAAGATCATCGTTGCATTTTTCAGCTTAAATATCGAGAAGATCAAGATGTTGGAGATCCTTTTTCTACCAAAGATGCAGATACTCAAAAAGCCTTAGCTAAACTCTGTCGAATCACCTCTTGTTTTCCCCTTGCTTTTCCTGTAGTACCTGTCGAAATTAAGTCTGATAATAAGGTAGATAACAAACTACAAGAATGGGGAAAGCTTTTGAGAAATCGCCTCCTTCCGCAAGAACCTCCAAAAGAGGGATATAAAATCTATTTTGTTGATGGGGGAGTTCTAGATAATCGTCCTTTTAGTTATACCACTGAAGCCATGTATTATCGTACAGCAGATCGTCCTGTCAATCGTCAATTATTTTATCTCGATCCCAATCCAGAAAGCTTTGTTAACAGTAGCAAATTTACAGAAATGGAGCAACCTACTGTTTGGGAAGTCATCACCGGTTCTCTAATCAGTTTACCCAGGTATGAAAGTATTGGCAAAGATCTTCAACAAATCAAAGATATTAACGACAAAATTCGTCGCTATAACTTGTTATTAAAAAGTGTTGATGAAGAAGTACATGAACAAACAACAGAAGCCAAAAATCGTTATTGGAGGTGTCGTTTAGTCAGTTTAAGAGATAGTATTCTCTTCGTAATTTTTGACAACCAATATTTCATTGGCAAAGAACAAGAACAGGAAGAACTATTAGAAAAAAGTGCTACTTTATTGACCCAATTTATTAACAATTTAGAGGAAATTAAAAATCGAGAGGAAACTTTAAATTCCCTAGCTCAAAATATTGAAAATCTAGATATTCAATATGCTATTAGAAAACATAACTTTCTCTCATCTCAAATTTACTCTCTGATGTCTGATGCTATTACCAAAGATACAGATAATATTGCCAAATATACAGAGTTGAAAAATTTAGCCAATAAAATCACTTGGCTGCTAGAGTTGCTCAAAGTCATTGATCAGGTTGTCAAAGAAGTCATAAAATCCGAACCTGTTCGCCAAAAATTTTATCAACTCATTACAGAAGAGGAAGAAGACAATAATCAACAATCTGTAAATTTGAAGCGCAAAAAAATATATGATTATCTATTAACGTTGTTGCGTCTTATCTTAGATAGTCAAGATTTAGCCGATGTTACCGTAGAAAATCTCAAAGAGCTAGATTTTGACAAAATCGGTTCTATCCGGAGACAATTACGGGACAAGGTTAAAGTTATGGATCTAGATCAAGATTGGGAAGCATTAACTATAACCAAAGGTGAAACAATCTTAGAAAAAATAGAACAAGCTGCTGCGAAGTTGTTAACTGAACAATCGGAGAATATAGAACCAGTAATTGGCAAATTTGAGAAATTTCAGCTAATTGATCAAGTAATATATCCCTATCAATATTTGTCCGATATCCAAAACAAAAATCTAATTAAACTTGTTCGTATTTCTCCCAATGATGCTGATAAAGGATTTGGCAAAGATAAGGGACTTAAAGAAAAATTAGCTGGAGATCAATTTCGTGCTTTTGGAGGCTTTTTTAAGAAATCTTGGCGCTCTAATGATATACTTTGGGGACGGTTAGATGGAGTCAACCGTATTGTTGATGGGTTATTAACTTCAGAATCCTTAAAAGCCTTCTCTGGAGTTGTAAGTCGCCAAATTAAACTAGAACAATTCCCTGGAACTGAGGAAGAGAAAATTAAAGAATACGTCAAGCGACTTGTTGATGAATCTTTTCCCACAGAAACACAAACAGAAAAAAATGAGCTAATTCAAGACCTAATTAAACTTGCTCAACCTAATACAACCCTTGCAAAAGAAGAATTAGAAGAATTCTTAAATAAGCTTGTCATTTTAGGACATAGTGCTATTCTTAAGGAAAATTTAGGGAATGTATTCAAAGACGCAATTTCTGAACAATTGGAATGGAATCAACAAAAAATTGACTCAACTCCTGAACCAATCTACAACTATGTTGGTGGCTATTTTGACAAAGCAGTAACTCCCTTAGCTGCTGCAGAGCTTGCTCAACGTTTCCTAGAGGATTTCAAAGGGAAAGAAAAAGAATACTTCCTGGGTGAATATGGAGTTGGTTCAGAAACAATAGTGAAAGATATACCTTCTAATATTCTCAAAAGTTTAGGCGCTCGGTCAGCGATAATTTTGAGTGATATCATAGAATCTAGTAAGACTGGTAAACGACTGCTTAGACTTCAATCTTATCAGCTTCTCAAACAAATTCTGAATATATACTATTTCCTGTCCCAAAGAAGTAGTCCAAGCAGCTATAAAACACAAGCCTCTCCCCTAATCTCTGCTTTGAAATCATTGCTTCTTTTTATTATTGCATTTGGAGTAATAGCCTATCTACTAAATATCTTACCAAGATGGGCTGTGTTAACGATTGCAACCTTAGCATTACTCTGGATAATAAAAAGCTTATTGGGACTATTATTCGGGAGAACCTCTCAATAACCGCTGGAAGCTGTGCCAAAGAAAAATCAAAGTCCTGTAGGGGTTGCCATGGGGGGGAGAATCTGGTTTTAAAAACCCGCTCTTTTCTCCCCACTCTCCTATACTTTTTCAACAGGATTTACTATCATTTCTATTATTCGGGTACTGTCCACCAAGCGAGAGCAAAAGCCTGTTCTTTCTCGTTAACTTGCTGACGATATTGAACCCGAATTTTATACTTTCCAGAGGTAGGAATAGGACAAAAAATATGCTCTAAACTATCACTATCACTTAGGGAAGCACAGGTGTATTTAGTATTATTATCCTCTTGGGCAGGTAAAAGATAAACATCTAAATTATTCAAACCGCGATCTCGGAAACTTTCATCGATATCATAGAGATTATTGCGATTAGTATCGATTAATTCTACCAAACGATCCCATGCTAAAGTTATCGAGACAAAACTATTAGCTTTTAATGGCTTCTCTAGGGCATAATCTTGATAATCATTAGCGGTAACTGTACCGTAATCCCAACCAATAGCAGCAATAGATTCTGTGGCTGACCATTGACCATTACTAAACTGTGTGTAGGTGCGAAAAGTGTTAAGATGTCCCGTACCCATCTGCATATCTAAAGGAATTTTCGGGTCTTTATAAGCATCGGACTCTAACCAAGTTTTTTGGTCCTTAGTTAAGACCGTCCGTCTCATACCTAATAATAAACCATCGCCCGTATCTTTAATTTTATCGGCAGCATTAAGCATCACTGCTTTCATCACCTGATGACGACGAGAATCGAGACTCCAATGGGGATTTTTTTGGTTAATTTGTTGATCGCCGTATTCTTGTAAAAGCGCCACCGATGCTGTAATATGAGGAGCGGCGAAACTGGTGCCACTAACAGTATTTAATTTACCTTTGAGGTCATAAAGCTCTATTTTATTGCCGGGGGCAACTAAATTAATTGACCGTCGCGAACCATCATTAATTTCCCGTTTAATTAAACTGCGACCAATCCCCACTGGTAAAGCACTAATATTAGCAAAATCAACTTTAGTGAATTTTCCTTCTCTTTTGGCTGTATAAGCGGTGGTAATGCCGTTAAAATGATCGGTGGGAATGGGAATTCCTCCCTTACCTTGATTGCCAGCAATTACATAAAGAACATCATCAACTCGCGATGACCAATCAACACATTGAGTTAATAAAGCTTGACCATCTAATTTTGCTTCCTGTCGCTGATCTCTTTGCAAAGATTCCCCAAAACTAAAGTTAATCGCGCGCACATCACCGCTATTTTGTCGGGCAATATTTTGACTAGCAAGACATTCTTCCGGTTGTCCGCCGCGTCGCAAAGAACCCACCGCACCCGAATATAATCTCGCTTTTGGGGCAACTCCGGGGATTTTTTTATCATCACTGACCATCACCGTTGCCACCATAGCGGCGTGATTATCGAGATAGGTGTTGGGTTTGGCAATTTGATCGCGAAAAAAAACACCGGCTAATTTATAGGGAGGTTGCCAAGCTGCCACTTTATCATAACCGAACTGAGCCGGTCGGCCGATTTCCACTTGACCGATGGCAATTTTTCGTCCTAATAAATTATAGGGTTCCGCCCGCAGGCGATCGGCATAAATTCCCTGTTCACCGATGGAATTAGAAAGAACTAGGGAAGGAAGCAGAATTATCGTTACTACTAACCCGACGACAAACCAAAACCCTCTTTTCATCATCAGCAATCCTGCGGCGGTAAGGTGATACCGATCCATTCTAAGACAGAAATCTCAGGAGTGAATCTCAGATTTGCAGAAATACCGACAATCAGCAATTATTAGTAACTCTTAAATTAATACAGATGCGTCAGCAGCTGCGTGTAAGCATCCCACCGAAAAACTAATGCGCGGGGGGTTTGGGGGCGGCGCCACGCCCCCAACGGGGGGTTTGGGGGGTAGAACCCCCCAAAAGCTTGGATTGAGGGAAAAAATCGAAAGTAATGCGCGACTTTAGCAGAGAGTTTCCCTTTAAAAATCCCAACTTAGTAGATTTACAAAAATGAGATGCACCCAATCTTAGAAAATACCCAAATCTCTTTTTTTGCTAGGCGGGATGGTAATAAAAAGCCACTGCCAAGATTAAATAGGTGGCTAGTAATAGGGTTCCATCTAACCAATTGGAACGACCAGTAAAGCTGATTAAATTAGTGACAACCACTGCGACAATCAAAGCCACCACGTTAAAGGGATTAAAATTTAAATCCATCGGTTGCTGCCAAAATTGACCGATAAAAACTAATAAAGGGGCTACGAATAAAGCCACCAATAAACTATCACCCATAGCCACGGAAACCGTTAAATCCATCTGATTTTTTAGGGCTAATTGAGTGACGGTAACTATTCCAGAAACATCGCTAATTAAAGGGATGAAAATCACCCCGATAAAGAGAGGAGTGAGATTAAATCCTTCCATAACCGATTCCACTACATCAACAAATAAATCCGACTCATAAGCTACAGCTACGGTGGAAGTAAGCAGCACAAGTAACCAAATCCAGACTTGAGCTTTTTCTTCCTCACTAACCTGATTGTCAGGGGTATTTTCATTACTTAATCCCACTTCGTAGAGATAACTATGGGTTTTGAGGGAAAATAATAAAGTTAACCCGTAAACTATTAATAAAACCGTGGCAGTGACTAGGGAAAGACTGAGAATATCGGCAACTTCCACCACGTTAGAAGTATATATTACCAAAGTTGGTAAAGCGATCGCTATTACTGCTAAAGTCATGGAAGAACCATTTACCCGCGCTAAAATCGGTTTAAATTCTTGCTCTTTGTAGCGAATTCCTCCCGTGAGCATTCCCATGCCCATAAATAATAATAAGTCGCTGAGAATACTACCGGTAATACTGGCTTGTACGATGTCCACCAAGCCTTTTTTTAGGGCAATTAAGGCAATAACTAAAGTGGTGGTATTGCCGAAGATAGCATTAACTAATCCTCCCAAAGCTGGCCCGGTGACTACGGCAACTCTTTCCACAGCCGTACTTAACCAAATTGACAGGGGAATGATCGATAAAGCGGCAGTGATAAAAATAGCTTGATCTCCCCAATTAAGACGACTAGCGACCACCGATAGGGGAATAAATAATAGGAAAGCAAAGGAGACAATTTTTCTTAAATTCATGGGTTATTAATGGCGATTTCTCCCACCATTCCCGCTGCAGCATGGCCCGGAATAGTACAGATTAATTGATACTTACCGGTTTTGAGAGGAACTATTACCCATTCTGCTTGTGCATTAGGTTTTAATTCTAGTTCGTGAATCGCCCCTTTAATCTCCACTTTTCCCGCTTCAACTTTCTGCGTCCAACTAGCATCGGCGAAGTCTTTAGCGGTAAAATAATGTTTAGTGGGACTGGGATTATCGAGAATTAATTTGTATTTTTGTCCAGCAATAAAGTTTAATTGACTAGGAAAGAATTTTAATTCTCCTTGTCCGGATCCTAGACTAATTTTAACTTCTAGAGGGGCGGAGCCGGCGAAGGCCGGAAAAGTCACTAACCAACAACTAACTAAAACTATTACTACTGCCACAAATTTTTGATAGATATCCTTGGCAGCGACGTAGGGATTAGAATTCATTTTGCTCCTCTGGCTTATAATAGAGAAAATCTGGCGGCTTTGACGATAATTTTAGAACAAGCGGTGATTCTTACCGGCTCTCTTCCTTTCCATCCCCTAAAAGTCCCTTGGCCATTGTTAAAACCTCGGGACTTCTAGCCACTGTCAGTTAAATCGACAAAATTAATCTAAGCTATCGGGAGAATGGGGATAAAGTTGTTCTGCTTCTGGACAATCTTCCGAGACATTAATATCAGGATTCGTCCGCGACACCGAGGCCAGTTTTCTGCTAACCGCACCAATACTTTCTAAACGCACCATTTCTTCCCAAGAACTAATCTCGTCTTCTTCTTCTGTTTCGTAGCGAATGGTGACGAGATCGCTTTCTAGATCGATAATACGAGCATTATCAATCCATCTTTGCTGATCGCGCAAGAAAATGCAGACTTCCTGACCATCCATACAGAATTGATAAATCTTGCGGTGTAACATATAATTGCTCCTAAACAGCTTCTTTTGTTGAATTCAACTAACGGGAAGTTACAAAATGCCAATCTCGGCAATAGCTCAAGAATTCCCGGGGATAAGACAAAAGGGAGGAAAATTCCGCTAGTAGTGGCAAGAATGGGTAAGAAAAGTCAGGTTTCCAGTTTGGGACTACGTTCTTCAAAGACATCGATTCGATTAATAGACGGCCTCGGCGATTCACTAAAAAACCGCCCTTATAGAGTCATTGTGACATAAATTTTCACTTCCTAACAGTATTCCTGGATGGAATCGGGAATACGGTTTAGGGATGAGGTTAGAGGCCAAATTTCAACCCCCCGACATTTGAGATAAAAAATGGCTGTGAGCTTACAGCTACTTCAGGGTAAGCGCATCTTAACGACCCTTGACAAAATGAACTTTATGTGAGTTGCTTACCCTGAAAGCACTTCAGGCATATTTGAGGAGAATTTGCCATCTCAATTGTCAATAGCGTTTGAGATGCGCTCACCTTGTACATCGAAGGAGCTATTTATTATTTACTCAGACTGAGACTCAGGGAGTAACTTAGGTTGAAATAATTGGGAAGGAACAAAACGAAAACCGCTTTGATCTTCTTGACGAATTAATAATCCTTGTTCTTCCATCGATTTAAGTTGGGGCAAGAGAGAAACAAAGGTTATAGCATCAAGTTTATCCAAAGTTTGATCAGAAATATTCTCACTAATGCCACCGGCTTGATGAGCAACGTATAATAAATGACGAAACTGAGGACTTAAATAATCAGTAAAGTCTTTTTGAAGGATTTGCCAAATTGAATCAAAAGCAGTTTCATCAATAATTTCATATTCTGCTGAAGCAGCTTGCCGTAATACTTTTTCACAGATAGTATTCAGTTCTCGAGGAATT
Organism: Microcystis sp. LSC13-02; assembly: GCA_002282935.1. Lineage (GTDB taxonomy): Bacteria > Cyanobacteriota > Cyanobacteriia > Cyanobacteriales > Microcystaceae > Microcystis. The sequence continues at coordinate 3,116 of MTBT01000104.1, read as the reverse complement.
CCTTGAGCGTAACCCGTAATTAAATTGATGACTTCTTCTGTGAAAGGATAGGGATCATTTCGCTGTTCGTTTCTGGCACTATTAAGATAATTAATAGCAATGTGACGTAAATCATCTTGACTCATGGGTTCAAGGGGAATATCTTCAGAAAAGATACCAAGGGCTTTTAAAGTTGCTTCTTGAAGCTCGGTAAAGCCTCTTCCTGTCATGATAAATCCTCGATGTTTTCCCATCCGAAATAAATCTAAACTACTTTCTAAAATTGTCTGGACAACAATGGGGTCTTTTTTGTCAAAATCATCAATAGCAATAACAATACGAGAATAAATTTCTTCGGCTCTATCTAATAAACGAATGAGTAAAGGATAGGGATCAGCATTGGCGGTGGGAGTCAGTTGATTAGCAGGGGATTCTTCCTTTTTGCCAAAGGATAAAAAGCCTAATTTAACTTGTCCTTCAGTAGTGGTTTTATTGCGTTGGATGGAATACCCTAAAAGTGTATTCGCAATGTCTTTTGATTCTTGAACACTATCCGCTAAACTATCGGCTACAGCTAATAATAAAGCACGATAAAATTCCGTGGAGCTTTCCCCAGGAATGCTACTTAAATAAAGCACTAACATTTTTTCATTTAGTTCCGCTACTTCCTGTTGTAACTGATGAATTAAATTAAAAATTAAGGCAGTTTTACCAATACCCCAAGCTCCCCTAACTAAGATATTACGTCCTTCATAGAGGGTCGGAATAACTATATCTAAAACTTGATCGCGTCCATAAAAAATCTTTGCTAATTTTTCGGGATCATCGGGGGGAGTTGGTCGAAAAGGATTTTCTATAAGTCCCCATTTTTTGAGAGTTGATTGATAACGGCTGAGTCTTGTCATTTTAAGCTGATTGTAGAATTTTTAGTAGATGATTAATTTCCTCTAGTCGTTCTGAATTATTGTTTTCTTGATAATATGTTTGTGCCTCTTTTAAATGACTACAAGCTTGGGAAATCTTGCCAATTTGTATTTCTAGATTGCCCAGTGCAGTTGTCACAGAAGCCACATTATCTTGATCACCTAAACGACGGAATAGACGTAAAGAATCTTTAAAATAAAGTCTTGCCTGTTCGAGCCTACCAGTGCGATGATAGAGACGGGCAAGTTCCAATAAAATTGGAGCCAAACTACTAATATCCTTTTGTTTTTGATAAAGTTGTTGACAATTTTCTAAGTGTTCAATAGCTTCTGTATAATATCCGCCCTCAAATAAAGCTTTTCCTAATTGATAGGAATAGTTAAAATATAAGGTTTTGTCTTCGGTTTTTTCAATAATTTCTCCAGCTTGTTTATAAGAGTTAATTGCTTGTTGAATGTCTGCCACTTTACCAAGAAGTTTAAATCGTTCTCTGAGAGTATTTGCTAAATTATATTGTGTCTCTGCCCAATCTCCTGGAAAGGCTTGACGGGTACAAATTTGTGAGACTTCTTGATAACAGACAATTGCATTTTCGATATTCTCGGCTTTATTGCCTCTAACTCGTTTAATGTAAGCATTGCCTAAATTATTTTGAGTAGTTGCCCAGTCAAGAGGAAAGGCATCAAAAGTACGAATTTTTAAGGCTTCTTGATAACAGAAAATTGCGGTTTCTATATTCTCTACTATGTCTCCTTTGATTCTGTTTATGTAAGCAGACCCCAGATTATTTTGTGTTGCTGCCCAATTTTCAGGAAAAGCATCACGGGTCAACACTTCTAAAGACTGGTTGTAAGCAACAATAGCTAACTCTAGATTATCTGCTCTTTCCCCTCTAATACGATCACTATAAGCAGTACCCAGATTATTTTGTGTTGCTGCCCAATTTTCAGGAAAAGCATCACGGGTATAGACTTCTAAAGACTGGTTTAATGCTGCTATAGCTAACTCTAGATTATCAGCCCTTTCCCCTCTGATGCGATTACTATAAGCATTCCCCAGATTATTTTGTCTTGCTGCCCAATTTTCAGGAAAAGCATCACGGGTATAGACTTCTAAAGACTGGTTATAAGCAACAATAGCTAACTCTAAATTTTCTGCTCTTTCCCCTCTGATACGATCACTATAAGAATTACTCAGATTATTTTGTGTTACTGCCCATTCATAAGGAAAAGCATCACGGGTATAGACTTCTAAAGACAGGTTATAAGCAACAATAGCTAACTCTAGATTATCTGCCCTTTCCCCTCTGATGCGATCACTATAAGCATTACCCAGATTATTTTGTGTTGCTGCCCAATTTTCAGGAAAAGCATCACGGGTATAGACTTCTAAAGACTGGTTTAATGCTGCTATACCTAACTCTAGATTATCTGCCCTTTCCCCTCTGATGCGTTGACTATAAGCAGTACCCAGATTATTTTGTATCATTGCCCATGTTTGAGGAAAAGCATCACGGGTATATACTTCTAAGAGGGTTTGATAGCCTTTAATAGCGATTTCTAGATTATTAGCTCGACTTCCCACGGGAAACTCTTGAAGTTTATTACATAAATCTCCAATCACCTTGGCAATACCCGCCACTTCTTCTGGTTTCCTTTGAGAAAACACATTTCTAGCCAATTGTTGCAACAGTTGGGCAAAAGTATCATCTAACAGATGTTGGCGGCGTTGTAGGATAGGATAAACCACCGTAGGATCGCTATTACTCTCCCATTCTGCTTGTAAGACTTCTGATAAAAACTTCTGATATTCCTCTATACTTCCCGCTTGAGGGTTGAGAAACTGCCCCAATTGTTGCACCATATCGCGTAACCAAGCAGCAGGGTGATTATTTCCCTGTTCTTCTAACCCCGTTGCATAGTTTTCCATCACCTGCAAAAATTGGGGGTCAATCAATTCCTGATTAGCTTGCAGAATATTATTGAGTTCCTCATCATCGGCACGAGCAAGCAACTGTTCAATTAAATTCACATAAGCTTGAGCGCGTTGTTCCTTCATTGCTTTGATTGTGATTGATGTGATGGACGATGATTTTTTCGACAGACCGACCCTATGAATATACTATTGACACTCCCATCGCTAAAAGCGAGGGATTCTTGGTTCATCGAGTTTCCTTGATCTGGCAGGACGTATCCAACCAAACCAGAGGGAAT
>MTBT01000103.1 GCA_002282935.1 Microcystis sp. LSC13-02 | reverse complement strand
TGTCGAAATGTCGTGCTTTGCTGTTTTATACTGGTCGGGGTTTCATCCCGTCGCTAAAAGCGAGGGTCTTCACCCCGACATTCAAGATAAATTTGCATTATTTTACAATCTGAGAAATGAGAGCCAAGGACAAGCAGCTATTCTCAGTTTAGCGGCTTAAGGATTAGAAACCCGCTTTCTTAAAGAAAGTGGGTTTCTGGGTTGATGAGAAACCCGCTTTCTGGGTTGTTGATGAGAAAGCGGGTTTCTGGGTTGTTGAGAAACCCGCTTTCTGGCTTATACTAAGGGTCAGAGGATTTACAGGGGTTAAGTTATGACAGGAATTGAAACAACCATTGTAACAGCATTGACTAATAATTTTATTGGCCAAATGATTAAATCGGGGTGGGAGGGTATTAATAAAAATGAGTTATTGAATAAAGATGTCGGGCAGCTTATCAAAGAAGGAAAGTATCTTTTTTTGCGGGAATATACTCAACGTTACTGGGATCGGCACGGCATGATTAAGGTTTTAAAAATGTCTAAGCCGATGGATTTGGAGTCAATTTATGTTAATGTCAAATGTTTGGGGAATTTAGTCAGGGATTATTATGATGAAAATTTAGAAAATAAATATCGTGAGAGTAAGCAGCGACGGTTTAACTTTAGGGATGATGGTAAAAAAGATGGTTTACTTTTGGCGAATCAAGAACAATATTTAATGGTACTTGGTGATCCCGGCATGGGTAAATCTACATTTTTGCGAAAAGTTGGGCTAGAAGCTCTCAAGGGAAATCAAGGCAGTTATCAGCATTCTCTAACACCTGTTTTACTGGAGTTGAAAAACTTTAAAGAAAACGAGATTAATATTCAGGCATTAATTGAAGAGGAGTTTAAAATCTGTGGTTTTCCCAATGTGGAAAAAAATATTAGCAATAAACTAGAAAAAGGAGAATTACTAATTTTATTAGATGGTTTGGATGAAGTGCCAACAGCTAATGTGAATAATGTGATTGAGAAAATTAAAGATTTTGTAGATAGGCATTATAAAAATCGTTTTATTCTCTCCTGTCGCACTGCTGCTAGAACTCATCTTCAACGATTTACCGATATTGAAATTGTCGAATTTGATGATCAGCAAATTCAAAGTTTTATTGAACATTGGTTTAGTTCCGAATTAGATTGCAAAAATGAGACAGCTAAAAATTGTTGGGAACTGTTGCAAAAGGAGGAGTATAAAAGTGCAAAAGAGTTAGCCCATACACCGTTATTGTTGACTTTTTTGTGTTTGGTTTATGATGAAAATCAATCGGTTCCCACAAATCGCAGTCGCCTTTATCAAGATGCGTTACGAATTTTATTGGAACAATGGTCAGCCGAAAAACGGTTACCTAATCGCGGTTTAGTTTATGAAAATCTCAGTATTGAGCAAGAAGAAATTTTGCTATCTGAAATTGCTTATCAGAATTTTGTAGCAGATAAACTTTTTCTAGAAAAACGAGAAATTGTTAAACAAATTAAAGATCACCTTAAACAAAACTTAAATGCTCCGCAACATCTGGACGGCGAAAAAGTATTAAAAACTATTGAAATTGAACAGGGAATTTTAGTAGAGCGGGCGAGAGATGTCTATTCTTTTTCTCATTTAACCCTTCAGGAATACCTCACGGCTCAGTATATCTATGACAATGATTTGATTGAAGAAGCAGTTAAGAATTATGTAACAGAAACTCGTTGGCAAGAGGTCTTTTTGTTAGTGGCGGGTTTGATGCGAGGGAAAGCCGATAAATTGTTATTAGCAATGGAGAAAGAAGCCCATAATTATCTTAAAACGCCCCTCGGTCAAAAATTAGTGCCGATTTTGCAATGGGCAGATGAGATGACTAAAGATTCTGTTGATAGTCCGATTAAACCTGTAGGAAGAAGAGCGAGTGCCTACTGCCACGCCCACGCCTACGCCTACGCCATCGTCAGTGCCAACGACCCCCTCATTCACGATCTCGGCGCCGTCAACCTCACCAGTACCTGCGCCTACGTCGGCCTCTGCTCCTACAACACCGCCTACGTCATCGCCAGAGCCTACGGCAACGCCTACCGCGAAATCTTCGCCATCTCCATTTATGGGTCTGTCCGGTTAGTTAACTTATTGGCTCAGTATCGAATTGTTTCTAAGGTTAATTTTTACCAATTAATCGCTGATTTAGAAGCTTTAAAACAAATTATTCCTGATGATAAAATAACTAAAAAACATCATGAAGAATTGGCTGATCAATTATTTAAAATGTGGAATACTGCTTTTAATTTAACGCCTGAATTACTTAATTTATCCCTCGACGCAATTAGCGAAATAGACAAGCATTATTTTTATATTAATCGCCTGATTCTCGACTGCCAAAAAGTGGCTGTTAATATTTCCCCTACCGTCTGGCAAGAAATCGAAGACCGAATGCTCCGCATTCCTTAACTTCTCCTTTTTTTCTCAAATCTTGCCTTTCCAATTGGATGAGATTAGCGAAATATTAACACTCTGAGGATTGGGAGCTTCAAAAACCTTGCATTACCATTTTTATAGAACACAAATTAGTGCAAAAAGAGGACAACAAAGCCTGAAACTCCCGCTTCCTGACTGACTTCAACAATAAACTTTTTCAGCAAACCCTATTTATTGGCGGTAAGCTTGACTGCGATGTTCAATCAGCAAGACGATAACTTGAGACTGACTATCATCAACTGTATAGATAACCCGATAGTCTCCAACGCGGAAGCGATACTTCCCAGCAAATTCTCCCTTTAATGCTTTAATTTGAGGGTGATTTTTCGGTGTTTCTTGAAGGAGTTTTAAACACTTAGCAATCTTCTTTTTTAAGATTGGATCCGCTTCAGAATAAACTTTATTTGCTTTAGCTGTCAAACGGACTTTATAAGTCATCTCAGCTTTCCCAATCAATGAGGCAACCTGATTGTAAATCCATTTCAGCTTCTTTCAAATGTTCCATAATATTCGGGATTGCTCTAATTTCTTGCGTTGCCTTTTCACTTTCTTTATCTGACAAATAAGCGGCAAATTCTAGAATCATCTTTAAATTTTCTACTGATAGGGTTTGTAAATATTGTTGAATCTTTTGCTGCATTAAATCGACCTGTACTAATGTTTCAGAATCTAAAAAATCTTCTGGAGTCGAGGGATTTACTTCAACGTCAGTTAGAGTCATATTTAATCAAGTGCTTCTCTCAAGTTTATTATTTGTATCTTAGCGTGTATCCCGTCTCCTGACTCCTGACTCCTGACTCCTTACCCCACAGTTAACTTTATTTTTGTCCAACTACTTAAGACTGCGAATGTATGAAAACGCATCAATTGGGCAAAAGCTCAACGATGCGTTTTTAAGCTCCAAAAACTGCTATAGTTGTCAGCCAGGACCAATCAATTCTGATTAGAGTCAGTGGCTGCGGCCATTTGCATTCTCTGTACCAGATTATCGAGGGCTAATTCTAGATGTAAACCGGCATCTACGGCGGTCCAACCCTGTTCGGTTAGGTGTCGCCATTCAAAGTGTAGGTGCGGACCGGTAGAAAGTCCCGTACTACCCACGCGACCGATAACTGCGCCCTGTTCCACCCATTCTCCCGGTTTGACGGTAATTTCCGAAAGGTGGGCATAACGAGATTCTTGACTACCATCGAGGTGACGTAAAATCACCGTTAATCCGTAACCTCCTAACCAGTCGGCGGTGGCCACTTCCCCTGCGTAGGCGGCTAATACAGGTGTTCCCATCGCTGCGCCTAAATCAGTACCTGCGTGCATGGCCCGATTCCCGCTGACCGGATGATTTCGCCACCCGAAAACCGAGGTAATTTGGGCGGGAAGAGCGAGGGGAAAGATTAAATCGGTGCGTTGAGTTTGGTTAGAATCCGTGGGACTTAAACGGGTGGCGCGCTCATAGGTGGTCGCTTCGCTGATTGCTTCCACTTCTGCGCGAGTCACCGGGGCCAAAGCTAATTTTACGCCATTCCATTCCGGGGGATTGAGGGCTACCACCTGACTGGCAATCACCGTCGGGGCGGCCAGACGTACCGGGGCGCTAGAAGCCACGAGAGTGGGGGCATAACGACGCAGGGAATTATTAGCGATAACCGGCTGATTTCGGGGCTGCCGTCCCACCCGCACGGCCGGATTGGGATTGAGACGTACCCGGGCCAGATTAACCGGGGGTAAGGGTTTGGCCACAGTGCTGACCGGCTGACGACGGGAGGCCCGGGCCGCCAGATTACAGCTACCTCCTACCAGTTGACCATTTTGGGCGATGGTTTGGCAACCACTGCGGCGCTCGGTGACAACAACGGAACTGGGGGGGTTAAAGTTTCTAGTATCGATAAAATTATTTTTACCGCCGGCCCGGGGGGCAAGGGTAGGCATATCGGTTTGATGATTTTCGGGGATAGCCAGACGGGGGGCAGGATTAGTATTTTCTTTGATAACGGGGGCTTTCAGAGTCGGGGCGGCATTTTCCACTACCGGGGTTTCGCTGCCAGTTTCGGAATTAGCGATCGCATTGGGAGCAAGAGTAATCAGACCGCTGATTACTAAACCGAGACCACTGCATAAACTCAGATTCTTTTTCCAGGATTTTCTCAGAAAAAGTTTCAATATCACCGATGAAGGATACATAGGGCGGCCTCACTTCTCACAGTTTAGTCAAAAAAATATTTAGACTTGATTATAACCGAGACTGACCCTACCCGCCGGTAGATAGATTTCGCTACTGGCATTGTCCGAGGTTAGTTTAACTTTTAATTCCCCTTGATCGCTTACCCCCGTTATTATGCCCTGATAGCCCTCGAAAACTATCTTTTGACCAAAATTGGCAAAAAGTTCTAAATAGGAGGCTAATAGGTTTTTTATACCGTAATTACAGTAATATTCATAGCCGTATAGGATAGCCTCGCTGGTGAGATCGGTTAATTGAGCGATCGAGGTGATTTTATTGCCAGCCAAAGCTTGTAAATTAATACCTGTGGGGGGGACAGGATTAGCCCAATTGATGCCCACTCCGATGACTGCTTCTGGGATGTTTTGGCCCTGAATACGGGTTTCTAGGTTAATTCCCCCTAGTTTGCGCCCTAATAATACCAAATCGTTCGGCCATTTGATTTTAACGGGTATTTCTTGACAATTCAGGTGATGAGCGATGCCCCAAACTGTAGCGAGAACGAGATGGGCAGATTTATCCACCTCTAAATCAAGATTTAACGCCAAAGATAAATATAATCCTCCCTGTTCAGAAATCCACTCCCGTCCCCATTGTCCCCTCCCGGCACTTTGTTGACTAGCAATCACCACAAAAGGCGGATTTTCCCCCGATTCTAACAATTGCCAAGCTTTAGTATTAGTGGAAGGTAATAGCTCAAACTGATGGATTTTGGGCATAAATTGGGAATTATGAATTATGAATTATGAAGTGGGGAGTATTTTCAGTGATCAGTAAACAGTAAACAGTAATCAGTGACCTGATACTAAATCCGTTGAGTATAGGCTAAATATCAGGAGAGGCACTCCTGCAAGTGGAGTGACTCTTAAATGATTACAGATGTGTCAGCAGCTGCGTGTAAGCATCCCACCGAAAAACTAATGCGCGGGGGGTTTGGGGGGTTCTACCCCCCAACGGGGGGTTTGGGGGGTAGAACCCCCCAAAAGCTTGGATTGAATGATCAAGTGGGAAGTAATACTAAATCCGTTGAGTATAGGCTACATATTCAGGAGAGGCACTCCTGCACAGGGGTGAATAAATAATCAGTTTTTAATAACTGGATTGAGCATGAAAACTCGCATCTGATCACTAATAACTGATCACTGATTAGGTGCAGGGGAGAGAACGCAGGTACTCACTGAGGTGGGAACGTAAACCGATGCCATGGAAAAGCGGGCCACGACTGCCTAATTCGACGATACTGACAGCGGCCACGGGCATTTCAAACCGATCGCGATAACGGCCCACATCGATACCCATCAGACTACAGAGCATGATCCGGATGGTGGCCTTGTGGGAAACAATCAGGATATTGCCATCACTGTGGGTGTGTTCAATTTCCTCCAAAACGGCCGCCGAACGACGGGCGATATCGATCCCCCTTTCCCCGTTGGGGGGGGCATTCCAAGCCGGATCCGTCAACCAGCGTACATAGAGATCATGATATTGACGATCGATATCGTTGGGGTGCATACCTTCCCAAAGACCATAACCGATCTCTTGTAATCCTTGGCGGATTTCTAATTTCAGTCCCACCGCTTCACAGAGGGGTTTAGCGGTTTGAATAGCTCTTTGTAGGGGACTGACGTAGGCCGCACGCCAAGGTAGAGAACGATAGACATCGGCGAATTCCTCGGCCATTTCGATGCCTTCGGCAGTCAAACCGGGGTCATTTTCTGGAGTACCACAGTATCCTCCCGTTTTGCTATAGGCCGTTTGTCCGTGTCGTAGAAAATATAACATCAAGCACATAGTTTTTCAGGAGACCAATTCCGGAGCTTTCCTGGTTACTGTTGACTGGTTAGGTTCCCGCTCGCAAGCGCAGGTCATTGCGGAGGTGAGAGCGATCGCCCATGACTTGAAAGAGGGGACCGTGTTCGGCTAATTCGACGATCGTCACCGAGGCCACGGGCATGGCAATTCGATCGCGATAACGGCCGATATCAATGCCTAAAAGAGAACATAACATGATTCGGATCGTTGCTTTATGGGAAACGATCAAAATATGGCCATCATCGTGATTATGGTCGATTTCCTCTAATACTTCCGAACTGCGGCGAGCGATATCGATGCCTTTTTCGCCCCCTGTGGGAGAATTCCAGCCCGGATCTGCTAACCAGCGCACATAATCATCATGAAACTCCCGATTAACCTCGGCTGCGGTTTTTCCCTCCCATTGGCCGTAGGCAATCTCTTTTAATCCTTCCCGTTTGTGGATGGGAATACCTAAGAGATCGCTTAAAGGGGTGGCCGTGGCCATGGTGCGCTTGAGGGGACTAGAATAGATCCCTGTCCAAGGCACATCTCGATAAACAAGAGCGAAATCCTTGGCCATTTCATAGCCGGCCGGGGTTAGTTGCAAGTCTAATCGACCGCAAAAACTACCCGCTTGACTGGCTGTGGTTTCGCCATGACGCAAAAAGTAAAGTTTGAGACTCATTTTTTGGGTTCCTCTTCTATTTGTGACCCTCTCCCACTTATAGTGATACTAAATCCTGTTTAAAAAGTAAAACCCCACACCCCACACCCCACACCCTACACCCTGCCCCTAGGAAAAACTTTTTCAGCCGACCCTATATATAGTTTTGTAACGGCAATTTTTGCTAAAAATCAATAAGTGTAAACTTTAATCACAAGGTCGATCGAGTCCTGACAAACGTGTTATCTTAAAGACATAAGGCACAAGGGAAGCGACTCAACTTCCTTCCAGGCAAAAAGACCTAGAGCCTGTGCCACCTGCTCTAGATCAACGCAACAGCTAAATCGGACGCAGATTCTCAAAGTTTGTAAAGTAAAGTATGGTTTCGCCTCTGTTGCTCGATATAGGACAGATGGAGTGAGCCGTAATCAGCACCTGAGTCGGTAAACTGAGGAATCTTGATAGTTGACAGATAGACTGTTGTGGGTTCTGTAAACCTCTATTGTATTGAGTCCGTTAATTTTTTAGGAGTTCATATCGTTTGTACAAGATGAAGCCCGCCTCCCTAGGCGGGCCTATTGTGTTTTTAGAAAACCGCCACGAGATATTCCTGTAATTGCAATTGATAACCTGCCTGTAGCTGACAGGGATAATCAAGGGAAAACTCAGGTAAAGCTAATAGAGAACTTTTTTGACAACTAACTAACGCCACATCGAAGCGACAGCTTAAATCAGACCATTGGGGATAAAAGGCGAGAAATATCTGGGCAGCTTGGTAAATTTTCCCTTGTTTACGGTCATTGATCGCTAATTTGCCCCCTAAATCCCAATTGCCAGCACTGCGGGTTTTAACCTCGACGAAAGCGAGAGTCGCCTGAGATTTAGACAAGACGATTAAATCGATTTCACCGCCAGCACTACGCCAACGACGCTGGAGGATATGCCATTGCTGTAATTGCAACCAATCCGCCACCAAATTTTCGCCCAATTCCCCCACGGTTGTCATATTCAGTGATCAGTGATCAGTGATCAGTTATCAGTGGTCAGGGAACAGGGAACAGGGAACAGGGAACAGGGAACAGGGAACAGGGAACAACGCCGATTTATTGTCCTGTCTTCTGACTCCGAACTCCTGACTACTGGCTACTGTCTCCTGTCTCCTAACCAAGCAGGACAATTTTCGATTTTTACAAGAGGTTTATTACAAAAGTCCTTCTAGACGACGACGGATGCTGTCTAACTCCGCATCGGGAATCTCGGAAAACTCCTCCTCGGCGGGGGGGACTTCCTCTTTTTGCCAATCCAACTCCTCGGCATTGCTTTCGGGGGGAATTACCAACATACCCGCTTCAATCATTTCCGCTTGATAGCCGGCGTCGCGACAAAATTCTGCCACTTCCTCCGAATCAATTTTCTCTACCGTGGGAGTCGGAAAATCCTGTGCCTCTAACAGCAGAGCATAACGGGTGGCATCATCTTCCGATTCAAACATCAACACCTTATTGATAGCTCCCATTTGAATGGTGTGGATACCTTCGTTTTCTGTGCCTGCGTTAAAAAGTAGTACAAATACACGCATAATTACTATTAGCGATCGATAAGCGGTGGTCGTCTATACTCATTTTACCGCTCAACTAAACTTACTCAAACTTACTTAAAAGTCTGAAAGCTTAGTCATTCGTAGTGGGTCAAGCACTACAGGATTAAACGGCAAA
>MTBT01000102.1 GCA_002282935.1 Microcystis sp. LSC13-02 | reverse complement strand
AGGAGAATCAATCTCTCGAAGTAAAAGTGAAGGGAATTTCTGAAATGGAATTCAGTCTGTCTATATTTGACTATACTTTTACTAACTATTACTTTCTCTCAGATTAACTCCTCTTAGTTCAACCTGCTAAAAATAATAGTCAGGTATTTTTGTTTGTTATAATTTATACAAAATAACCTGCAATTACCCTGCTTATTCTCATCGGCGAATGGTAAATTGACTGACTGTTATACTGATACTAAATCCTATTTAAAAGCGATAGGAGACTGGGGAACGACGGAACAGCAGCCGGTCGTCGAGAGATGATGTCAAATCCCGTCATACTTTATCTTTACTGCTGACCGGCTGCCTAGACAAATCAGAAAGTAAAAGTCGTGCGGATAGTACCGATAACTAAGGTAGAATTGTTGTTATTCGAGTTAGGAGAAGTAATCACGATTACCCCTGGAGTAAGGGCAATATTATCGGTGAGTTTCCACTCATAAAATCCTTCGATATGAAAGGAAGTATCCGGATCATTAGTGGCACTACCATCATTTAATCTAATGCTAGAATTAGATACCCAAGGCTGCATACCAACAATAATACCCGCCGTATTTCCTTCTTTAAATAAATCAGGAAAAGCCAAAGTTACCGCCCAATTCCAGATATCTAAATCCCCGCGTTCTATTTGTCCATTTAAAGTGCTAAGGGTGATAGCTTTTGTGTAACCCCCCCAACCACCGAGAACAAAACCATCGACAATTCGCCAACTAAATTGTAAACCCAAACTATTATTAATGGTCGGGACAGCCTCCCCGAATAGTTCTTCGGTGAAAAATCGGAAATTCGAGCGCTGACTTCCCGTCCCCGTGTCTAATTGGTTATAACCATGAAAGTAGGATAAAGCAATGCCAAAATTCTCGTTTGGAACATAACCCAGCTGCCCTAGGGCAGTATAGGAACCGTTAAATAAACCCGCTCCCGGGTTAGGATCGTTAGCATCCCCGGCAAGATAACCGGCACTGAATTGCAAAGCCCCATAATTACCCTGTAAACCGAGTCCAGTTTGTCCGGGGGCAAAATAAAGGGGATTGCGAGTACCAAAAGCCGAAAGCGCCCCACTAGCACCATCTCCATCCAAAAAGTTGAGGGTATTGGTAAAGTCATCCTTAGCACCTCCCGTCGCTTCTAACCAGAGGTAGATATTTTCCGTGACGGGGAAACTGTAGTTTAAAACTTCTATCAGTAAATCGTTGCCGTCGGGTTGGGTAAAGGCTAAGGTACTTTCAAAAGTTCCCGTAGTATCGGCTAAATCAGCAATATTTCCCGTTGCTAGACGGGTATAGAGTAAATCTTTGCCTGTGAAGCTAGTATTTAATTCTAAACGGGCCCGATAACCAAAAGCTGGTACTTGGGGAATCGCTTCACCACCGTTTTTTTCTCCTGTGGCTACCCCATATAATGCCATTACCACTTCCCCGGTTAATTTAGTGGTGGTGGAAAATTGATTATTTTCCAGAAAAGCGACTCGATTTTCTAAGTTGTCAACTCTTGCCCCTAAGGCCGCTAATTCTGTCTCGAATTCGCTGACTAATCGCTTGATTCTGTCTAGATCTTCTTTTAATACCGCTACTCCTTCTTGAATCAATCTTTCTAGGGTATTTAAGCAGGAATTCAACCCGGCGGCAAATTCCCAACGAGTTAAAGCGCGTTCACCGCGAAAAGTCCGGTCAGGATAACCTACTATACAACCATACCTCTCCACAAGACTTCTTAAGGCCTCAAAAGCCCAGGCGGTGGGAGAAACATCCCGCAATTGATTCACCGTCGTCACCTGTGCCATGGGGTTACTAGAGAGGTTTTCGAGACTATTAGCCAGTACCGGACCTGAAAAACCCAGTAATATCGCTGCTGTTAGGAAATTTTGCTTGATTTTCATTGCTGTCTCTCACACCTATAAGAATAATTATTGTTCTCAGTATAATCAGGCTAGCAAACTTTTTAAGGATTGTTAAGATGCGCTTACCAGCAATTCTAAATTTGCGATGTAGCAGTCTTCGGGCTTTTGGCATCATAGTACATCGAAGATTGCTCAAAAATCCCCCTTTAAAATGTGCTTTAAATCCCTGAAATGCTTGCTGTGTATAAAAATGAGAATTGCTGTGCGCTTGCTTACCCTGGTAGTTGCGGTTTAAATGCCTCTTAGCTTATAATCCACCTGGAAAGCTAGTACCCTATCGCCTAGCGATCAGTGTCTGGTAGTTCACAAAAAAACAATGACTTTCAAGGAGTACATCGTGTTTAGTTTAGCGAAACTTATGAATTTCGGGGGGGGGTAAGAATAAATTATCTAACAAGCCCCTTGCTTTAGCCTCCACAACTGCTGCAATCGCTCTTATGAGCATCGCTACTTCCACATCAGAAGCGCAAGCAGCATTAATTAATGGCGGTTTTGAATCACCAGATCTTGGTACTTCCCCAATTTCTCAGGGAGTACCACGTGCTAATGTTCCAGGTTGGCAAACCACAGATAGTTTGATTGAAATTTGGGTTAATGGTTTTCGGGGGGTTCCCGCATATCAAGGGAAACAATTCGCTGAAATTAATGCTAATATCAATGGAACTTTGTTCCAGAATGTTTCTGGTATTGCCGCAGGATCTCAAGTTGGTTTTACTTTCGCCCATCGTGCGCGAGTAGGAACTGATGTGATGGCATTAACGATTACCGATTTAGGGAGTGATAACCTATTAGGTGGCGGGAATGATACAGTATTGTTTACTAAGCGATATTCCGCCACTACCAGTGCCTGGGTACAGAACACCAATGCCGGACAGGCACCCATTATTGCTCTTGGCAATAATGTTCGCTTTGCTTACTCTGCAATTTCAACTGGTTCTGGCAGTATATCAGTTGGTAATTTTCTTGATGCTGCTGATTTTGGTGTAGGTGTAGGAGTAACAGTTCCTGAACCTTCAACAGGTGTAGGAGTAACAGTTCCTGAACCTTCAACTATTTTAGGACTAGGATTAGTAACCCTAGTCGGATTTGGCACATCATTTAAGCGCAAATCAGGGAAAAAATAACCTTAATCGTATCCCTGCACTTCCCACTCCGCTACGCTAAGAGTGGCGTGGGGAGTGGGTTCGTTCAATTGAGGATAAAAAAGAGGTGACTAGCGCAATTCAGAACGTAGGTTGAGTTGAAGTATGAAACCCAACGTCTGTGAAATTTTTCTGAATGGGCGATCGCTTGGTGGTGATCAAGTGCGATCACAAGTTAAGCAGAAAAAATTTCCCTTGACAAGCTCCCTCTCATAATGAGAGTATGAACAAAAGAGTTTAAAGGTATCTTACTCCCCTCTCCCTTTCTGGGAGAGGGGTTGGGGGTGAGGGCAATTAACCATCTCTGCCATTACTTTTGAAAAATGGTATTAGCCTACTGGGGAATCGTTTTGAGGATTATCAGCTATAAAACGCTTCAGGAGGCATTTGAAAAGCACGCTGACCTGAAAAAACCTTTAGATGACTGGTATCGAATTGCCAAAAGTTCACAATGGCTCAGTATTAATGATGTGCGTCAGGTTTTCCCAAAAGCTGATCCTGTCGGCAATTTTACGGTTTTTAATATCAAAGGTAATCGTTATCGTTTGATTGTCGGGATTAACTATAAAAAAAGCAGAATTTACATCAAGTATGTTTTGACCCATGCTGAATATGACCAGGAGGATTGGAAAAATGACCCTTACTTTTAATCCCTCGACCGTAGAAACTTCAGTACTTCCCTTTGTTATTCAAACGGAGGAGCAATACAACCAAGCTTTGGCGATCGCTGAACAACTTTTTTTTAAGCAAAATCCCAATGAATTAGAGGAACAAATACTGGATGTGTGGGAAGTATTGATTGAGATATATGAGGAAGCGCGATTTCAGCCTGGGTCAGCTTCTACTCCTGTTTCGATCCTGCAAACCCTTATGGAGGCAAGGAGCTTGATTCAAGCGGATTTAGTCAGGGCAGGGATTGGTTCTAGTGGGATTGTCTCAGAGATTGTTAATGGGAAGCGACAAATTAGTAAGAAACAGGCAAAAAAGTTAGCAGGTTTCTTTTCTGTCTCTGCTGATTTATTTATTTATTAAGTCTTGAGCTTTTTTCCCTATCGCCGATCTGGTAAATTGGGTTGAGAAACCCAACAACTGACATGAATAAAGCCGAAGGTCTAGGTTAAAATGGAGGGACAAAAGTTGCAATAGGGACAAACTGATGCGCCAATTTTAAGTTGAAAGTTGAAAAGCACTAATTGAGGCAAGAAAATGGCTACAAGAATTCCTGTTGGTAACTTCTTTATCTAAAGGCGATCGCATCGCCTTGTAAGCTGCCCGGGAATTTAAATTGCAGGTATCTTACTCCCCTCTCCCTTTCTGGGAGAGGGGTTGGGGGTGAGGGCAATTAACCATCTCTGCCATTACTTTTGAAAAATGGTATTGGGCATTGAACCCCCTCAATTGCCGCTCCCTGCACTTTCCACTCCGCTACGCTAAGAGTGGGGTGGAAAGTGGGTTCGTTCAATTGAGGATAAAAAAGAGGTGACTAGCGCAATTCAGCGTTAAACTCGTTAAAAGAGCGTCTTTTTAACTCTACCGATTCTGATCGAGGCAAAAGCTCAAAAACCTTTCTTAAGACATCATCCACATCTTCATATTTAACATTGCCCAAACCATCATAAACCACTTTACCTTGTTGGTCTAAAACCACCGTTTGGGGAACCCCACCGCGATAATAGTAACCCGGCTCATCGGGACGATAGGAAGACTTTAAGGGGATAGAATCGACAGTAACGGGGATAATACTGGCGGCGCGACCGTAAAACTCTTGAAAACGGGAGACAATCGCCGCAAATTGCTTACAATCACTACTATCATCCAGATAATAGACAATAATAGCCGGAATTTTCCGTTGAAAAGTTTCCGCTAAATTTAAACGCGGTGGTACGAGGGAACCATTACCCGCATAGACCACAAAAATATTACCATCAAGGCGATCATCATCGATCCCCGCATAGGCGCTAGGGGTTAGCCAAGGAGACAAACTCGTCAGAGCAACAATAAGAAAGACAAGACAGATCTGAAGACGCGGCCGATAACGAGATTTCATGATCAACAGGGTTAAAATATTAAGACAATTTTTAGTTTAAAAAATCTTGTGACCTTCGAGCGCGATAATTCCCAAACCACCTCGCGAGTCATTGCCGCTAACTCGCGCTTTGCCAATACTTATTATGCCATTCTAGGGCTACATCTGAGTGCCTCGGTGATCGAAGTGCGACGCGCCTATCGGGAACTAAGCAAAAGATACCATCCCGATACTACCGAACTCAGCCCCGAAGTGGCAACGGTTAAATTCCAGCGTCTTAACGAAGCTTATGCCACCCTGAGTAATCCCGATCGCCGTTCCCTGTATGATTTACAGATAGGTTACTCGCGCTGGAATGTCATCCAAACTATCCCCGATAGCGATGAACCCATAGCTAATCGTAGCGCCTATCTCGATCCTACCGATCGCCCCCTATCTTCGGGAGAAATTTTTGCTTTGTTTATCTTGGCACTCACCCTGCTGGGCTGCTTGTTACTAGCGGTGATTATTGCTATGCTTCGAGGAGAGAATGCCGTCACTGTAGCCCAATTATTTTTGATTTAGATGCGATGAAGATTCCCACTGCCGATACTCCCCTCTATAATCATCCCTTACCGGCGATCGAAGCATGGCTAGTTAAATTAGGTTGTCGGAAAAATACCGAGAATATCCACTGTTGGATCGTCGAAAAACCAACATGGAAAGCGGAAATCTGCCTCGATATCGAAGAAATAACCGTTCGTTACTTTCGAGCAGCAAATGACGGCAGTGACATCAATCGCGCTTTTAAATACTCCCTTAGTCGCCAAGATATCGAATCGGCGGTTTTTTCCGGTCCCTAATCATCGAAAATTTTGGGTCTGAAACCCCGTCGTTCTACGACGGCTTTACCGTTAAATACTAGCGCATTTACCAAATATATGCTAAAAT
>MTBT01000101.1 GCA_002282935.1 Microcystis sp. LSC13-02 | reverse complement strand
AGGTGCGGAACCCCGCAAGGGAAAGAAGCAGAAACCTAAATCGTGAGGTTTGGGAATCACCGTCCGTTTTACGGCGGTGAGGATGTCAATAATTGTTCAGTTCGTTCTTCTCTTGGCTGTCTGTGGTTGTTCTTCGTGCTTTTGTGGTTTCCCAATCTGATCAAGCATAAGGTTCTTGTTTTTGTTTCTTTTGTTCTAATCTTGTTTCTAATAATAGACGATCTTCTTGAGAAAGAACATCAATAACTTGTCAAAATGATAACAGTATCACAAATTTATTGTTTTTTTTCCAACATCTATAAACATCAAGATAGAGCGATCCCGAAAGTATCTAGCCAAAGGCGAGCGCACTTTAGTTAACTAACGGTTTACCATAGTAGGGTGGGCGATTTTTATACCACTTATTTTATTTATTGTGTATAATTAAGATGATGACGACTAATTTTGAATGGGATAAAGACAAAGCTAAGATAAATCTGAGAAAACACGATATTTCTTTTAATGAGGCTAAAACTGTCTTTGAAGATACCTATTCTTTGACTTTAGATGATCCTACTCATTCAATCTTAGAAGATCGTTTTTTGACAATTGGTTATTCTAGTCAAAACCGCTTGCTTTTAGTTGTTCATGCTGAAAGACAAGGAAAGATCAGAATCATTAGTGCTAGGAGAGTAACTAAACATGAAAGAAAAATCTATGAACAAAGTAATGAATGATACCCTCAAAGATGATGAAATGTTAGATGATTATTCTGAGGTTTTAACGGAGTCTCATTTAAAAAGTGCAGTCAGAGGAAAGTATGCTCGGTCTTTAGCAGATAAAGATGCTTATACCGTTAAGATTATAGCAGAAAATGAAGAGAGATATGTTAACATGAAAACCATTGAGGTTGAAGCATTCGTTAACAATGAAGGTCAATTAACCGTACAAGTTCCCTCAAATTTAAAAGAAGGACAATATCATGCTGTATTGATTATAGAAGAACCCAAAAATGAAAATCAATGATCTTAGAATAGATAAAATCCCCAAAAAACGCCCCCAATTACTTGGAGGCCTTTTCAGAAAAAATAACTGTCATTAACCTTCTGCTAATTTCAGATCCCGCAGGGCGCTAATATCCACTGGAATCGATGGCCCCATGGACGAAGAAACGTAAACTGTACGCCAGTAACGCCCCTTGGCCCCGGAAGGCCGGTTTCTGTCCACCGTTTCCTGTAAAGCTTTCAAATTGACTAATAGATCCTCGGCACTAAAAGAAGCTTTACCAAATTGAACGTGAACGATACCGGTGCGATCGGCCCGGAATTCCAATTTACCCGCTTTAAACTCAGAGATTGCCCCCGTTAAATCCGTGGTTACGGTTCCCCCTTTCGGTGAGGGCATTAAACCCCGCGGACCGAGTTGACGACCTAATTTAGCCACTTTCGGCATCATATCGGGGGTGGCGATCAACACCTCGAAATCCATCATCCCCTTGGCGATTTCTTCGATTAATTCTTCCGAACCAACGATATCGGCCCCGGCGTTGTTCGCTTCCTGTACCTGTTCCCCGCGAGTAATCACCGCTACTCGCACCTTGCGTCCGGTTCCTTTGGGTAAACTTACCGTTGTCCGCAGTTGTTGGTCGGTATATTTAGGATCGATGCCTAAACGAATATGAGCTTCGGCGGTTTCGTCGAATTTCGCCGTCGCTAATTCCTTTAATAATGTCAGTGCCTCTAATGGCTCGTAGGCTTTATTTTCTACCTTAGCCTGGGCATCTTGCAAACGTCGTGAAACTTTTTTTACCATCTGATTTGTTGCTCCTTGGGTAATAACGAAGCTTAACTTCTCCCCGAAATAAGATTTAGTCTGAGATCTTGACACCCATATTTCTGGCCGTTCCCGCCACAATATTCATGGCCGCTTCGATGTCGTTAGCGTTAAGATCGGGCATTTTAGTCCGGGCGATTTCCCGTAATTGGTCGCGGGTAATGGTGGCGACAAATTTCTTGTTGGGTTCGTTGGAACCTCTTTCCACACCGGCCGCTTTGCGGATGAGAACGGAAGCGGGGGGAGTTTTGAGGACAAAGGTAAAACTACGATCCTCAAAAACGGAGATTTCCACAGGGATGATCATCCCAGCCTGATCGGCGGTTTTAGCGTTGTAATCTTTACAAAACGCCATAATATTCACCCCGTGTTGACCTAAAGCAGGACCCACGGGAGGAGCAGGGTTAGCCTTACCAGCAGGTAAAGCTAGTTTAATAATTGCGACGACTTTTTTAGCCATGATTTAGTTTTGTTTTTCGACTTGATTAAATTCCAATTCGACCGGGGTATCCCGACCAAAAATGGAGAGCAAGGCCTTGAGTTTGCCGCGCTCGGGACTAACTTCGATCACTTCCCCTTCAAAGTCCTTAAATGGACCGGATAGAACCAAGATTTGATCGCCAACTTCCATATTGATTTTGACGACGGGTTCTTGAATCTGAGCTTGTTTGAAGATGCGATCGACTTCTGACAGGCTCAAGGGTAGCGGGGTGACGTGACCGCGGCCGCGTCCGTAGTGGCGCTTTTGTTCGGCCCCGACAAAGTTGATCACGTGGGGGGTGTTTTTTACCACCTGCCAAGCGTCATCATCCATGATCATTTTGATCAGGACATAACCGGGGAAGACTTTTTCCTCACCGTGTTGCCGTGAACCATCCTTGCGGACTTTGACGGTGGCCGCTTGGGGAATCTGGACTTGTAGAATGCGATCGGCCACATCGAGGGTGTGGATGCGCTGTTCCAAATTAGCTTTGACGCGTTTCTCACAACCAGAAGCCACCTGCACGGCATACCAACGGGGTTTTTTCGGTAGGCCGCTAAGATTGACTTCTTCGGGAAACTGTTCTTCTTCTAGACTCATGGGAACACCTTCCCCGCACCCCAGGCAAAGAATTTATCAATCAGATAGATGAGAGTGGCTACCAAAGTCACCATTAACATCACGGCCGCTGATTCACTCAAAAGTTGCTGACGGGAAGGCCAGACGACTTTGGCGAGTTCTTCTTTGGTTTCATTGACGAATTCCTTGACCTGAAAGGAGCTTCCCTCTTTCTTGTCGCTCGTGTCTTTTTCTAGGGTTTCTTTTTTGGCCACGATCGCTACTCCTTAAAATGATACTCAAGCTATCCTTAACTTATCATTTTCACCGGACAACCCACACTAACCCCCAGACATTTAGATCATGTCCTTTGCAGTTATCGGCTTGGTGATTACCAAACGCGCCCTGGAGGACTTGAACCCCCGACATCAGGTTTTGGAGACCTGCGTTCTACCAACTGAACTAAGAGCGCCCATTCGCTAAACTATTTGGCTTTTTTAAGGCCTTTATTTACTATAGCGTAGTTGTTGGCGATTAAGCAACTTTCTTGGTTAGGCTGTCGCCGGAAAATTTTTAGAGAGGGCGATCGAAACGTTCTTGTACCCTGGTGGCTTTGCCAACCCGATCGCGCAGATAGTAAAGTTTCGCCCGACGTACTTTACCACGACGGATGATCTTGATACTGGCAACCCGCGGCGAGTGGAGCAGGAAGACTCTTTCTACTCCCACACCCTGGAAGACTTTGCGTACTGTAATCGTTTCGTTGATACCGCCATGGCGTTTGGCGATGACAATGCCCTCGTAGGGCTGAATCCGCTCTTTATCTCCTTCCACGATTCGCACCCCTACCCGGATCGTGTCACCGACATGGATAATGGGCAGATCGCTCTTGAGATACTCGGCTTCGATTGATTTGATAATCTCTTCCGTTTTCATCGGCTTTCGTAAAACTGACAGTTTTCTATCATACCATATTTTTTGAGTAAAAAGCAATAGCTATCAGCTTTCCTAACACTGAGCGTTGCTGACTTGCCGATGCTGTCACCAGATGTTAGGCTGATTGTCCCGGATTACGGTCATTATCAACTGGGAAGGCTCTTGCCATTAACTGCCACTCTAGATAAGCACATCTCTAGAGAATTTCTCTAATCCCTAATTAACTTCTCGAACCGCGATAAATGCGATCAGCTTGGGAGGGTTCTAAATAATTATAGCCCGGTTTTTGGGTTGAGGAGCCATTCTTTTTCGCCACAGTATTAACCGCGGGAGTCGCTTTTTTTACCTCCGCATTAGTCCTGATATAATCCTCAGAAATCTTGAAGGGATGACTATTGGGAAGGTGACGACTAGGGGGTAAATTGTCTTCTGGTTCGGGATGGGTAATTTTACTATGGGGAGCGACAAAATCGTGTAGGATTGGATCGTAGGCTAGAATTTCGCCGTTTTCAATCCGAAAAATCCAACCGTGTAGGGATAATTTACCCTGATGTAATCGGGAACGAATAATTGGATAGCTTTGCAAATTACTTAACTGATTGAGAACATTTTCTGCTACTGTCACCTCGATCAGTTCTTCTCCTTCTAGTTCTTTGTAATTATCCTTAACTAAACGTCGAGTAGCTTCTGCTTGCTTTAACCAATCGTAAACTAAAGGCATTTCATCGGCCAGACTTTGCAATTTTAACAAACCTTTCATCGCTCCACAATGGGAGTGACCGCAGATAATCACTTGCTCGATGCCGAGAGCGTTGATAGCATATTCTATAGATGCACCCTCACCACCATTGGTTGCTCCGTAGGGAGGAATTATATTTCCCGCATTACGAATTACGAATAATTCCCCCACCTCCGCTTGGGTAATTAGGTTAGGATCGATACGGGAATCGGAACAGGTGATAAACAGGATTCTCGGTTTTTGTCCGTGGGAGAGTTGCTCAAATAATTGCCGATGTTCATCAAAATAACCACTCTGGAACTTTTCTAGTCCCTGTAGGAGTTTCTTCATAATAATTCTTCTAGTTTAGTTCGATCGCTATTTAGTCGATCCTTTCACCATTATCGGGCATGAGATAACAGCAATGCAACCGGCCAGATTAGCGATCGCTGTCGGCTGCGAGATCGGTTATATCTTGTTAAGATAGGATACGGACTGTATCTAAGCAAATTTTATTTTATGGAAACTGCAACAATTTTGGGTATTTCGATCGCTGCCGCTTTGGTGGGGATTACCGTTTTAGCTCTTTATACCGCTTTTGGACCGCCAGCAGCAGAATTAAGCGATCCTTTTGAAGATCACGAAGATTAATTCTTTAATAACCATGTGGCTATCTGCCAAGGAGAAATTTGCTCAATAGGATCGATCGCTCTTTCTAAACCGTCGATCGATTCTTTTATTGTTAATTGTAATTGATTTTGCCAATCAATTACAGCGTTTTCTCCCTGACATTCATAAACGCGCATTACCCAACTCTGAGCGGATGTTTCACTTTGTTTGAAACTCATTAAAATTAAGTTATCAACCGAGAATTTTAACCATTGTGCCACGGGTGGCAACTGGGTTGATCGATAATAATTAGTAATAAAAATAATGTTGACAGGTGAGTTTAACTGCCAAGCATAATGGACAGTTTTCGCCGTTTTCCAGTTACCTTGATGGGGATATATTGCATAGGTAAATTCTTGTTTCCCCAGATCCGCCTCGGGATCGGGCCATCGGGGACTTCTCAACAGAGTTAATCGCAGTTGCTGGTTAGTAGCATCATAGCCATATTTATTATTATTTAAAAGACTCACCCCGTAGGATGCCTCTTTCTCGGTTAAATCCGCCCATTTATGACCGTAAACTTCCCATTTTGGTGATTCTGTTTGGTGGTCACGCTCGATCGCACCACAGGCAATTTCATAGGTGATAAAATTGCTGTTTAGGGTGAGAGGAAAAGCGGTTTTTACTAAAGTATGTTCCTGCTGCCAATTAACAATAGTTTTAATCTGGAGAATAGGAGAATCTTTTTCTAAGATATAATCTTGACAAAATTCCGAATCAGCTAAACTTCTGATGATGCGAATCTGCCAGCGCAAGGGACCACATTCTAAGCATTTGATCGATTTTAATACTGTTTTTGGTAAGGGATATTGTTGATAATTCGGATCGATATTCCAAGCGTCCCAATATTGTCCTTGATCTTTAAATGCCTGTAATTGATTACCAGCAGCTTGCAGGATTTCTCTTTGATTAATTATATCAAATATACTATCTATATCCCCCGTTTCCGAGTTAATAGTAACTTTAAGTAAGCCATTATCTAAAATAAATTGGCAGTTAGTTAAATTTTTCTCCGTTGCTTGCTGATTGGGAACTAACCAAAATAACTTATAACCCACAGAAGGAATATTTTCAGCGAGAAATAATAGCTGATTGTCGTGGGATAATTGCGAGGGACAGAGACAATTATTTAAGTCATAAACCGAGCAATTGACAGATTCTATCGCTAAAGAGATAACCTCGGTTCTTTCCCAGTTAAGAGAATTAAAAATTAGAAAAGGTTTTGCTTGAGGATGGGGAGGATTAGGTAAATTAATTTGAGTGGCAATTGCCTGTAAAGCTTGCTCTAAAATTGCTTCACCTGTGCTGATAACTTGCTGCCATAACTGATTAGCATCCCTAAACACTTCGGGTATAGAAGTACCAGGAAGTATATCATGAAACTGATTTAATAAAACCTTTTTCCATGCGGATTCTATCTCGACTTTCGGATAGGGAATATCTAGTAAAATATTAGCCAAAGAAGACCATAATTCCCCTTGATACAAGAGGATGTCACAGTAACGATTATAGGCTTTTTGGTCAGCGTGGGTAGTATAACAACCGCGATGGAATTCTAGATATAATTCATCATCCCAGATAGGAAGATTATTTGTCTCCAGACTGTCCAGATAAGTTGTTGCTTGGCTAAATTTTAGCTGGGGGAAAAAAGGAGATTTTTGCCAACGTTGGGCCACTGCTAACATATCACGAGTCGGTCCGCCGCCATGGTCACCAACTCCGGGCAGCCAAAAAATATCTTTTAATCCGGTTTGCCGTTCCCAATTGAGAGCATGATCGGTCATAATAATTGGATTAGTATCCATAACTCCAGCAACATTGGGAGGAGACATTAGGGAAAGAATTTTACTGCCATCGGGAGATTGCCACCAGAAAAAACCGTGGGGAAATTTAGTCGTATCATTCCAATGTAGTTTCCCGGTTACAAAATATTTTATGCCAAAGGATTTAAGAATTTGTGGCAATTGGTAGGGAAACCCAAAGGTATCCGGCAGCCAAGCAGTTTCAGTGATTTGTCCAAATTTTTCTTGAAAATATTTTTGTCCATAAAGTAGTTGTCGAAATAGGGATTCCCCGGAGATCAAATTGACTTCTGGTTCTACCCACATCCCGCCCAAAAGTTCCCAGGATTGCCCTTTATATGCCTCTAGAATTGCTTGAAACAGGTCAGGATGATGTTTTTCTATCCATTCGTAAATTAGGGGGCTAGAATGACCAAATATGAGGGCGGTAAAATCTTTTTGGAGGTTTAAAACCGAGATAAAAGTGTTTTTTGCCACTTGCCAAGTTTCTGCCAACGGCCACAACCAAGCCAGATCCAAATGTGCGTGGCCGAGAAGATGAAAACTGCGTTCTTTCAGTGGTTGAGCCAGGGTTTGCAGGGATTGACGAATTGATTCTAGGGATTGATTAAATTTATCTTTGTTGGTGACATTATCCCAGTCAATATTATCGAGAGTAGCGGTAAAAGCCGCTAAGTTTTCAGGATAAAAAGTTTGTAGATAATTATGCAGAATGGTTAATTCATCAGCAACAAAACTAGGATCGATAGCTTGGCTATATTCATAGATTAACTGCGATTTCATCAAACCACCAATATCATGATTGGGACTGACTAAACGGAGAGTAACAAGAATTTCTTGACCAGTAGAGACAGAGTTAGAAAGTAAAATGCGCGTGGAAGAATCAAAGAGGTCTCCTGCTTGGATAAATTGATTATTAACATAAATTTTGACATCTTCCGCCCACCAAGTTAAGATTAATCTCAGTTCCATTCCCTCTAAAGGATAACCGGCTAAATGTTCGGGGACAATAATTTTTTGAGTTAGATATTGGATTTGTCTGCCGGCCGGCCAAATAATGTATTGTTTTTCATTGAGGGTGACGGGTTGAATTGGTTTTCCCGCTGCTGTAGCGATCAACCAATTTTTCTGAACATCTCTGCGGGTGAGGTGAGATAGTTTAGCG
This sequence comes from Microcystis sp. LSC13-02, assembly GCA_002282935.1. Lineage (GTDB taxonomy): Bacteria > Cyanobacteriota > Cyanobacteriia > Cyanobacteriales > Microcystaceae > Microcystis. The sequence continues at coordinate 3,530 of MTBT01000101.1, read as the reverse complement.
ATGTTGTCGAGGGGAGACATGAGCCAACAAATAAGTTAATTTTGACCATTTTAGGCGATCGATGTCTAATTGGGCTAGGGGATAACTTTTGTTAAGGCAATACTGCTGAAGACTTACTCAATCTCATCCTTCAAAGGTTTATTGAGAATGAGCAGGGAAAATAAAAGCCTAGTATTAGGCAGAAAACCGGTTTGGGGACAGGGTTTTAGAGAAAGCCCGTGATGAGGATTGAACTCATGACCTCACCCTTACCAAGGGTGTGCTCTACCACTGAGCTACACGGGCATTGATCGTGGTGGGCCGGGCCGGATTTGAACCAGCGTAGGCGTAGCCAACGGATTTACAGTCCGCCCCCATTAACCACTCGGGCACCGACCCATTAATTCCACGATTAACAATCATAGCACCCTTAGCTAAAACACACAAGTGTTTAGGGAAAAAATTTTTGAGCCATAAAATAACTCCCGTTAAGCACCATAGATAGCACTTAACGGGGGTTTTCTGACAATCTTGAAGATTACTGCAAAGCTTCGTCTTCTTGGTGAGTGATGATCACACAGTCAGAGGTAGGATAGGCGACGCAGGTGAGGACATAACCCGCTTCAATTTGATCGTCATCTAAGAAGGATTGATCGGATTGATCGACACTACCAGATTCAAGTTTACCTGCACAGGTGGAGCAAGCTCCCGCACGGCAGGAATAAGGTAAGTCCACTCCTTCTTCTTCAGCTATATCGAGAATGTACTCATCATCGGGAACATCAATTGTATGCTGGTCTTTGGGTGTTTTCAGGGTGACTTTATAAGTTGCCATCGGTTGTTCCTCTTAGTTAAATGCTAGTGAAAGCGGCAGTTTCTACAATTGCCTCTCGCTTGTCGTCAGATTGAACGATGCGAGCGAGTTTCATTTTTGATACTACGGGAAAATCTCCCTGACTCAGCCTTGCATTAGTAATGACAGTCTTAAATAAACTTAAAATAAAATTTACTTATAGATATAACCCAGAATTCTTGACGCTCCTTGCTCGATCTCTAGATAATTTCATCGATCTACAATCTAGCTAAACTAACCACTACTAAGCATTTGGAGCCATAATGTTCATTGTTCTTTTAGTCTTAAGCCGATTTTTGTTAAATATTAATTTAACTTATAGTTAAGATAGATGTCGATGAATTGTCTTTAACCCAGCCAAGAAATTGCTTTTAAGAAAAAAATCCCCTGAGTTGTGAAAGTGGCGCGTTCTGGACTCCCAGTTATTTCTGCGCTGCCGCTAACACATCTAGGGAAACTATGAAAAAATATATTGACAATTAAACTGATAAATGATAGAGGGAGATAAATCGCCTGTTGCCAGGCCTACCACCCGTTGTAACGGATGGCTAACCCTCGCTCAAGATTTTATGGTTTTTGGATTGTCAGTTTTCAAGGATATGGTTCACTGATTAGGAATCAGTAATTACTTATTAGGTTGGGGAGTCATGCGTAGATAGGGTTTAATTTCTTCAACTCCTTTGGGGAATTTGCTACGAGCTTCTTCAGTGGGAATAGAGGGAACCACCACACAATCGCCACCGTCGGTCCAGTTAGCGGGGGTAGCCACTTGATAGTTATCGGTGAGCTGCAGGGAGTCAATCACCCGCAGGATCTCGTTAAAATTGCGTCCCGTGCTGGCAGGATAGGTAATGGTTAAACGTAATTTTTTGTTGGGATCGATGATAAACACCGAACGTACCGTCAGATTATTGAGGGAATTGGGGTGAATCATGCCGTAGAGATCGGACACTTTGCGATCGCCATCGGCGATAATCGGATAGTTAACGGTAGTGTTTTGAGTTTCGTTGATGTCATTAATCCAACCCCGATGGGATTCGGCACTATCCACACTCAAAGCGATCACTTTAACATTACGTCGCTCAAATTCTGACTTAAGACTAGCCACCGTACCTAATTCCGTGGTACAAACGGGGGTGTAATCAGCCGGGTGCGAGAACAGCACTACCCAGCTATCTCCTACCCACTGATGAAAAGAAATTGGACCTTCACTAGAATCCTGTGTAAAATCTGGAACGATATCACCCAATTGGAGAGCCATAATTGTGTCTTCCTTATAGATATTTCAAGACAAGCAACAGTTTATGATGCCATAGGAGTGCTGTTCTTCATTGATAATTTTAGAGATTTGTAATAATTCCATTAGCCATCAGCCTTTTCAGTGATCAGTGATCAGTGATCAGATTTGAGTTATCAGTTCACTGATCTCCCCACTTCCCCTATCCCACTTCCCCATCACCCAACCCCCAAAACCCTTCCCCTAGTACGGCAAACTGGGTTATCGGAAATTTGGGTTGAAAACCCCGTCCTTTTAGGGCGACTTTGTGCTAGAATGTTCCCAGGTTGCTGACCGTGAGAACGTGAGGAAACAGGTTAAACGTCCTACTCCGTCATCTCAAAATTTCTAACAGTTAATGGTGTTTAATTAAGTCCAAACTGTCAGAACGCAAAACAATTAAATACTGTGGGACACACAGAAATTTACGCTTGGGGAGTAGTCTTTGAGAGTGCTTGCCTTATAGGTGTAGTCGGACTAGACATGAAACTGTAAGACCAAAATTAGCTTTGCTAGTAGAGGCAAGATTCAGCCCAAGAATCTCCGCCCTAAAAGTGCGGAGAGTGTCAAGATCTGGTCTAATGGCATGATATAACTTTTTTAACTAGCTATCAGCGTTCAGCTAATAGCTAGGCTGCGGTGGCAAATCCCAATTCCCCACCCTATGCCTAGTCGGAAAGCTGACGGCTTAACTTCTTGTCCTGAGTGTTAATTTGCCTTGGTTTTAGGAGACCACAACTGCAATGAAGAATCTTGTTCGTCTGCTGGCGGTAATTGCCTTGATTATCGGGAGTTTTTGGGGCAAAGTTCCCGCTCAAGCTCTCAATCTCACCTCGATCGCCTTTCCCTCTCTTCCTGTGGCGGTCTTAAATGCGGCTGATGCCAAACTAACTACAGAATTTGGGGCGAAAATCGACCTCAATAACAGTGATATTCGCGATTTCCGGGACTTGAGAGGGTTCTATCCCAATTTAGCTGGTAAAATCATCAAAAACGCCCCCTACCAAGAAGTGGAAGATGTCCTCAATATCCCCGGACTCTCGGCCACTCAAAAAGAGCGTTTACAGGCTAATCTGGAGAAATTTACTGTTACTGAGCCTTCTAAAGAATTTATCGAGGGTGATGACCGTTTTAACCCCGGAGTTTACTAAATCCAGTTAATTACGGTTTTAAAAAAATTACTAGGTGAGCGATCGCTCACCTTTTTCAATGGTCAGTTTCTGAAGGCAAGAGGCAACAGGCAAGAGGCAAAAGAAAGAATCTGCCATGTTGATCTAAGGAAAGACTGGCGATTTTTGCCAGAGCTATAGAGAATTGACATCCTCACCGCAGTAAACGGACGGTGATTCCCAAACCTCACGATTTAGGTTTCTGCTTCTTTCCCTTGCGGGGTTCCGCACCTGCCTTAACAGATTTACTCTG
>MTBT01000100.1 GCA_002282935.1 Microcystis sp. LSC13-02 | reverse complement strand
TCTACTGAATTACAGTCAAGCTTAGAGAGTAAAATCAAACAATTTGAGGAGGAAAGAACCATGCCTTTAATAAGTAATATGGAGTTACGAGCAATAGAACGCGGTAAGGAAATTGGTAAGGAAATTGGTAAGGAAATTGGTAAGGAAATTGGAGCGTTAGAAAATGCTCGTGATTATATTAAAATGGTTTTAAAAATGCGATTGGGTGAGATGCCGATGGAAATTCAACAAGCTGTTGATAAAATTTCCGTATTATCGATTTTAGACGAGTTACTGAAATCGGCACTAACCGTTAATTCTTTTGACGAGTTGCGGCAATTTTTTGAACAATGGTCTCAATAATTTTCTCGATTAAATGAACTAAACAGAGGAAAGATGGTCAGAACTAGAAGCAAGTAGCAATCCCTTTTGCTATAATCGTGATGGCACAGATGAAAACGAGGACAAGTAATTATTGCTGACACCTGACAAAGCGCAATTAATCGAACCTTACCCAATAATGTCGAAAACCTCAAACTAATTGGGACTAATAATATTAATGGTACATTGGCGATTCAGGCGATGATTTACTCACTGGTGGTAATGGTAGCGATAATTTTATCTTCAACAGTAGCAATTTGGGAATCGATGCGACCGCCGATTTCATTCCGGGCAGTGATAAAATAGTATTAAGTAAAGCCATCTTTACCGCCTGACAAAAAGATGAAGTATGCTTGGATTTGACATCATCTCTGGAAGACTAGCTAGGGTCTGCTGTTCCCTGTTCTCCAAAACCAGAGACTTCGTACCTCACCATTAGGATAACTGCTGTAACTGAAATAACCGATTAATGAAAAAGATGATATTGACTTTACTATTAGCTTGGCTTTTAGTTGCTAACATGAATAGCCAAGGGGTTTTAGCAGTGACGATCGATTTTCAATGGTTGGGAAATCAAGGCTATACAGCTAAAGGTTCTTTTAGTTATGATGCAAAAACGGCCCCGACTATCTTTTCGGAAAAAGGTTCGGGAAAAATGCGAGTTTTAGAAAATTTTCAAGTATCTTTTTATGATAACAGTGGTCAAGAGATCGCTAAATACGATAATGTGAGCGAGGGAATCTCCTCGGCTAATTATTTTCAGTTTAATTTTAATACCAAAACCGGTCAAGTTTTCGGCTCGATCGATCTGGGGGGTGAAGGGATGGGGGAAATCTATCTTCAAGGGGTGGTTAACGATAATTTGGCACTCTTGCGGGTGGAGTCGGTAGATCTGGTCATGGATGAGGATGATTCACCAGAAATTATCATAATAAACCCCTTGAGTATAGGCTACATATCAGGATAGGCAAAAGGCAATAGGCAAAAGGCAAAAGCGGGAATAGATAATCAGTCTTTAATAACTGGATTGAGTATCACTCAGTTTTGACTAAATTGATCGGGAAAATAGGGATTATCCTAGCCTAATTTTTCCGCTAATTCTAACCAGCGATCGGTTAAATTATCAATTTTTTGACTTAATTGAGCTAATTCTTCGGTAAGGTCGGTTATTTTAGTAAAATCTTCTAGGGGTTTTCCATAAAGTACCTGTTCAATTTCAGCTTTTTTGGCTTCTAAAATTGGTATTTGTTTCTCGATATCTTCGTATTCTTTTTTCTCTTTAAAAGAGATTTTCTTATTGACGGGTGACGGAGAAGCTTTAACAGTTTTTGGGGTGACTTTTTTTTCTTTTGGTTCCTCCTCCTCTTTTTTCTGATCGAGATAAAGGGAATAATTGCCTGGATATTGACGGATATTACCCCCCGTTTCAAAGGAAAAAATAGTATCAACTACTCGATCAAGAAAATAGCGATCATGGGAAACAACAATCACACAACCGTTAAAGTCCTCTAAATATTCTTCTAAAATTGCTAAAGTCTGCACATCGAGATCATTGGTGGGTTCATCTAGGATTAAAACATTAGGCGCACTCATCAAAACTCGTAGTAAAAATAACCGTCGTCTTTCTCCTCCAGAAAGTTTATAAATTGGTGCATACTGTTGATCGGGAGGAAAGAGAAATTTTTCTAACATCTGGGAAGCGGTAATCACGCTGCCGTCTAGGGTTTTGACTAATTCGGCCACACTTTTAAGATATTCGATCACTCTTTGATTTTCATTGATATTGAGATCATCGGATTGTTGATCAAAGTAACCAATATGAATAGTGGAACCGATGTCAACTGTGCCTGAATCGGGGAGAATTTTCCCGGTAATAATATCCATGAGAGTAGATTTTCCTACCCCATTACTGCCAATAATACCGATGCGATCTTCGGGAGTAAAAATATAGGTAAAATCTTTAATTAAAGTGCGATCTCCGTAAGCTTTCGAGATATTTTCTAGTTCAATAACTTTTTTGCCGATGCGTCTTCCTGCGGTGGCAATATCGACTTTTCCCTCCACCTGTTTAAATTCCTTATTACCCATTGCCTGAATGCGATCGATGCGCGCTTTTTGTTTGGTACTGCGCGCTTTTGGTCCCCGGGATAACCATTCTAATTCCCGTCGTAAAACTCCCGCGTGTTTGCGTTGACTACTGGCGATCGATTCTTCCGCTAAAGCTTTTTTTTCTAGATAATAGGCATAATTACCGGCATAAGTAGATAAATCTCCCCGATCGATTTCAATGATGCGATTAGTCACTCGATCGAGAAAATAGCGATCATGAGTAATTAATAATAATCCTCCCCGAAAACGGGACAAATAACTCTGTAACCACTCCACGGAAAGCGCGTCTAAATGGTTTGTGGGTTCATCCATCAATAAACAGTCAGGATCGGCTAAAAGTGCGGTAGCGATGGCGATTCTTTTGCGATATCCCCCCGATAAATCGCCCACGCGAGCATTAAAATTATCGATACCCAGTTTACTTAAAATAACTTTAGCATTGGTTTCTAAATCCCAGGCCGCAAGTTTATCAATTTGTTGCGAAACCCTTGACAAACGTTCCATAATAGTATCCAGATTTTCTGGCTCATGGACAAGGCGATCGGACAATTCCTCGTATTCCTTGATTAAAGTCATACTTTCGCCACTATCGGCGAAAACCTGCTCTAAAACCGTTTTATCATCGTCTAGATCGGGTTGCTGGGGTAAATAGACGATTTTCATCCCCGAATTGATTTGAATTTCGCCACCATCGATCGCTTCCAATCCGGCGATCATTTTCAATAGGGTCGATTTTCCCGATCCATTCGTACCGATCAGGCCGACTTTATCGCGATCATCGAGACTAAAACTCGCATCTTTGAGAATTTCCTTGATACCGAAGTCTTTTTTGAGCGATCGAACCGTCAGCAGTGTCATGATTTGTGGGAATAATCCTTCTTTTCTAGTGTAATGTCTGGACTAATGCAAAGGATAGATTAAGCAGATTCTGCTGAAAAAGGTTTTCCCGGGGGAAAAAAACCTGTCCCTAATGCCGATGTTAACCAGAAAAGGGACAGATTGGCTCAATTGCATGAGATTATTTTCAAGGGCCAGAGGGCATCAGGAATTACATCATACCCATGCCGCCCATGCCACCCATGCCACCCATGCCGCCCATGCCGCCCATACCGCCCATATCGGGGGCTGCGGCTTCTTTAACGGGTTTTTCGACCACGAGGGCTTCCGTAGTTAAGACCATACCGGCGATGGAAGCGGCGTTTTGAACGGCTGACCGTACTACTTTAGCTGGATCGATAATTCCGGCGGCGATTAAATCTTCGTACTTGCCGGTGAGGACATTGTAACCGATGCTAAAAGCGGTATCGCGCACACCTTCCACGATCACATCGCCTTCCACACCGGCGTTGTTGGCTAACTGACGCAGGGGGGCTTCTAGGGCTTTGGCGACGATATCGGCGGCGACTTTTTCCTCATCGTTAGTCAAAGAAGCTTTGAAAGCCTTCACCTTAGAAGCCAGATGAATCAAGGTTGTGCCACCGCCCGGGACGATACCTTCTGCCACGGCGGCTTTGGTGGCATTGAGGGCATCTTCGATGCGGAGTTTACGATCCTTGAGTTCGGTTTCTGTGGCTGCCCCGACTTTAATGACGGCCACACCGCCGGCTAATTTAGCGATGCGTTCCTGTAATTTTTCCTTATCGAATTCAGAATCGGTTTCTTCTAGCTGTTTTTTCAGTTGGGCGAGACGTTTCTGCACATCGGCTTTATTGCGGCTGTCCCCGGAGGCGACAATAATTGTATTGTCTTTTTCTAGGGTGATTTTTGCCGCTTGCCCTAGCAGATCGAGGCTAACCGTGTCAAGACTTAAGCCCACTTCTTCGGAAATCAGACGACCGCCGGTGAGAATGGCGATATCTTGTAAAACCGCCTTGCGACGTTCCCCGAAACTGGGGGCTTTGATAGCGACGACATTTAAGACACCCCGGGCCTTGTTGACCACGAGAGTGGCTAAAGCTTCGCCGTCCACATCTTCGGCGATAATTAATAGGGGACGACCTTGACGAGCAACGGCTTCGAGGACGGGGACTAATTCAGCGATCGCACTGATTTTTTTATCGGTAATCAGGATCAGGGGGTTGTCGTACTCGACGATCTGTCTTTCTTGATCGGTGATGAAATAGGGAGAGATATAACCGCGATCGATCTGCATCCCTTCCACCACTTCTAATTCCGTGGTTAGGGATTTCGATTCTTCCACGGTGATTACGCCATCGGTGGTGACTTTTTCCATGGCGGCGGCGATCATTTTTCCCACTTCTTCGTCGTTGCCGGAAGAAACGGTGGCCACTTGAGCGATCGCATCTCCGGCGATCGGTTTAGCGACGGCGGCGATTTCCTCGACCAGATAGGCGATAGTTTTGTCTAGTCCGCGTCTTAAGGCGACGGGATTGGCCCCGGCGGTAACGTTTTTGAGACCTTCTTTAATTAAAGCTTGGGCGATGATGGTGGCGGTAGTGGTGCCATCTCCCGCTAAATCTTTGGTTTTTGAGGCTACTTCTTGAATTAATCTCGCTCCGGTGTTTTCGAGGGGATCGGACAATTCGATTTCTTTGGCGACGGTGATGCCGTCATTGACGATCTGGGGGGCGCCGTATTTCTTTTCTAACAAGACATTGCGTCCTTTCGGACCGAGGGTGATTTTTACTGCGTCGGCCAAGGCGTTGACACCTTTTTCTAGGGCGCGACGGGATTCATCTTTGAAGGCAATGATTTTGGACATAGTATCGCTGTTGTGATAGGACTCCTTATAGTTAATTTAGCACTCTTAGGGCTTGAGTGCTAACCCCGGTGTGCGGTTATTGAGGAGATAACGATGTTGAGGAGATAACGGTGTTATGTCCCTACGGCAGACTGAATTGAGTTAAAAAAATAGAAATTTATCAAGATTTATTAATAATTGCGGAAAATCAATGATAACTATTGTAGCATCGGGAAGCTAACAGAATTTTAGCCCATTTTCGCCTTTTTTTTAGGAGAAGACAACCATGATTAATCTGAATCCTGCTATCGAACAAAAAATTAATCAATTTATTCTGAAAGTTAAATTAGCTCACCAAAAAGAAGCCACAAATATCACTAAAGAGACTCAGAATTTAAGAGATGAACTTAATCAAAAACTAGGTGAATTAACTTTTTCAGATCCTTTACCTAGCAAAGAAGAATTAGAAAAACAAATAATAGCTCATACAGATCAGCTTGTGGAGACAATCAACCTTTTATCTACTGGCAAAATTTCAGAAACTCCTCTTGATACTTTAAGCCAAGAAACTGATAGTTTAGTTGCAACAATTACGATTCTATTCGATGCTAATGCTAACGTTCCAAACTTGCCAAAACTTAAGGAAAAACTAACTGCTTGGCAAACAAAAATTAAAGATACTTTGGTTAAATTTTCTGCCACTGTGGAATTCCAACAGAAAAATGAGTCTTTGATTGCTAAACTGAAGGATAACTTAGACAAATATAGTTCAATTCCTGAAGTAGATGAACCCTTTGAAAAGTTAATTAAGGAATTTAAAGATAATTTTGCACAACTACAAGAAGCAAGTGTTTTATTTCAAACTTTAGACGATTTAATCAATGAAATTAAAGCTAGAGATGAGGTGATCAAACTAAATAAAAGAATTGATATTTTACTGGGAAAAACCAAAGAACAAGTAGCGGGATTCCCTCCAGAATTGGATCGGGAAGTACAGGGAGAATTAGCCAAATTAATTAAAATACTAGGGATAGCGCAGGTAAAACTCATGAACATTTCAAAACCTTGTGATATCATGCAAGTAAAGGCGGTGGTAGATGCTGGAGAAATTGCGATTAAATCTTTAACAGGTCAACCTAATATTATTTTGGCACAAAAACTACGATATGCCGCCAAAACAGGATTAAGAAAAATCAAGAAATATCGCGGGTCTTTTCTAGTTGACTTCAGAGATAATCTTTTCCATTCTATCAAAATACCCACAAAAGTTTTAATTGGATTAGTGTTAGCTCTCCCTTTGAATTGGTTTATTATTGACAAAACTCCCGTGAATGAATTACTTTTCTCTTTACCTCCAATTGTCCAACAACAACCCGATTCTCCAATTGACCCACAACAACCCGCTCCTGGAAATGCTTCATTTCCGCGCATAAGTAAAGAGGCAAAAAAATTTATAATTTTGATATTGATGACAGGCACTTTAGGGGGAGCAGTTAGTCTTCTAACTCGTTTGCAAGATTTTGATAATCCCAAAAACCAAAAATATGACGATGACCTCTTGCCACTTATAATTGGTCTAACTAAGCCCATTTTAGGGGGAAGTTTCGCTTTCTTTATTCTGCTAATTCTTAACTCTAACATTTTTCCCATAGAAATTCGGCCTAGCACTAAAGATAATGGGAATGGCATCTATTTATATGGACTTTTGACAATGGCTTTTGTGGCTGGATTTAGCGAACGTCTTGTTCCCGATTTAATTAGTCAAGTAGAGAAAAAAGTGACTGTAGAGGCTAGTTCCACTGGACAGGGACTACCTCCAGCGATTTTTATCGCTCCGTCTAGCGCAAGTTTAGCATTAAACGGGGAGAAAGAATTTACCATTAACCCCGTTGGTAAATACACCATCACAATCTCACCGCCAGAAAGCGGTAAAATTGATAAAAATACCACTGATGCCAAATTTACCTATACTGCACCCCCACAAGGAAATGCTGGGGATAAAATTACTATTACTGCCACTTCTGATTCCGGACAAACTGCCAAGGCTACTGTCACTTTAACTGCATAAAAAAAGACCGAGAGAGCCTTCTAGTTTGACAAAAAAGGATAAGTAGGTAGGTGTTAAAAGTTGTCAGACACCCCCCTTATTAAGTAGGGCAGGGGGGATCCCCCCGCCTATCGGCACCCCCCTTAATAAGGGGGGCAGGGGGGATCAGAGGCAAAATCTATCTTCAATTTAATTATAACTACTTACTTAACTCCCATTTACCCCGATTTCGGGTTAATGGGAATAGCCAGGGCTTGAACTTGAATTTTTTTTAACTCGGAAACTAATCGAATCGCCTGCTGTTCGTAGAGGGGGGCGCCCAGAGTCGCTGGCAAATTTTCCATGAGATCGCTGGCGGTTTTCAGGGGACAATTAGAAAAACGACTGATTACGGTGGGTGCTTCCGCGGCAATATTGCGATTAAAGGCTTTTTCCACCCGCACGCGCCAAGTTTTGGGAGTTCGACGACCCTGTTCCACCCGTCGCAGTCCGTTGATGGTGGCCAGCACCACAATGCGATCGCCGATGCGTAAGTTGAGATAATCTTCGGGCATTAATTTCGGGGTTTCCCGTTCTCGTTGGTGTAGGATCGGCACGACTCGATAACCGTAGGCAATATCCCCGATCGAGCTACCATTGAGAGTATCTCCGGCTTCGATCTCGTATTCCGTCACCAGAATCGTTTTTTGCGCCCAACGGAACAGATAGATGATATTTTCTCCGAAAGCGGCCCCCGTAAAGGCTTCTGCCGCCACGGTGTTGGTTCCTAAAATGTGAGATTGGGGCAGAATTTGACTTAATTGTTGACTAAGGGTATCGTCGGTGGTGCGGATGACTAAGTAGCTTTGGGGGTTGAGTTTGCGGGTGGTTAGGGCCACTTCTAAATTGAGGATTTCGTCATCGGTAACAATCGCTATACTTTTGGCCCTGTCTAAATTGACATTTTTTAAAGATTCTTCGATATTTCCCGTCATCAAGGGCATTTTTGGCAGCATAGTCACATCAAAATCCCTATTTAAGCTGACCCCGACAATCGCCTGTTTCATTTCTAGTAATAAATTAGCCACTTCTGTGCCGACTCGACCTAAGCCCACAATAACGATATGATTCTGTTGGGGAACTGGGGGACGGTTAGGGATAAATTGAAATCTTGATGATAATAAAGTTTCTGTCAAAATGGCGTAGAGAACCCCGATAAAAGCGGTTCCAGCTAAGGTTAAAAAGAGACTAAATAGCTGCATCCACCAGGGGACTGCATTTAAATCTTCGGGGTTAGAGGCACCGAAAACATCACCGTAACCACCTAATAAAAGAATCGCCGTTCCTGAAAGAGCGGAAATAAAGGAAGCTCTCGGGGCGTAGAGATGGAAAAGAAAAGTCCCGATAATTACTAGCAGGATAATGATAAATACTGACAGGAAAGCCACCCGGTGAATTTGCTGCTGAAAACTCAATTGCCAGAATTGTTGTATTTCTTTGAGCAATTTTTGCCAAAAATACCGCAACTTCTGGCGAGAATTTGACGGTTTCTGGCGGGTAGCATCGATATTTTGATAGGTAGTTTCGATGGTGGTAATGGTATCACCTGCCCGGATAGTGGTGGTGGGGGACCATTGATAAAATCCAGCCGTTAAAGGTTCATCGGGGGCTGTGTGTGCTAACAGACGACGGGTGGGGGTATTTAAATCACCTAAAAAGCGATCAATCAAACCATCTTCGGGGCTAATTTGTCTCTGGATAATCCGCAATTTCTGACCGTCGAGATGCAAAAAACCGAGGGTTTCCGTGCCTAATGTGGCTAAAGCAAAGGCATTGGCGGGTAGTTGGGTGGGTTCATAGGCGATAAAATTGCCTAAACGTTCCTTGAGTAGCTCATTGAGATTATCTTTAGAAGAACGCACCACTAAGCGGGTAAGGGGATTTAATTGCCGAATAATTAGGGCAGTAGTGGCATTAATTCGCTCATCACTGGTGACAATTAAAGCAGCCCGACAGCGCTCGATTCCCGCTCTTGCTAAAATGTTTTTTTGACGACAATCACCGATAATTATTTCCTCTAATAAATCGGGAAAATCATTAATTTCCCAACTGGGAGGCTGTATTAGTTCGATACCGACAACGCTAACCCCAAACTCTTTTAAAGACTTGACGCAGTGTTGTCCAAGACTACCCAATCCACAAACTAAAAAGCGATCGGCTAACTTGACATTCCCATGGACAAAGCTGAGAGATTCTTGGTTCATAGATTCTGCTTGTCTTAAAAAATAGGATGTTTTTTCAAACTTTTAATCCACCCTTAATTTCCTCTTAATAAGGGGGGTATTAGACAATTTTAAACACCTAACTAATTATAACATACCAGCGTTTTTATTGCGTACCCGTTGATACATTTCTTCCATTACCTCGATAAAGGAAGTATCCTTATCCCAAAATGCAGGATAATCACCAGCTTTTTTAATGACAATTGCGGGAATAATTGCCGCTTTAACTAACTGAGGATTTTCGGGTAAACGGTGATGAGAGTGCCAAAATTCTTTGAGATCAATTGTTTCTACTGCTGGTATAGTTTCGGGTTTAGTGTGATAGGAAGTAACGGGTTTAAGAGGAATTTCTTCCTCTTGGATGGAGGAGGAAAGCAGCTTACCGAGGGGAGTTTTTGCTAACTCTTGCAGTAATTTTTGACGAGAGATACCTCGTAATTCAAATAAGAGGAAAGGATCCTGATCTAATTGGGAAGCAACGAGGTAATAAACTCCAGCAATATGTTTACAGGGATTTTCCCAATCGGGACAGGAACAATTAGTGATAAAATCCTTTTGACTGTGGGGTAATAAGTGTAGATTCAGATCGCTAAATGCTTCATCAATATTATCAGGAACTTCTTTGAGCAGCAGTTTAGAGATCATACTCGCTCTTGAACCAAGATTATATAAAGCTTGTGACCACTCTGCTTTAGTAATTGGTTTAATCTCGATACTCACCCTATACAAAGGTTCTTTGTAAACTCCAAAGTAGGGATTAATGGAACCTCGCACCTGAGCAGTAATTAAATTACCATCAATTTTATAATTCTTGACTTTATCATTTTTTGCGTAGGAACGTCCTCGACTCAAGCGTGCTGAGTCAGTAAATTCCTCTAATGCTTCTATAAAGCGTTGTCCCCACCAAGTTTTACTAAATTTATTCATGGGTTTACCTCGATTAAATAATTGTCTGTTTATTCAATGCGATTAACTGACGAAAACTTTCGTTATCTAATTCCGTTAACCAGGATTCATCATTACTAACAATAGCATTAGCTACCTTTTTCTTTTCCTCGATCATTTCATCAATTCTTTCCTCTAAGGTTCCCAAAGTGACAAATTTATGCACGAAAACATTTTTTTGTTGACCAATTCTAAAAGCGCGATCGGTTGCTTGATTTTCTACCGCAGGATTCCACCAACGATCAAAATGAAAAACATGATTTGCTTTGGTTAAAGTAATCCCCACCCCCCCAGCTTTTAAGGATAAAATAAATACGGAAGGTTCTGTTTCGGGATGTTGAAATTCTTCGATCATTTGTTCTCGTTTTGGTTGAGAAGTCCCCCCGTGAAGATAATAAGTATTATAGCGAAAAGTTTGTTTCAGGTACTTTTGTAAGGAGTCCCCGATTTCAGTAAATTGAGTGAAAATTAGCAAACTATCTCCCTCTAAAATTACTTCTTCTAGCATTTCTCCCAAACGCTCTAACTTATGCGATCGCTCAGGAGTAAAAGCGCTGTTATCCTGTAAAAATTGACGCGGGTGATTACAAATTTGTTTCAAGCGCATCAGGGTAGATAAAATTAATCCTTTGCGTTTTATTCCCTCCGCTTCTTCTAATTGTTTTTCCACTTCTTTAATGACAACTTCATAGAGAGAAGCTTGTTCTTTAGTTAAATTACAATACTGTTTGTTTTCCACTTTGTCAGGCAAATCTTTAATTATCTGCTTATCGGTTTTTACCCGACGCAGAATAAAAGGTTCCACTAATTTTTTGAGAACCGTGGACTGGAGACGATCATTTTGTTTTTGGATTGGCACTTCAAACGCTTTACGAAATTGAGTTTCTTTGCCTAAATAACCGGGGTTAAGGAAGTTAAAAATTGACCATAAATCAAGCAGTCTATTTTCCACAGGAGTTCCCGTTAATGCGAGACGATGTTGTGCAGATAAACTCAAGATTGCTTTAGTTTGTGCCGCTTTAGGATTTTTGATATTTTGTGCTTCATCAATTACCAAACGTTGCCAAGATTGCGAGTTAAATAATTTCAAATCCTTGCGAACTAGGGTAAAAGAAGTAATGACGATATCCTTTTGACTAGCTACTGTCTGAAATTCGCTCTCATCTTGATAGCGCTTACTACCATGATGAATTAAAACCTGAAGATGGGGGGCAAATTTTTCAATTTCTTTTGCCCAATTTCCCACCACAGAAGTGGGTGCGACTAGCAGAGTTGGTAAAACATTATTATCTCCCTCTCTTTCCCCAACCAATCTAGCAATTACCTGTAGAGTTTTTCCTAATCCCATATCGTCAGCAAGACAACCATTTAAACCCAATTGTTCCAGGTATTGAATCCAAGCAACCCCGCGCTTTTGGTACTCCCGCAGCGTTCCTTGTAATTGGGGAGGATTTTCGATCGGTTCTAGTTGACTAGGATTTTGTAATTTCTCTAGCATAGAACCCAAAAATTCATCGGTTTCAACAATAATCTCCTCCGGGTATTCGGCAGCTTTTTTCATTAATTCAATCAGATTCATCTCAGGATTTTCCTGCTGATATTTCTGCCAAAAATCCAGCATTTGCTGCATTTTATTTTGTTCTAATTCTACCCATTGACCTCGAAATTTAACTAAGGGTGTTTTGGTGTTAATTAATTGTTGCCATTCCTCTTGGGTAATAGTTTCTTCACCGATGGCTAATTCATATTGATATTCAATGATGTTTTCAAGGCTAAAAATTCCTTTACTAACGGGGGTAGATTTGCCCGATTTAGAAGTAGTTTTTAGCCGAACTTTG
Source organism: Microcystis sp. LSC13-02 (assembly GCA_002282935.1). Lineage (GTDB taxonomy): Bacteria > Cyanobacteriota > Cyanobacteriia > Cyanobacteriales > Microcystaceae > Microcystis. The sequence goes on along the minus strand of MTBT01000100.1, from coordinate 29,990 downwards.
GCGCGCTGACGACCTTGGGGAGTCCACCAAGCGGGAATAATCACTTTATATCCCGCATCTTCTAAAATCCAAGCAGTTTCTTTCAAGAAAGTAAAAGCTTCTGTAAGATTGAGAGAAAATCCCGTCGGTTTATCCGTTTCTAATCCTTGCCAAATAGGGGGATAAATACGGGCAGCATAACCCAAACTTAGTAAAATATTTTTGTCTAAATCTTGACCAAAATGCGCTCGTATGCTTGTTCTAGTTTCGGGGACTGCATACCAATATTCGTCTAATTCTAATCGCAGGGAGGGGTCTTGTTTAGAGATGAGGATAAAGGTAATTTGCCACTGTTCAATATTATCTTCTGGTGCTTCCGTTAGTTTAAAACCAAGGCTAAAACTAGATATATTTTGGTCTCCTAGTAATTGCTGTCTCCAAGTTTGCCACTGTTGATATTTTTCTAAAGCGGCAGCGGTTTGCAGAAATCCAGCAGCTTTAGTCACAGAGAGGCAGTCACCTATAATTGTCTCGCCAATTTTTTTATCAAAACTGGCAGGAATTGCCGTATTAGTGACAATTTCATTGAGGAGACATTCGGAGAAGTGCCGGAGTAGGGTTTTGGGATCGTATAATTGTGGTGAAGCATGGGGATTTTCAGCACCAGCAAGACAAATGCGGGGAAGATATTCGAGATAGCGATCGAGATTGGTTTCGTAGGTTGCTGATATAATTTCCCAAAGAGGGTAGATGGCAAAGTTAGCGGTTTTCTTGTTATTTGTGGCTAATTCTCGATATTTAAAAGCAGGAATATAGTTATCTTTGAGAATTATTTCTTTAAAAGCTTGACTGTAGTGATACCAAAAAAGTAGATCTGCACCTAACTGAATCTCTGAGGAGTTGTAAAGACAGATAAAGTGCAGATCATTGAGCAGTTTAAGTACAGGATTAAGGGGATAACAATCAATTTGCCAAGATTGCCATTGGCTATTTTCTGGGGGTTCTTTTTCTAGATAACGCAGTAATTCTAAGGAGGGTAAAGGTTGATTGTCGTGGCTAGGTAAAAGAAAGTAGCGGGGGACAAATTGCCGACTAAGAGGATTATAATTCGATTGAACTATTCCTAACTCTCCGGTGAGAAAGCTAGTTAATTCTTCTTTGCTTAACTGAAAAGGATGATAATTATCAGCAGTGGTGCGACTCTTTTTCGGGGTGCTAGTTTCTCCCCAAAGATAAAAGCTACCCTTCTGAATAAATTCGTCCGTTGATTGGGGAATCCAAGTACCGTGAAGAATTTTCATGGTTTTCAATGAGTACAAAAGAACTTAAATGAGGGCAATACTTAGCCTCTAGAAAAATTGTAGCGATTATGGGAGGATTCTCCACACTTTTTTGTCCCTTTGCGAACCCAGAAGTCCTCTGGATAAGAGAAAAAGGTTAATAGAGCTTCTAGGAGAAAAAACCATTGAGAAGACGTGATCAACGGTTTTTTGAGCTTAAAGCTTATCCCTACATGGGTTTAAAGCTATTTTTGTTCTAGGTTTTGTTGAGGTTCCACTAAGAGGGATGTCTAATTATATCAATTCTCCGAAATCCGGCTACAAGAGTTCGATCCCCCTGCCTTCGTCTCCCTTAAAATGGGAAAAAGGGGAAATGGGAACTTAAATTCGATAATTCGATCTGTAGTTTTGATGGGTGAGAATTGGTATTAATTAACTTTTACCCAAATACTGCGGAAATATTTTTCGGGATTATTTTTATCGATAATATCTTTACAGGGAGTATTGCCAACTCGCTCGATTGTACCATCATCGCTTAAAATCTGAAAGCGATCTTTGAGATGCGGATGAAACAACAAAGCTTCTGGACGAAACCCGTCAGGGAATTGCAGTGATTCTATCTTTTCTGGTGCATCTTCTTTTTTTCCTGACCAAGTATAGAAAACAAATTGATCGCCTCCATGAAATTCTCCAGCAATAATTAAATATACTTCTAAAGCTGCCCAAAATTCAATGCTACGAATTCCTAATCCTCCCAAATCTAACAAGATAGGATCACCAAATTCAGCCCGATCATTGCTGGAATTAATAACTAAACTTTGAGGATTTTTTAGAGTTAATAAAAGAGCTTTATCGTTTGGGGTAGGATTACGAAAACCGATTAAGATATTTCCGTCTGGAGTTGCCGTTAAACCTTCAATATTTAATCCACCTTTAGCTTTGGGAGCTTTGGTTTCTGCTGTTTTGAAATCAAATATTTTAGCCAAGTCAGAGTCTTCGATAATATCGCGCAAGACTAACTGAGTATAAGACTCACCCACTTGAACTATACTAGAGCCGTCATCGGTAATTTTACTAGCAAAAAATTGATGACGAGGGAGTTTTCGTTCAGCATTTTTATTGCGACCATGGGAAGTAATCCAATAGATTATGTCATTTAGTACAGCTGCCCCCTCCAAGTCGATTTCTTTATTGTTAGGATTTTTTTTCAGCCAACTATTAATGTCAATGGTTTCCAGTGCTTTTCCCGACTCTTGAGAGGAATAAATCCAGAGAATATTACCTAATTCTGGATCGGCCTCATCATTACCAACAACAAATTTATTTTCTCCTAAAGCAGTGGCTGCAGAAGCATCACAAATTCCTTGATGTTTGATTTCTTGGATAATAGAAAATTTGAGAGATTGCATGATTGTATTCTCCTTGTTAACTGGAAAAGTGAGGACTAAGAAAATTATAGGCGATAGAGGAGAAAAAGACAAGAAATGACTAGAAATAATCTCAGAAAGGACTGGTTTGAGGATTGATTGAAAATCTTTAAGGTGACAAACATAGTTATTTATTTCTGAGTATTAGGTAATATGGGTTTACCAGTATTACGCACATTGATAAGCTTCCCTAAAATATCAAACCAAAAAGGTGCGCCCATCGCCACGGCTACTCCTGTCATCAACCAGCCAAAGATAGCTTGTAACAAGCCATTTTGTTCTTTTATTTGTTCACCATTAAACCATCCTTTTTCATTCCAACCAAGCGGCAAAGGTTGATTAATTTTTTCTAAATTCTTGACACTAACTTGTAATTTTTCTGTACATTTAGCTACTTTGGTAGGATCATCTTGAGCATCTTTAAAACAAGATTCATTAGTCTGAAAAACTTCTGTAGCCACCTGATTAATTCCCTGTCTTAAATTGGGATTTTTGGATAGTTGCTCAATGACATAAAAGCTGTCAATATTGAGCAAGGCAGCCGCTAAAAAACCAAAAGCAAAAGATACCCCCTTGGCATTTCTTTTATATACTCCCGATGTTCGCTCCATAATTTGAGTAAAAGTGTTGGCTATTTCATCAATAAAATTCTCCAGAGTTGGATTGTCATGTTTGAGTTTGGTACTATAACCTATTTCTATCAATCTGTCAATCGCTAATTTGTCTATTTTAGAGAAATCGGAAATACTAGCTAATTTCTTAAAGATTCCTGTTTTTTCTTCAACAAGATCTTTTCCTAAAAAATCCGCTTTTAATAATTTTTCATTATCTAAAAGTTTACTATTAACTAGACTAATTAGGGACGCTGCCAAAACTTTTGGTTCAACATAGGAAGGACCAGCTGACTTCCCCAAATTAGTGTATTGATTTAAACTTGATAATAACGATCCATTATTGTACAAAGATTTGACCGTCTCTTTCCCCAAGAATATTTCTAGGGCTTGTTTTAAATTTTTAGCCCGAAATTCTAGCAAGGCAGCTAATTGTTCTTGTAATTCGGAGATAATAAGGCTGGAAGTTAAGTAGATAAAAATTAGAGCAACAATAATTTCGAGAAGGGTTCCTAGATTCATTTTTAAGACCTCACTATTGATTTTACAAGTTTTTGTTTTTAGTTATGACCAAAGCAAATTAAGCCAATTCCTCGGTTAAAATGCGGCGGACAATTTCGGTGACAGCGGCGGCTAAATTGGTATCTCTTTCCCTGTCGGAACCGTTGGGAGTACGAAGAGCTAAGGAGAAAGTTCTCAGTTTAGCTGGTTGCACACGATTATCAACAAATTTGACGAAAGCTACATAAGCAAAGGAACTAGGACCGAAGCCAACTTTAGAAATTACCACAGGTTGACTAATCACATTTATCACACCTAAAGTTTCTAAAGCAACATCAATATATCGTGCTGCATCGGTTCCCATAGCACGAACAACGGTTTCTAAACTATTCCATTGACTGCCGATAAAACGAGTATTAGTAGTTAAATGTAGATGCCATCCTAACATCGTAATTAAACGCACTAAATCATAAGTCGATACATCATTTGTTCCTGTGGTATTATCTACTGGTGATCTTAAGACGGTAGCACTGCTACTTAAATCTTTGATAATTGGATCTTTAATCAGAGAAGGATTAAAATATCCCCCAGTAAATTTACAACTGGTATTTCCCGTTTGAGCTTTTAGCCAAGCTTCCAAATCCGCTCGTTTAGTAAAGCGTTTAAACAAGGCTCCAATTTGATTCGAGCGTCCCAGAGAACCATCAGCATCTTTTCTATAGGAAACCATATCAACCACCAGATCAAAAAATTTAGGTTTGGGAGAATTAGCTGGTTCAATCACACAATTATCAACATCAACTGTAGGGAATTTCCCATTAATTTGTTCAATTGCGTTAAGAACTCCAATGAATTTAGTGGCACTGAGTAATTGTTCTGGATTAAAGGCATCTTTCCCTAACCAATGGGTTTTGATTGGACTGCTGCCATCGCCAAAACTTCCCACACATACACAGGCATGAGAGATGTTACTAGCCAGAAAATTTAAGCCATTTGTGTCAATATTGGGTAAGTTTCCCCGTTGGGGATAATCCCTAAAAGTAATAGTTTTCCCTGATCCTACGAGAGTAAAATTAGTTCCGTAGGAAACTAAATTAGTCCCGTCTGGTTTCTGTTTTAAGTGTTCAGGATAGTCGTCCACTTCCATCGCAAAAGGCGAATTCCGCAGTGTTCTAGCGACGAATGACTGAGTTACCCCAATATTGACCGGTGCGATTGAATTATCTTGGATGGTGGTTAATTTGTTAAGTATAAATTGAGTATCTTTGGCTTGATCTAAGATAAAAGGTAGCTGTTTTGTGTCAAGTAAATTAGTAGCAATATTGGGATTAATTGCCACTGTGTCAGAAGGAAGTCCAGATAAATTCAAGGCTTGACAAAATTCTTTGAGTCCTCGCCAAGTAAAAGTATCTCCAGTGCCTAAATCACCATCAATCCATTGTCCACCGGGGTATAACCCTAAGTTAGCTAGTTTAGTTTGAATTTCTCTTACTAACCCTTGATCCGCTTTTAGCTGGGAACGGGTCAGAGTTTTGTTATCGTTAACAATGTCTTGTAAAGTTGCCATAGTTTTGTCCTTGAAAGAGATTAGGAAAGGATAGGAAAAGTATTAAAGCAAATTCTTAATGACAACAAACCAAGGTCGAGTAGTGTCCTTTACTTTACCATTGGTATCAAGTTTTAGGGTCTTTTGGGTAACTGAATCGCTGACATTTCCTCCAATAATATCAATTTCATTCGTTCTTTTTGCTACTACCAAATCACAATGAGAAATATAATTGTCAGTGGTATCATAAGTAACTCCTGATTGACGAGGAGCGCAAACTAAATCACCAATTTCTGGAGTTACTTCATCAATTTTAAAAGCCACAAAAGGAGCATTAATGACTTGATCTTTGCGTTTTTTAACACTATCTCGAATATAAACTGAATGACTCGCATCTCGCTTAAATTTATCGGCCGCACCTGCTTTTGTCATGATCCAAGAAATAAATGCTGCTGACCAAGGTACGTTACCCACATCAAAACGAGTGTCAATATCGTTACGATTTAGAGCTTCTTTCCAATAGGTAACAATGCGTTGCCAAAACCCATCTTCTCGTTCTTTTCTTGTCCCTTTTTTAAAAAATTCCCATTCTTGAGTAGCAATATTAACTAAGTTTTGCTTAAAATTTTGATCGACAAAAATTTCGACATGAGAAATAAAAGCAAACCAAGTAGTCATGCCATCACGAGGCGTTTCTAATTGAATTTCCCAGTGATTATTAGGAGCGGATCGATATTGTTTGATGGCTAGGGTATCCCCTTTTGCTAAGGGAAATTTTTGGGAATCTGTTAAGGTACTGCTATCTTGAGGTAAAGCCTTAATGACGGTATTCACTAAAGCTTTTAGGGTTTTGTCAGCCATGATATAAAGTCTCCTTGAGAAAATAAAGAACGATTGAACGATTAGGATTTGTGCAGTGTATTTAAAGCACTTTTAATCCGGGTATCAGTAATCACAAAGGCAGTGAAGGTTTTGCTAGGATCACTCTTAACATGGGAGAAGGGATTTTTATTAGTAATTCCCAAAAAAGTATCAATCTTATTTCCTTTAATTGCACTACCCACATCCGCCGCAAAGAAATAACCATCATGCTTCACTTTTTTTCCCGAAGGCAAAATGACTTCTTTTCCTCTTGCATCAGGAATATAAATAACTGTTCCTAAAGGGATCACGGTTTTATCAACGGCAATGGTACGATAAGGAACTAAGATAAAGCCTCCTGAACCATCTCCAAAAGATCCTTTAGCTGGGGCAAATAAAGAGCGATTTATGGCTCGGATAATGACCTCTTTTAAGCTCGGAAAAAAGGGTTTACAATTGGTTTGAGCGGTTGTTCCGGTTGTGGCAAAGTTAAAGGTTTTAGAGGACTGCGAAAACCTATCAACAAATCGTCTTCTGGCGTTGCTGTTAAACCTTCAATGTTTAACCCCCCTTCTTTCGGAGCAATTGTCTCTGCTGTTTTCAGATCAAATGGTTTTAATAGAGAATTTTCTAACAGATCGGGTAAAACCAATTTCTGATAAGGTTGCCCTATAACCCCCAAAATTGCATCATTATCAAAAAATTGAACAGCAAATAATTGATGGCGTTTTTCTTTAAATTTTCCTTTTTTGCTCCGTTCATGGGAGGTAATCCAATAGGAAAAGTCACCAAGATTTGTCACACATTCAATGTCAATTTCTTCATCATCATGAGGAAAGAAATATTCATTAATGTCCACACTTTCAACTGCTTTACCAGACTGATGAGAATCATATAATCTTAAGATATTATCTTCATCGTTACCGACAAAAAAACGATCTTCCCCCCAAGGTACAGCCGCCGATGCGTCACAAATATCGAAGTGTTTAAGGGGTTCGGCAAAAATAATGGAAAAATTGAAGTTAGTCATGGTTTAGGTTCCTCCTAACGGTTAGAAAAAAAGTCTCAATTAGCCCAGATTAAATATCATCAAGCAATGCTCTCCGATAGGTATCAGTTAAATTATGATTCCCTGCGATCTTGCCTGTTTGCTGAGTAAAAGTCACTGAAAGACCAATGTGTTGATAGTGCTTTTTTGCTTGTCCTTTAGTGAGTTTATCCAGAAAATTTTTAATCCAAGCTAATCGGATTTTTGCACTTTCACTCATTCCGTCCTCTGTCGGTTCATCAACGACTTCTGTAGTTGGGAAAGGAACTGCTTGAATTAGGTCTTCACTATTGATAATCCGATAGCTATTAATTTTTTCAAAATTATCGAAGTGACTAGCAAAAGTTTCGTCACCGACCCTGGGACTAGCAAAAGTATAAAGTTGAATTGAGGGATTAACTTGATGACGTTCAGCAAGTTTAGCAATATGTAAAGCAGCTAAGGTTGCTAATCCAGCCCCTAAACTATGACCTGTAATAAAAATCTCTGTTTCTGAAGAATTCTGCTGATTACCGAAATATTTACTAAAGAAATCAGCAACGACTTCCTTGCTAGAAACAGTATTTTGATTAGCAAAAAATTGATTAATTTTTGCTTTCAGGGTATCCAAAAAAGGAATTGGAATACCACCTATCCTTCCCAGAAATGCTTGTAGAGAATTTTGAGGATGGTCAATCGTATAAATCAGATTAAATCCATTTCTGACTTCTCCTAAGTCAGTAAACTCATCAGGTAGAAAAGGCTTAGGTTTAGGGCGAAAGTTATTAAACCATTCTGCCCCTTCACGGGTTCCACGAAATACAACAAAAAGCTGATTAGGATTTTCTTGAGATTGAGCAATAAAGCCAAATACTTCATCCGTCGTGACAATATCTTTAAGGCTTTTCCAGAATTGCTGTATATCTGATTGTAAAATATTGTTAAAATTACTTGGTTTTAACAATTCAAACCACCACCATTGAGGAAAGAAAAAGGTAGCACAACGATTATACTCTTTAGAATTTTTCCAAAACTGATCAAGTTTTTTAAAATTAGTATTTTCACCATGGTTCTTTTGGCACTCTAAACTATCCATTTCCAGATCCGCGAAGTCTTGCGAACCTGTGATGACGGTTGGAAGTTTACTTTCTTGTTGTAATTCTTCATTGGCATCCCAGACTTCATATTCGTTATAAGCAACGGAGATTAGATTTGCTAATTCCATAGCCACCTTGCGATCAAAACCAGTACCTTCGGGGATCTGAATTTTTTGGATAGAGACCATACAAATAACTCCTTAAGACAATTGTAAGTGAACAAAATTGAAACTAAGCTCAAGCATAAATACCCGGAGCTTGTAGAGCGATCGCCATTGCATTGCTATTACTTGTCAAACCTTCATAGAAGAAAAAGATTTGACCGCCCAAACCTTGACTACGGTTGTATTTAATGGATTGCACAATATCACTTGTTGTTAAGATTGTTCGGCTGGCAGTAAAAGCGATTCCAGGTGCGATTTTTTTAAGTTGACTAGCCGTAAGCCGTGTTTTCAGGCTATCTACTTCTGTTTTATAGTTAGCAAAGCTGGTTCGATACAGTTGAGGATGCAAAAAATCTACGATCTCTTGCTTAACCCATACCTCTGAATCCTGCATCAAATTATTTAGCCCAAAAGGAAATGGTGAAGGCGACATTGAAACGATGCAAGTAGATTTTGTACTCTTAATTTTCTCAAATATACTTGCTAAGTATTTAGTCAATATATCGGCTCGGAATTTAATCCAAATGGGGTCTTTGCCATCACTGGGAGGATTAACCCCATGTTTGGCTTTATACTTATCTTTAGTCGCTTGATCATAGCCGCCATTAAAAGGAATAGCAGGAAAGCGATCGCATCCCTGAATTCCATCCACATCGTAGGTATTAACGACTTCTAAAATTAAATCCAGCATAAATTGTTGAACCTCTGGATTTAAGGCATTCATCCAAGTTAATCCGCCATGTTGAACTTTATTGCCTGAACTATCTAAAGCTGACCAGTTAGGTTTAGTCTCCAAAATATGACCGCCATCAGCATCGGGTGAAGCCGCGAATCCATATTCAAACCAAGGAAAAACCATCATTCCCCGACTTTTGCCCTGTTTAACAATCTCCCTTAAAGGATCAAAACCTACATAACCAGGGTCTTGATTAGGGAAACCATTCTTCGTCATTACAGTACTTGGAAAAGCGGTAAATCCTCGATTCCAAACCGCAGGACAAACAGTATTAAAGCCATTACGTTGCAAAAAATTGAGAGCGTTACTAATGGTTGCCGGAGAAGTTAAAACAGAACTGTGAGTACGGTCAACAATCCAAACTCCTCGTACTTCTGTTGTGATTGATGGTGGTAGTGGCGGCGGCGTAATAGGAGCTACCCAAGCGGCGGCGACAAAGCCAGTGTCAGTTCCCTCTGTAACTTGTGTCCAATCATTACGAGTTCCACCCCCAAAAGTATAACTACTTCCCCGAACAGTTTTGATAATTTCAACCAAAGTTCCTGTCGGTAGCGGCTTAATAATATTACCATCTGTAGTGGAATCGGGTTGACTTCTTAAGTTAAGAGAACTTGCCGTAATTTTGCCTTGAGCCATGATTGTAACCTTACAAGAATTAGACAATATAGAGAGATAGAAATTTATCCCCCTTATTCAAAACAAGAGGGATATTTGAAAGAGATTAACCCTTAAAAGTAAAAAACTTAGTGGAGCTTAAAGCACTACCGAAGCCATCACTTAAGGCTAAATTATTGCTACTGACACGACCTGCTTGAGCAATTCTGACACTAGCCGAACTGTCAGGACGAACAATAGCAATATGACCTTGACGACTACCACGCACTCCAGGAAAAGAAGCAACTACAACTTTATCGCCTTTAGCAATGCTAATAGCTGCACTTTGAGCAGAAGCTTTATCGGCAGTGTCGGAACTCACTAATTTCCACGTCCCTGTTGCACTCGCATTTTGATTTTGAAAAAAAGTAAACAAAGCTTCCGCAGAAAAGGGTTTAAAAGGCGTATTATTTCCATAAATAGGATGGGGTTCAACATAGGAACCTGCACTAGCATCTAAGCGAGGCAAACCAATTCCTAATTGATCTAAGACATCGGCGGCAAACCAATTACAAAAAGTTTCAGCCCTGCCATCTCCAGTAATATCTTTTGCCCGGTAATAGATGTGACCAGCATTAACTTTGAAAATTGCGTCAAGAACCTTGCTAGTCCCGTCTGGATTCCCCGTATCAATAATAAATGCTGCGGCTAAAAAACCTTCTTGTCCAGCAACTTTTACTTTGTGCCATTGATTTGATGTTCCCCCCGCCGGTAAACTGTAACTTCCGCCGGTTACGGTATCTAAAATTTCGGCGAGAGTTCCCGTAGGAAAAGCAGATAAAATAGTGCTTGAAGTATTGGGAGATGTGCGTAAATTAAGGGTACTTGCGGTAATTTGTCCAGTACGAGCCATTGGTTTACTCCTGAATTGAATCAATGAAAAATTGAGGGATTGAAAAAAAACTAGCGACTTAGCCAAATCACTTGACCACCGAGGCTGTCTGTTTGGGTCTCGTCGTAATCAATGTGAATACCATGCCTTAGTTCACCCATCGGAGGATTAGGGATGGTTTGAATTAGCTGATAACCCCGCCCTGGAATACTTGGAACTGTACTTCCTGATTTCCAGTAATGTTGAAACTTTAAATTAGCTAGTTGAGTTCCTGTGAGAATTGCATTTGCACCAACATAAATACCAGGAACATAACCTTTGGCCGCAACTTCATTAAACCAATTATTGCAATAGGCAATAACATTACTTGCAGAAGTCCCTGACTTCACGCCCTCTAAATCTAACCAAACATTAATTCCTGCCGGAAAACCGACGGAAACTGCATTATTAGCAGCATTTTGACCTGTCGTCGTTCCTAAAGAACCTGTCGGAATCCAACCTGATGTGCGGACTCGCTGAACGGGACTAAGAGCTAATCCTGATGCTAAAATGTCTTCCGCTTCTTGACGGCTTAAATCAACATTTGTTTGTTGTGTTCCTAAAGAAAGATAGCGCAAACAATAACGAAAAATTTTAGGGTCATTGGCAAATTTACTAATTAATGTCGGATTTAACTTGCTTGCACAATCAAAACCAATTAATCCGGGGGGAGCCAATTCAATATTGCCTTGTAAGGTTCCGGGGGGAGCCAAAGGTTGAATAAAGGCTGCGGCTACAAAACCTGTTTGGCCATCGACACGAACATTATGCCATTGATTGGAAGTTCCACTACTTACGGGGTAATTGCCTCCTGTAACGGTGCTAAGAATATCAACAACCTTTCCTGTCGGTAAACTTGCTAAAGTGCTACTTGCTGTGTTAGGAGCCGTGCGTAAATTTAAAGTGCTGGCTGTAACTTTTCCCTGTGCCATAGGACTAATTTCCTTAAAAATCAAGAAAGTTAAAAAAGTAACTAAACTGGAGCCAAATAACTAGCAAAAGCAAAGCCATCAATAACTCCATCGCCTTGCAAATCTACTTCAACCCATTCGCCCTGTCTTTTGCCAACAAAAACGAGACGACCAAGGGGAAGTAACTCAATGGTATCAAAATTAGTGCCAGGCCCAGAGCGGAGTCTTAAACCCGATCGAGCATTAACTCGGTATTGTTGAGTATTGGTGGAGCTACCTTTGGCTAATTGCAAATACTCCCAGATATACTCACCGTAATACTTGCCACTGCTATCTTTATGGCCTTGTTTAAAGCCTCGGCTAAAATCAACACTTCCCCTGTTATAAGCAATAGCTACATAGACCATTTCTTTATCAGTCAAGCTGGTTTTATCCTTGCCATAGGTGCTGATTAATTTTGATTTTAATTCCTCAACACATCGGGCTAAACATTGATCAAATTCGTACCACTGTTTTTCTAAAAAATAATCTGGATTGGTTAAGAAAAATTGTAGGTCATATTGAAAGATGCCGAAGCCTCGACAAAATCTATCTGGGTTTCTGGCGGCAACTTTGAAGTCATTATTGTACAAGGCAATATCTTCAAGTGCTTGACGAGCAACTTGAAACATCTCTTTGCCTTTCGGTTTTGCTTCCAGTGCCGCTCTATCAACTGGAAAGGCGGTTCTATCAGGCGCACCGATTGTGTCTCCAACACAAAGCTCTAGGGTTCTTGCTACACTTTCTCTTTTGTAAATATTACGCCAGAGATAGCCAGTTTCTTGTAAGGCGATCGCCACTAATAGTTCAAGGCGGAAAGGTGTATTATCAATAGCGGCGAGGATATCTGATTGAAATTGGTCTTTAAACCAAACAATGTCGTCTTGAATACTCATAGCAAAAATGGACTAAAGGCTTGCAAAATTTACAGTTATAGTTGACAAGAATTTGTATTACCTAAAATGGCAATAGTGGCGAAAACTAGCTTTCACTACTTAGATAACATTACTTACTCCTCTGTGAAACCTTGTGGATTATCCGCAGCACAACCTTCTTCCTCTTCTTCAATGTTTGCCTGATCTGAAAAAGCCATCACTCGCAGTGATCCCTCTTGCACTGGTTTTAAAAATGTTCTGAATACATAGCCATCGATAACGCCATCGCCCTCAAGATCAACTTGAGCCCATTCTTGATCTGCTCCATCAAATCCTTGTATCGTAAGGATAGTCCCTAAGGAAAGTGTTCTAATAATTTTAAAGCTTTGGCTAGGGCCAGATCTGAGATTTAGCCCACTACGTGCGTTAACTGAAAACAGAGATGAACCATTTTGAGGGTTTGGGAAGGAAAGTGGGTTATTCCAACCTTTTGTAGCAGCATTTTCTAGCCAACTGGGAGCCGCTCCTCTGCCAGCATTTCCTCCCCAAGTAGCACGGCTCCCAAAGCCAACATGAATTCTTGTTGGCCCCATATAACCAACATCTCCACCGATTCCAGTAGCACCAAAACTTGCCGCAGCTTCAACAAATGCCTCAAATAAAGGCAAATCATTTGAATCAGTAAATTTAAGAACACGACCATCTTTTATCAGGTCTAAGTCAGCAGCATTGCCTAAGTCATGTCGAGTACTCCCTACCCGCTTACTACAAGTACCGATTGCACATTGACCACCTGACTCAACTCTAACCTCGTCAATTCCAGCCACAGAGGCAGCAAATGATAATATTTGCTTGAGGCGTGAAGCAATTGGCAAATCTCTTGTTTTGCCTGCGGTATTTTCAACTACACGAACCATAACAATAACTATGTCCTTTAATGAGAATTAGACGATTAACAAACTGTTTATCAATGGAAGAAGTCTACTGTCTTCATAATCTTTGACAGCTTGTTCAACTCCTTGACCAAAAAGACCATCAATGGGTCCACTATAAAAACCTAACTCTTGTAATTTCTGTTGCAATTTTTCTACATCAGAACCCGTCATACCTATAAATAAGTTAGGCATCAATTCGTTGGGAAAACTCGTCTCAGTTGAGGTTGACATTAGATTGTTCCTTCATAAAATTAAAGGGTTGTTTTAAGTTATTTAACTCTACATCTAAGCATATTGCTTGAATTATTTAACTGTCAATAAGTTTTGCGAATTTTGTAATATTTCTTAATAGCAATTAAAATAAAAATAACTACCAAAAAATCTCCTAATTTTAACAACTAGGAGGGACGATAAACTTAAAAAATAATCCCTATATAACAAGAGATAAAGAGTCAAACAAATTGATCTGTAGCAAGAATTTGAGCCAATTTATTCTCCCTGTCAGCCACAGTTTCTGTGGTGGGAATATGGTCTAATAAACTACTATAGAAAAAATAGGCAAAACCAGCAAAATCTCGCTCACGAGTCTCCTGAGTTTGTGCTTGAATTAATTGGAAATTTACTCGTCTATCACTGGGTCTTAAACCAGTGAGAATACCGATGACGGTGGGAATATGTTCCCGCGCTGCTTTTACCCCTGATTTATCGATTTCGCCTTCAAAAATAGGCAGATTTGGACGATAAACTTGTAATGCCAGTTCTTCGATTAATCCCTCCTTTTCCCAGGCTTTCCAATCAGCTAAAGCATGATCAACAGAAAATCCTAAAGGATTGGGAGAAATGGAGAGAATACAATCATCTTTTTCCGCTTTAATGGTTTTAAAAATCAATCGCACTAATTGAGTTAACTTCTCCTTACGCCAATCTTTAAATTTCGCTAATTGGGGATTGCTTAAGGGACTAACTGAACCAGTTTCCTCTTGAAAAAGTTTGATGGTAAAGGAGTCAAACCCCATACTAAAATCAAAATTTTTAGTACCATTAGGCAAGAGTTTTGCGTGATGAATAGCGAAGTGATCATCTAATTGAATACCATCAATTTCATAGTTTCTTACCACTTCACGAATGATACTAATCCAAAAATCTTTAACTTCAGGATGAGCAGGATTTAAGCGGCAATTCCCATCACCATCAACTGTATTTTCCTGTTGATGAGTAAGCATAAACCAATCTGGTTTTTGAGCAACTAAGGGAGCAGCCAGAGGAACCATTAAACCATATTCAAACCAAGCAATAATCCGAAAGTTATACTTTTCTGTCTGGTTAATCTCAATGATTTCTGCTAGTATATCTCTACCGACTAACTCTTTTTCAAGGTTGACTTTTTGGATTTTTTCTTCATTAGCAGTGAAGATATTATCAGCAATTTGTGATTCAAAAAACACATAGCCTTTATTCCAAACTACTAGATAAAGAGTATTAAAACCTAAATTTTTAAGTTTTTCCAACCCAGCTTTTAAGTTATCTTTAGACTTGAGAATATCACTGTCAACATTGGTGATCCAAACTCCTCGTATTTCTTCTACTTGTACATGATCATCAAAGAAAAATCCCGCTTTTCCCACTGAACCTTGTTCTTCGGCTAACTTGACAGAATAATGATTATTTTGGCGAAAATAGGATTTAATTGGTAATTTAGTTCCCGCTTGAATCAAGAACTTCTGATCACTATTAAGGGTTTCAGAAAAAGCTGTGGAAGACTTGAAAAACGTATCCTGAAGAATATGAATGTGCAGCATATTTTTTACTCTCTCTCAGACAAAGGATAAATGAACCTCAAATCCGCAGCAGCGACAGGTTCGGAAGACAGACAAAAGGCAGCAGAGACAGGGAATAACTCCACGTTCTCAAGCGTACTTAGTTCTGATTGATTCTCAGAATTTGCCCACGGCAAAATATAGTCAATAACCGAACCCAACTATTGCTGAACAGTTACCGCTACTCAACTGTTTACCTAGCTTGAAAGCAACACTTAAACAGGCAAACCAAGAGCCGATGGTTCCTCTCATTGACGTAATGTCAAGGCAAAAGGGTTTGGGATCAAAGATTGGTTGGTTAGGGAAATAATTGGGGAACAATTTAACTTGCTCTATGATAACCATAGATAAACAAAAAATACTTAAATGTAACAAAAAAACACATAAGTGGGGAGATGTAATTAAATATCAGACTTATCGAGGTTGAATTAAGCTACTAAACCCACAACCAGCATAGGTAATCAACTGGACTAAGCTATATTACCAATCATTAAGCCGATTGACAGCCTTTCTCATCCAGATGAAGTGTAACCTATTTGTACCTCACCATTAAGATAACTGCTCTCAAAACCTAAAAATCGTGAGCGAGGGTTAGCCATCCGTTAAAACGGATGGTAGTCGAGCGAACAAGGGGATTTATCCCCCTGTATCATTTATTAGTTTGATTCTCAATGTATTTTTTAATAGTTTCCGTAGAGGCGTTACCAGCAGTTGAGCAGAAATAACTAGGAGTCCACAGAGTGGGTAACTTTAACAATTCTGGGAACTCTTTTCTTAAGTGATGAGATAGTCTCCCTTTAATTCTTTTAATTATTGTTGAAGGAGAATAGCTAGGATCAGACTCTAGGAATAGATGGATAGGATCTGGCCTGATTTCTAAGGCGATTAATCTCCAGTTATTTTCTTGGCACAGGTCAAAAATAATTGACGGCGCTCTCAACTTAATGTCTCCCTTTAATACTGCCTTTCTTCGTTTTGGACACCAGACAAAGTGATAGTTAAGCAGTGTTACCGAATGAGGATTTCTTCTATAATCTTCCATTGTACTCTTGACACTTGACAATTAGTGTATTTTCAACTTATCCTCTATACAGGAGGTAAGTCAAAATGTATGGAGTTCAACAAGTTCTCATTCATGCAGACAGCGAGATAAGGGCTATCTTAGAGTTTATTTGCGAAGAAGCTAACAAGCTGGCTAACTGTGGTCTTTATTATTGCCGGCAGATGCTTTTTAAGGCGGGGCGATACGTCAAGAAATACCACCTGGATTCTCAGATGAAAAATCATCCACATTTTCGATCTCTGCGGTCATGTTGCGCTCAACAATTACTTCATGATGTAGCGGAATCTTTTTCTTCCTATAAAGGGCTTTTAAGTCTTTGGAATAAAGGGCAGTTACCTAACAAGCCTAAACCGCCTAAATATCGAAAAAAAGGAGGAATGGCGGTAGTAAGCTATCCATCACGGTATGTAAAGCAATCCGAAAAAGGCTTAAAGTTTTCCTTGGGAGAGCAGGTAAAAGCTTGGTTTGGGATTGATATTTTTTATCTGCCAATGCCTTCTAATTTAAGATTTGAGGACATCAAAGAGTTTCGACTTGTTCCTAGAAATCTTAGTTTTTATCTTGAGTGCGTTTACGAGCAACCCGCTCAAGAGAAAGTCAAGCCTAATAATAAGGTTCTAGGAATAGATCACGGGCTAAATAATTGGTTAACCTGTGTTTCTAATACGGGCAAGTCTTTTGTTATTGACGGGAGAAAAGTTAAATCACAAAACCAATGGTATAACAAGCGAATTGCTCAAATTAAGACTGGTAAGCCACAATGGTATTGGGATCAGGAATTGGCTATTTTAACCGAAAAGCGTAATCGTCAAATGAGAGATAACGTTAATAAAGCCGCCAGGTTTGTTATTAATTGGTGTCTTAACAATGACATTTCTACTATCGTCTTTGGATGGAATCAACGACAAAAAGATTCTATTGAGTTAGGGAAACAAGTTAATCAGGAATTTGTTCAAGTTCCCACTGCCAAGCTGAAAGGACGTATTAAGCAATTGTCTGAACAGTACGGGATTAATTTGATCGAGACTGAGGAAAGCTACACCTCAAAGGCTTCTTTTTTAGATAATGATTTGCTACCTAAATTCGGTGAAAAACCCGCAGGGTGGCAGTCATCAGGTAAAAGAATTCAAAGAGGTTTGTTTAAAGCTTTTAATGGTCAGTTAANAAAATATATCGTAATCGAATAGAAGCGCAGTTTCAACCCGCTTCTATTCACCACAAAGAATCCCTGTTGTTTTAACGCAGGGAGATGTCAAGCGGATATCACTGCCAATAGAGTTCGGTTTTACCGTTATGGGATGAGCATTAACGGGGGTAATATTCTAGGTAAGGAATTTGTATCTAGTCAGTGATGAAGACGATGTTAGAGGGGTCTTTACCGAAATTAAGCGATATTTTCCCGCCGACTGACCATCAGGAACGGGAAACTTTCACCCCCAATGCTTTTTATCCTAATTTATCGGAATGGCTCAAGCGAGCGCAACTGAAAGCGGAAAGTGAATGGTTCGCAGCGATCGCATCTTTAGAAAGTATCTTATTACAAAACCAAAATAATGCTGCCGCCGGTCGGGGTTTAATTCTCTCTGGTCCGACGGCTTTAGTCAGAGAAAGCAAGGCTTTAACGGGGTTTAAATTCGGTGTTTTTACCGTTAAAGCTTTAAAACATTTACAATGGCTGGGTTTGCAATTGCCTTCTCAGGAAAAATCCGCCGCCGATATTTCCCCGACGGAGATCCATGAATTGCCGCTCTTGCCAACGGATCCGATTGCTAATGAAAGATTTTGTCTGGTTTTTAGCGAAAGTTTCTCTCTTTTGCTGGTTTTAGGCGAAGATCAGTGGGGTTTGTCCTCTTTTCAATTTTCCTTTGATCCCGTCCTCACTCAGCAAGCTTGGCAGCAGTTGCGGCAAAGATTAGTGAATCTGCGTTATCCGCAAATCGGGACTTTAGAAGCAATTATCGAAGCTAATGGCAGTCCCTCGCCGGATTATCGTCTAGTTAGCCAATTTAGTCGCCAATTACTGCAAAATTTACCCAACCAGCCTAATTTAGACCTGAAAAAAACGAAATCGTCTATCAATACCGAAATCACTCCCCCAGAGGAAGATAATTCTCATTTAGAATCGGGTTGTGATTTGGAATTATTGCGCGCTTTAACCCACGAAATTCGCACCCCTTTAACCACCATTCGCACCATTACCCGATTATTACTAAAACGGGCAAAAATAACGGAAGATGTCCAGAAATATTTGGAAACAATTGATTTAGAATGTGGTGAACAAATTCAGCGCATGGAATTAATTTTCCGAGCCGCAGAATTGGGTATTAATCCTCTGGGAGATAAACCAATTCAATTAATTCCAATTGCTCTAGAAAAGGTCTTTCAAGATAGTATTCCCCGGTGGCAAAAACAGGCTAAACGGCGCAATGTCAATTTAGAAGTTAATGTACCGAAAAAATTGCCTTCGGTAATTAGCGACCCGAATTTATTGGATCAAATGTTAAATGGAGTCGTGGAAAAATGTACTCGCAGTATGGCTAGTGGTGGTCTGTTGCAAGTAGATATATCAATGGCAGGAAATCAATTAAAAATGCAGTTCCAAACTCAGGTAAAATCGCCTAATCCTACCCTCAAAGCTTTAGGAAAAGTCTTAATGTTTCAACCAGAAACTGGTAGCTTAAGTCTGAATATGAAGGTAACTAAAAACCTTTTTCAAGCTTTGGGAGGTAAATTTATTGTGCGTCAAAAACCCGAAGAAGGTGAGATTTTAACCATTTTCTTGCCTCTAGGACGCAGTAAATAAGTTGAGATTATTCTGAATTTTTCATCTTGGAAAATAGGCAAACTTGCCAAGAGAATGCTATACTAGGGCAAACATTATTGATAGTTGCCATGGAAAAAACTGTTTTAATTTTAGGTGGCACTGGTCGCATTGGTCAAAGTGTCGCCCTAGATATTATTAATCATACTGCAGCTAAAATTATTATCACAGGACGCAAGGAAAAAGCCATTAAATTACTGCCAAGAATGCAGTTTTTGGCTTTAGATTTAGAAGAAATAGACAAGCTTAGACAGGCAATTAAAAATAGTGATTTAGTCATTCATTGTGCCGGTCCCTTTCATTATCGCGATGGCAGGGTAGTAAAAATTTGCATCGAAGAAAAAGTCAATTATATTGATGTTAGTGATCATCGTTCTTTTTATCAAAAGTTAATCCCCTATCGAGAATTGGCAATAAAAGCGGGAATAACTGCCGTGGTTAATACGGGAATTTTTCCCGGTATTTCTAATAGTATAGTGCGAGAGGGAGTGGAACAGTTAGATAGGGTAGAAACAATCCGTTTAAATTATGCCGTAGCGGGTTCAGGAGGTGCGGGATTAACTGTGATGCGGACAACTTTTCTCGGCTTAAAAAAGCCTTTTTTAGCCTGGATTGAGGGACAATGGCAAGAGATTAAACCCTATACTGCTAGAGAAGTAATTGACTTTCCCGCTCCTTTAGGTAAAACTGGTGTTTATTGGTTTGATATGCCAGAAACCTATACTTTTGCTGAATCTTTTCAAGTGCAAAATGTGATCACAAAATTTGGTTCTATTCCCGATTTTTATAATCATTTAACTTGGATTACTGCCCATATTTTTCCCGATGCTTGGGTAGAAAGTTATCGAGGAATCGAGTTTTTTTCCCAAGTTAGTTATCGCATGACAGAAGTAACCGATAAATTTTCGGGAATTGGGGTAGCAATGTTAGCAAAAGTGGCCGGATGGCAAGGGCAGCAAAAAGCAGTTTATCAAGCAACTATGCTTCACGAGAATACTGCTCAAGCAGCGGGTTGGGGAACTGGCAGCGTGGCAGAATTAATCTTAGCGGCAAAACTCCAAAAAGCCGGGATTTATCCCGTGGAACAGGTGTTATCCACAGAACTATTCCATGCTACGATGAAAAAAAGAGGTATTAAACTCGATCGCTCCTGTGCAATTGTGGCTTAGAAGATGAAAAAAATCTGGCGTTACTTAGGGCTGTTTTGTTTAGTTTTGTTACTGACTTTATCCCCCATCTTCATGATAGCGGCCCAGAATAATCCTGCTAAACAAGGACAGGAAACACCCCTGGAAACTTTGGGAGAAGTTTTTCCCGTCATGCTTGATAATCAAGAACTTTTTACTATTCGGCAAGGAATAGGTTCTTTTTCAGCGCAAGAAAGAGCGAAATCGATTACAGCCAGAATTGAAAAAATTGCCGATGACGATGCCCTTTCTCCTGAAGATTTAACCATAAAAATCGATCCTGAAGACAAAAACCCTTCGATTATTTTGGGAGATACGGTTATTGCTACTATTACTTCTAAAGATGCCAAATTACACGCAGTAAGTCAAGAAGTATTGGCCGAACGAGCTTTAGCAAAGATTAAAGCGGCCATTGTCCGTTATCGTCAAGAACGTCAACCGGATAACCTCTTAAAAGATGCAGTTTTGACAGTAAGTGCTACCCTGTCCACGGTCTTAATTTTCTGGACGATGATTTTTATATCTTTGCGGGTTTTTCCCCAGATTCAGAGATTAATCACCTCCCTAGTTCCTGGGGTCGTATTCCAAAATTTTGAGATTATTAGTTCCCAGACAATAGGAATTTTTTCCCTAAGAGTTTTGCAATTTATCCGAACTCTAATTATTTTAACTATTCTCTATTTTTATTTAACTTTTGTCCTTCGTCTTTTTCCCTGGACTAGAAAATTTGGTGATGGTTTTTTGCAATACTTTTTCCGTGCTTTGGAAGTTTTTTCCCAAGAGATAGCAAAATATTTACCCAATATTTTTATTATACTGCTAATTATTTTTATAACTCACTATCTGTTGAGAGCAATTAAACCATTTTTCACGGCATTGTCAAGAGGAACTTTAGTAATTCATGGTTTCTATCCCGATTGGGCAAACCCAACCTATAATTTACTGTCACTGCTGATAATTGCCTTAGCTATAGTCATCGCTTTTCCCTATCTACCCGGATTTAATTCTCCTGCTTTTCAGGGGGTGTCGGTATTTTTAGGGGTGCTATTTTCCTTGGGTTCTACCTCTGCTATCGCTAACGTGGTGGGAGGAATTATCCTCATCTATACTCGCTCTTTTCAACTAGGAGATAAAATTTCTATTGGTGATGTTATTGGAGACGTGATTGAAAAAGGATTATTAGTCACCCGCATTCGCACACCAGCTAATAGAATTATCACGATTCCTAATTCATCGCTGTTAAACACCAATGTGATTAACTTTAGCGTTTCTCAAAGGGAATTCGAACAGCCTTTAATTTTGCAAACCACAGTCACTCTCGGTTATGATTTACCTTGGCGTAAGGTTCACGAAACCCTGAAAGAAGCAGCCTTAGCCACTAAATTTATTGTCTCAGAACCTGCTCCTTTTGTCTTGCAAACCAGTCTCGATGATTTTTATGTCAGCTATCAGCTAAATGCCTACACCGACCATCCTAGCAAAATGGTGTATATTTATTCTGAATTACATCAAAATATTCAGGATAAATGTAACGAAGTCGGTATCGAAATTATGTCTCCTCACTACAAGGCTCTCCGGGATGGCAATCACAGCACTATTCCTGAAAATTATCTGCCGGAAGATTATCAAAGTCCTGCTTTTGGTATTCAGTCAAATCCTCAGAAGTAATAATTTTCCTAATAGCTTCGATCGCTTTTGTCAAGCCCTTTTGAGTTATTGTTGATAATTCTTCACCAAATTCACAATTAATAGCAGGAATAAATATTCCCAAGGCCCTGGGAGTTTGTTGATAAATTGCTTGAGTTAATGCTAATAAAGAAGCGGGACTTTCTGCATGACCAAAATTATTCCATTCGGTAACTGCCGCTAATTTTTCTATCTGAATATCAGTTTGATTAGATAATACCGCATCAACAAAAATAACTAGAGAAGCATCAGCTATATCGGCTGCTAATTCAGGAGTCAATTGATGGGTAGCGATGACTTGCACATTAGTCCAATTCTCCTCGGCAATAATTTCGGCTATTCTCACTCCCACTCCGTCATCATTTCTTAAAGTATTACCGTAACCGATGAGCAGTATTTTAAAATTATTCATGGTTATAGCAGTTATCTTAATGATGAGGTACAAAGTGGAATTAAATATAAGATGAACGTAGGTTGGGTTGAAGCATGAAACCCAACGCCCGCTCATGTTACGCTACCGCTAACCCATCCTACAAATAATTGTGCCTCCCTACTTATAAAAATCTTCGAGATGTTGTTTTAGTTGACGAATTGCCATACTACTATTGCGATTGTCGGCAATTTCTCCACAGAAAGAAACTAGATTTTGTAGGTTAAAGTTAGGAAAATATTGACTTTGATGGCGCAGGATATACTCTTGATTATCTAGCCAATAAATATAGAGATTTTTCTGACGATACAACCAAATTTCAGGCACTTTATAAGGCAGATAATCATCCACATTCGAGTAACTGGTGACATCAATTTCTAATACTAAATCGGGAGGAGGATCATTTACCCAGTCAATTCTGGCTTTCCCTGCTATAGCCGGCCAATGGTCAATATAAAAACTATAATCTGGTTCAATACCACTTGTTTCTGGTAATTCCATGGTTACGGGAGTAAAAGCCTCGTACTCACGCCCCAGATAATCCAATAAGGTGATGATAATATTAGCAATTAAATGGGCATCACGTCCATGCTTGGGAAGTGGAGACATAAGCAAGACTTCTCCATTGTGATATTTGATTTTAGGCCGAGAATTGTCACCCCTTTGCCGAGACAAAGTTTGATAATCTAGCCAAGTGGCAGGTAATCTCACTAAGGACCCCGCCGGTAGCTCGATTTTATCTAGTGAAACTAAAGCAAACATGGTGCAAGGTTTAAGGTAAATAAGGAACTCAAGGATTTAGCATTTATCTTAATGATGAGGTACAAAGTTTTCCTTTTTGGGAGTCAGTGGTCGATACCAAATCAGGTTACACTTCATCTTGACCAGAAACGCTGTAAAATAAGTATAGGATATCTTCGATGCTCTCGATACAAAGCTTAACCTAATCGATAAATTAACTGAGTCTGGTAATATGCTATCGACTAAGACAGTTTCCCCTCATATTATTCCCCCTCTCGAAAGTGGTGATAGATTAACCCTTCCCGAATTCGAGCGCCGTTATCAGGCAATGACAAGGGTAAAAAAAGCTGAATTAATCCAAGCAGTTGTTTATATGACAGCTGCGGTGAGAGCCAAAAACCACGGTAAACCCCACGCTAATATTATCGGTTGGTTAACTGCCTACGAAGTGGCGACACTGGGGGTAGAAACACTGGATAATACTACTGTGCGACTGGATGGGGATAATCAACCACAACCAGATGCTTTATTAAGAATAGAAACCAGTGGACAATCAAGCATTAGTGAAGATGATTATGTAGAAGGCGCGCCGGAATTAATCGTGGAAATTGCCGCTTCTACTGCTTCCTACGATTTACACGAAAAACTCAAAGTTTATCGTCGCCATGGAGTGCAAGAGTATATTATCTGGCGAGTTTATGACGTTCAATTGGATTGGTTTCGCTTAACTGATGGGGAATATTTGCCCCTAGAATCAAATCAAGATAATATCTTTTGCTCCCAAGTCTTCCCTGGATTATGGCTAGATAAAAATGCTTTATTATCGGGGAATTTAGCCGAAGTTTTGGCAAGATTACAGCAAGGAATAGCTAGTGAACAACACCAAAATTTTTGTCAAATTTTGGCTAATAAATAACCCAGATAAACTTGATTTTTCTCTGAGAATGTAGGTTGGGTTGAAGCCTGAAACCCAACGCTAATAAATAACCCAGATAAACTTGATTTTTTTCTTAGTTAGGGCTTGCTGAATAATGGTAAAACCCTTTTAAAATAAAGCTTTTGACCTGTTAAAGTCCGATGTTAAAACAAGGGCAACAAAGCCTGAAACGACCGGCTACTGACTCCTGACTCCTGACTCCTACCCCCACCGAAAAACTTTTTCAGCAGACCCTAGTTACCTAGGGATGGCTCAGAAAGATTAGCTGATTTTTCTTGCCAATCTTGACCGATTTTAATCGTCACATCAGAAGCGAGATTCCCCGTACTTTCCACCAAAACTTCCCCGACACCAAGGCTATTATGCAGGGCAGCGGCCAGGGAATTATCCCCTTTTTGAGCAATAATTTTGGTAGTTTCTAGAATTGGCGATGAAGACTTAGAGACAAAAACATTTTCATAACCAAACGAGCGCA
Source organism: Microcystis sp. LSC13-02 (assembly GCA_002282935.1). Lineage (GTDB taxonomy): Bacteria > Cyanobacteriota > Cyanobacteriia > Cyanobacteriales > Microcystaceae > Microcystis. Next base: position 5,319 of record MTBT01000100.1, on the reverse strand, counting down.
GATATCTGACTAGAGCTTGCACCGCTTCTGGATTATCGATGCTATCTTCCACAGCTATGCGAGTCGGTTGCGTGGTTTCCTCAATGTCAGCCATAAAAGAGCCGTGGTTAAAATGTTGAGCCACTAGCTCTTGAATTTTACTTTGATTGGGCAACCAATAACTGATCCCTTGCCGACCATCACCATTAAAGTCTCCGGGTAGAAGTAGCATTTGCACATCAGCGCGCTGAGTTTTAGAGGCAAAACCGGCTAGAGCGAGTAACTCCTCTAAACTGAGATTAGTATCGATATGAGTGCGGATAACCTCGATAATATCGGGAATTTTCAATAAAGTTGCTGGTTTTAGGGTTTGTTCTACTAAAGACCGCATTAATTGCTGTTGTCGTTGGATACGACCGATATCGCCGTTAGCATCGTAACGAAAACGGGCAAACTGGAGGAATTTCTCGCCGTTGAGGTGTTGTTCCCCTTTTTTCAGGTCAATGTAGAGGTGTTGACTAAAATCTTTGTACTTCATGTCTTTGGGAACATATACCGTCACCCCCCCCAAAGCATCAATTAATTTTTCCACACCCTGCACATTAATGCGAATATAGCGATCGATAGCGACTCCGTCCAAAAGATGACTAACCGTTTCCGCCGTTAAAGCAGGTCCACCGAGGGCGTTAGCTTCATTGATTTTTTTCTCCCCGTAACCCTCGATATCGGTGCGGGTATCCCGGGGGATGGAAAGCATGGTTAACTTCTGTCTTTGGGGGTCAAAACGCAGTAACAGCATGGTATCGGTTAAACCATCCAAGGAATTAACCGGGGCATGATAACCCAGATCTGGGGTTTGTGCCTCCTTGACATCGGATGTCAACACTTTCGCGCCAACTACCAGAATATTAACGGGGCGGTTGAGGGCGGGAAGTTGCAGATTTTCATAGGATATCGCCTGCTGATTGTTAAAAGCGGCGGCTTCTTGGGGACTAAGAGCAGCTTGTCGCAAAGGTGTGGAGGAGAGAGACACAGCCAACATAGCCCCCGCCGTAGCGGAAACTAGGGCGCAGCCAGTTAAGCCTAGGGCTGTCAGGAACCATTTACCGGACAATCGCCGCTTTTTCACAGGTTTAGCCGCTAATTTGCTTGATTTTCCGCTTTTAAGCCTTGATTTTGTCTTATTAACCACAAATTGCCTCACACGGTCACTAAATATCTCCCTAAAACCATATTTAAAGAGATGAACTATTTTTTTTCTCAGATACCCGGAAAAGATTATTAAACTAATCGGGTTTTCTAGAGAGTTAGCAGATAATATAGCAGAATTTTTCCTTATAGTTCTTCTGCATCGCAATTTTGGAGAAATATCTAGGGTTTGCAGCAAAAAGTTTTTTATGGGAGCGGGAAGCGGGGAAGTGGGGTAGTGGGGTAGTGGGGAGAAGAAAGCTGCCTTTTGCATGAGTGCATGAGTGCATGAGTGCCTCCTATCTCCTCAATGGCTGATTTTTTTGTGCAGAAATAACTTTTGTGGTCGATTAAATAACCAATTGATCAACCAACCGTCGGTTTTTTGCAGACGATAACCGCTACTTGAGTACAGTGACTGGGCCGCTAGATTATTATCGAGAACATGGAGGGAAAGTTCCTCAAAACCCCATTCTCTAGCGATCTGTTCACACTTGAGCAGCAATCTCCGGGCCAGACCGGCACGCCGGCGATCGGGACTAACGGCTAAATTAGAAATATAAGGAATGGGAACGGCTAAAAAAGAACTAGATTTTAAGCCGATTTCCGCCGTAGCGACAATAATTTCCTGAGAACCCGTGGCGGTGACGCTGGTTTGACTGACTACCAGACAGTGATAGTAAGGGGTATCGGCGCGCAATCGTCCCCGTAAGTCCTCGTAAATGCCCAATTTAAAGATAGGACGCAGAAAAGACCAATAATTGGCCGTGGGGAAAAAACTATCGGTGAGAATTTCCGCCAAGCTTTTGAGATCTTGGCTTTGGGCCAAACGCACCTCGACGGTAATGGTGGCATTGTCACCGGTCGCTTCCGAGTCGGAGGGATTAGACAATAGGTATGAGATAAAACAGGAGTCCACTTTAATCACAGGAGTCGGCAGGGAAGGTGGGGATGGCAGTCCTTATCCCGGAAAGGTAAATAGGGGTGGGAGCTAGTTGGGAGAATCAAGCATCTATCTTAAGGAGAATACCGCAATTTTTCAAGACTACTGAATCAAAATCTCATCCATTCTACTGCCTATAGCCCCAGTTGGGGGAAAGACTGCTATTTTTCGGGAATTTTTTTTGATCGCCGGGCAATGGTTAAGATGGGATGATGCCGGTCAGAACTAATCTCTTTCTTTTTGGGTCAATTAACTATATTCTTTAATCTAATCTATCCTCCTATCCCCTCCATGATCAAAGAAATTTCCGCTTATTTGCAAGTGTTCCGCAGTCAAAAAATGGCGGCTTTGTTATTCTTAGGTTTCGCTTCTGGATTGCCCTATTTTCTCACCGGTCGTACCCTGCAAGCTTGGATGACCACCGAAGGAGTTGATCTGAAATCGATCGGTTTATTTAGTTTAGTCGCTCTCCCCTACTCTCTCAAATTTCTGTGGTCTCCCTTACTCGATCGCTATCTTCCCCCCGTGCTTGGTCGTCGTCGCGGTTGGATTTTAATCGCTCAAATTTGTTTAACTTTAGCGATTGGTTTCATGGCTTTGCAACAACCGCAACGATCTTTAGAATTATTGGCAATTAATGCTTTACTGATTGCTTTTTTTAGTGCCAGCCAAGATATTGCCTACGATGCCTATCGCACAGATATTTTAGAAAAATGGGAGATGGGTGCTGGGGTGGCGATCGGGGTTTTAGGTTATCGTTTGGCTTTAATTTTAACCGGTTCGATCGCTTTAATTTTAGCCGATCACTTTCCCTGGCCTCTCGTCTATCTTTTCCTAGCTGGACTGATGGCTTTAACGATTATTTGGTCTTTTTTAGCCCCGGCTACTCCCCCTAGGGATGATACTCCTCAAACTCTTTTAGAGGCGGTTTGGTTGCCTTTCCAAGAGTTTTTTCAACGCTATCAAATAGGTCAAGGAATCAGCATTCTCGCCTTTATTGTTCTCTATCGTTTAGGGGATGCTTTAGTTAATAATATGGTGACTCCTTTTCTCTTAAAAACTGGTTTCAGTCAAACCGATATTGGGGCGATCCAAGGCGGTATGGGCATGATAGCAACTATGGTGGGAGTTTTATTAGGTGGTTCCCTGTTAAGTCGTTGGGGAATTAATCGATCGCTCTGGATATTTGGTGTCTTGCAAGCTGTTAGTAATTTAGCCTATTTTATTTTAGCAAATTTAGGGCAAAATTATCCTTTTATGGTCTTAGCTATTAATATTGAAAACTTCTGCGGCGGCTTAGTCACTGCCGCTTTTGTGGCTTTTTTAATGAGTCTTTGTAATGCTCGTTTTACCGCTACTCAGTTCGCCCTTTTATCAAGTTTAATGGCCTTTAGTCGCGATATTTTAGTAGCCCCCGCAGGAGTTTTAGCTGAGGCGATCGGTTGGCAGTGGTTCTTTTTAATCACGGTAATTGCCGCTTTACCCGGGTTAGCTTTATTGCCTTTATTTGCTCCTTGGCAAGAGCAGAATTAGGCTAATTTATGAGCTAGTAAATGATAATTTATTCCTCCGATTTCACTCGCATAACTACTAAAGTCATATCGTCGCTACTGTCATTTCCCAACCCAGTAAAAGCGGCAACTTTCCCAAATAAATATTCTAGAATCTGTTCGGGATCGGTGTACTGTTGACAGGCTTCTTTAACTGCCGATAGCCAATTTTTCTGCTCAAATCTTTCCCCTTTCGAGTTAACTGCATCGGTAAAGCCATCGGTATAATAAATCAGCGTATCTCCCGCTTCTAATTGCACTTGGGCATCATCATAGATAGAATCGGCCTCTAAACCAACTAATGTCCCTTCCGTGTCGAGAGGCTCTAACTCTGCCGTTTTGGCCCGCCACCAGAGGGTGGGATAATGGGCAGCATTACTGTAGCCAAGACGGCGCGTCAGGGGATCATACTCGGAATAAAATAATGTCACGAAACGATGAGAATTATCCAGATCGGCATACATAACCCGATTGAGATGACGCAAAATCTGGGCCGGGGAGTGACGATTTAACACTTCCGCTCGCAACATTCCCCGGGTCATGGTCATCAATAATCCTGCTGGGACACCTTTACCCATGACATCACCAATGACTATACTCCAAGGAGCGGTACTAGCTTCCATTTCCGCCTCCCTTGCCGGTTTAAATTGATCGTAGTTGCAGGGGATAAAATCATAATAATCGCCACCAACGCGATTAGCCGTTTTACAGTGGGCTGCCAATTCTACCCCCTGAATTTTCGGACATTGCCGGGGTAAAAGACGATTTTGGATTTCGGAAGCGATTTCTAACTCTCGATCCTGACGTTCCTTGGCCCGTAATTCCAGCGTTAATTCATTATTAGCTATAGCCACCGCCGTTTGATCGGCCACTAGCTGCAACAGTTTACGACGGGTGGGTGTCCAACCATAATCGGGATCGCGACTGAAAACGTATAAACGTCCCCGCTCACTATTTTTTACCAAAACAGGTGTACTATATACCTGCGTACCCTGTCCGAGAGTTTGCCGGATTTTATGGTCGAGACTATCGAGAAGCGATCGACTATTTCTGTTCTCAAGTGCCGGTTCTTGGTTTAATTGTCGGATAATTGCCTCTAATTGTCGGCGTAGTTCCCCATTAATTTGATTATCTTGGCAATGGAGTTGATCGAGCGCCACTTGACCGTTATTTTTGCTCAAAATCAATGCCCCTCCCTCCGCATCTGCCACTCGTGCGGCCATCAAGGGGGTAAGATCGAGGAATTGGTTTAAATTATTGAAACTCCGCAGGGCAAACCCGAGGGAACTTAAGAGATTTTGAACTTTGTTTTGTTCGCGATATAAACTGGCGACTAACTCTTTTAAGGCTAAAATTGGCTTGATATCGGTAGTTTGATCGCCCATATTGACGGTGGCAGTGGTGAGGGTGTCGCTCGGTTCCGGCTCAGAAAGCATAAAATGATTTTTGTGGCGGTGACATGATTATAGCTAGATAGTCATTGGGTGATGACCTGTTTAAGTCTAACAGTATAGTGGATCTTTTCGTGACTGCCACAATTTAACCCTGATGTTTTACTATTTCTGTTTTTTGACGCTCCCCGCTCTAAAGAGACGGGGATTCTTCGTTCATTGAGTCTCCGTTAGCAAGCAGGATTTCTCCAACCAACCAAGAGGGAAT
>MTBT01000099.1 GCA_002282935.1 Microcystis sp. LSC13-02 | reverse complement strand
AAAGAAGCAGCATCCCGTGAAGCGTCAACCCCATTCAGCGACCATTCTAAAAAAGTGGCGTGGTGAGGAATCGCCGTCCGTTTTACGGCGGTGAGGATGTCAAGAGTAGTAGAGTGCGTCTAAGTTTAATCGCTTGCTCCCGGGAAATTATGAGAATTAAACAAATTACAGTTAAGCATCTTTTTGGCATATTTGACCATACAATTAATCTCAATATGGAGGAAAGAATAACTATTATTCATGGTAAAAATGGCTTTGGGAAAACCTCAATACTGCGATTGGTCAATGGTTTTTTTAACTTAAAGTATTCAGACATAAGAGCTATTCCTTTTCAAAAATTTACTATAATTTTTGACGATAAAAGCTTTGTGGATGTTGTCAAAGCTTCCACCAGTAGGAATAAAAAAAGTAATGCAAGACCAAAGATTAATTTTAATTTTACTTCCTCCGATCAAAAAGAAGAACCGACTTTTTCTCCTAATTTACCAGACGGGAAAACAATCTCTTTCCCTCTCAGCATGATAGATGATGTCATACCCGGTTTAGATAGAGTTGGAGCAGAAAAATGGATATATACCCCCACAGAAGAAATTCTCGATCTAGAAGATATTTATGAACGATTTGGAGAATATTTACCCAAGCAATTCCAGAAAGGAGATAAAAAATATCCTGATTGGTTAAAGAAAATTCTAGACTCTATTAATGTTCGTTTTATTGAATCACAACGTCTATTAGATATTTCCAATAGTGCCAAAATTGGCAGAACTATAAGGATGCCGATGACATTGTACTCTGTGGCCAGCTATTCTCAAGATTTAGCAGAAAATATTCAAACTAAATTAGCAGAGTATGGACAACTATCTCAAACTTTAGACCGAACCTTTCCGGCGAGAGTTGTACAAAAAAAGGCATCATTGACCGATGATGAACTAAAGGAAAAAATTGATCAACTTGAAAGGGAAAGAAATCAATTAATTAGCGCAGGACTGTTGAAAAAAGATGAAGATTCTAACTTTCAAGTTAAAGATAGTATTGATGATAGCACCAGAAAATTATTATCGGTTTATATTGAGGATGTAGAGAGAAAGCTCAATGTATTCAATGACATTCATCCTAAAGTAGAGCTATTTAAAAATATAATTAATAAAAAATATTCTTTCAAAAGTGTTACTATTGATCAAGGCAAAGGATTTATCTTTACTACCGAGGAAGGGGAGGTTTTATCGCCAACAGATTTATCTTCTGGGGAACAGCACGAATTAGTAATTTTATATGAATTGTTATTTAAAGTTAAACCTAATACTTTGATCTTAATTGATGAACCAGAAATGTCACTTCATATTTCATGGCAGCAGGAATTTTTAAAAGACTTACAGGAAATTACGAAACTTTCTGAGTTAGATATTTTGATGGCTACCCATTCTCCTGATATTATTAATGATCGTTGGGATTTGACAGTTGAATTAGAGAAACCAAAACAAAAATGAAAGATCAGATAACACCTGACAGAATTGCTAATAGCATTCGTTTACTACGCGGCGATCATGAGGGAGTTTTTTTAATTGTTGAAGGTCATAGTGATAAACTTATTTATGAGCGATTAGTAAACAAGCAAGAGGTTAGGGTGACAATTGCTTCTGGTAAAAATAATGCTATCAAAGCATTATCCATCTTAGAAAAAGAAGACAATTTTCGTCGAGTTGTTGCTGTTATAGATGCAGATTTTTCGAGAATAGAACAGCAAATTCCCGACAGTAATAATCTCTTTTTGACTGATGAACATGATTTAGAAATGATGTTAATTAAATCTGCCGCTTTCGATAAATTATTAAAAGAACGAGGAAGTGAAGAAAAAATTAAAGCTTTTACCGAAGATATTAGAGAAACTTTACTAAAGTTAGGGCAGGAAATTGGTAAATTAAGATGGCTATCTCTTAGGAATAAGTTAGATTTAAAGTTTGAAGGATTAAATTTTAAGAATTTTATTGACAAAGAGAATCTGTCAATAAATATTGACAAATTAATTATAAGTATCAAAAATCATTCTCAGAAACCGTCCTTAGATGAACAGCAAATTAAACAGGATTTATCGGTAATTAGCGATGAAAATCATGATCCGTGGCAGCTATGTTGTGGACACGATTTTATCGACATTTTAGCGATCGCACTCTGTAAAGTTTTAGGTACATGGAATGCTAATGATGTTAAAACAGAAGTCTTAGAAAGAGAATTAAGATTAGCTTATGAGTTATCTTATTTTTATCAAACACAAATATATCAACTAATGGTCAATTGGCAATCTAATCATCATCCTGATCAAATATTCTGATTCGGATTATTGCCTTACGTTTGAGATGATAGATTTAACCAATCGGCTCGACTTTGTGTTATAATCAAAGCAATGCTTTAAAGACGATATTCTCAGCAAATTATGCCTATTCTTCTTCCTTGCACTCTAATTTCACCGAAAGATTAATTTAACCTTGAGCGGTCGGGATTGATTTCTTAACCTTTTAATAAATTGATTTTTTCCCCGGTCAGGCTAGAATCAGTAGGATTAGCATCCAAGATAATCGGGGTAACTTTGGTTAATCTGGGGCAATATAGCCTAAAAAACGCCCAAAATAGTCAAATTTAGGCTTAAGTGGCTTCTTTCTAACTGTTCAATCTACTATTTGGATATAGACTCTATGACTAAAGCTCCTACCGTAACTTCCGAAATCGATCTTAAAGATTCGCAATATTACTTTAACCGAGAATTAAGCTGGTTAGAATTTAATCATCGCGTGCTTCATGAGGCACTTGATCCTCGGACTCCCCTACTAGAAAGATTAAAATTTACCGCCATTTTTTGTGCCAATCTCGACGAATTTTTTATGGTACGGGTGGCAGTTCTTAAACAACAGGTAGAGGCAAATGTAGCTGTTTTAAGTGCCGATGGCAGGACTGCCTCGGAACAGCTAACCGAGATAAGTAAGTGTCTGCGTCCCCTTGTCCAGCAACAGGATCACCTTTTTGAATACACCCTGAAAAATCTGTTAGTAGAACAGGGAATTCATCTGATTAACTATGTGGATTTACATCAAGAACAGCGCAATTATCTCCATGATTACTTTGAACAAAATATTTTCCCCGTTTTAACTCCCCTTGCGGTGGATCCTAGTCATCCTTTTCCCTATATTTCTAATCTTAGTCTCAATTTAGCCGTAGTCGTTCGCGATCCCGACACCGATAAAGAACTATTTGCCAGGGTGAAAGTACCGCAGGTTTTCCCCCGTTTTCTGGCATTATCCAAAGAATTACGCCACCAAGACGGAAAAGCTTCGATTTGGACCGGAGTACCGCTCGAACAGGTGGTAATGCACAATTTAGAGGCACTTTTCCCCGGCATGATCATTCAAGAATGTTATCCTTTTCGGGTGACGCGCAACGCCGATATCTCCGTCGAAGAAGATGAGGCCGATGATTTATTATTAGCGATCGAGGAAGAAGTACGCAAGCGCGGCATCGGTAAATCGGCAGTACGTCTGGAAATTCACAGTTCTACCCCTAGCAATATTAAAAACCGGATCATGCGCGATCTGGGACTTAAGGAGATCGATGTTTACGATGTGGATGGACTGCTGGGACACAAAGATTTATTTTATTTTATGTCTTTACCCTGTCCCGAACTGAAAGATCCGCCTTGGAATCCTGTCACCCCACCGGTTTTACAGGGATTGCGAGAAATAGTTGACGGTAACGAAGACGGGATACTAGAACAGGATGGCGAAGATATTTTTACTTTAATTCGCAATAACGATATTCTCGTTCATCACCCTTACCATTCCTTTAGTGCCTCAGTACAACAGTTTATCGCCCAGGCTGCCCATGATGCCCATGTTTTAGCGATTAAAATGACTTTGTATCGCACTTCCGGAGATTCCCCGATTGTCAATTCCCTGATTGCAGCGGCGGAAAATGGTAAACAGGTAGCGGCGTTAGTGGAGCTAAAAGCCCGCTTTGATGAGGAAAATAACATTACTTGGGCGAAAAAGCTCGAACAAGCCGGAGTTCACGTTGTTTATGGCTTAGTTGGTCTTAAAACCCATACGAAAGTGGTTCTCGTGGTCAGAAAAGAAGGGGATAAAATCCGTCGTTATTTCCATATTGGCACGGGTAATTATAACCCAAAAACGGCTAAATTATACACTGATTTAGGCCTACTTAGCTGTCGCGAGGATTTAGGGGCAGATATCACCGATTTATTTAACTTTCTGACCGGATACTCCCGTCAGCAATCCTACCGCAAACTTTTAATTGCCCCGGTGAGTTTGCGAAAACGGATGTTAGCAATGATCGATCGCGAGGTCAAAAACTGTAAAAATGGCGGTACGGGGCGCATTGTCGCAAAAATGAACTCTCTTGTCGATAAACCGATTATAGAAGCCTTATACGCCGCTTCTCGTGCTGGCGTGCAGATTGACTTAATTATTCGTGGGATCTGTTGTTTACGGCCCGGATTGCCGGAAGTAAGCGAAAATATCCGAGTAATTAGCATTATCGGCCGCTTTTTGGAACATTCCCGCATTTTTTACTTCTACAATGGTGGTCAGGAGGAGGTTTATATTGGTAGCGCCGATTGGATGACGCGGAACCTGACTCGTCGCGTGGAAGCAGTGACACCCATCGATGAACCAGCGATCGCCAAGGAACTGGAAGAAATTCTCGGTATCATGTTGTCAGATAACCGGCAAGCATGGGAATTACAATCCGACGGCAGTTATATTCAGCGTCGTGCTGCCAACCAGGGACAGGAAAGCAGTACCCATGTAATTTTAATGGAAAAAGCCCTTAAATCTGCGGGTATTAGTCAATAGGAACAGTTATCAGTTATCAGTTATCAGTTATCAGTTATCAGTTATCAGTTATCAGTTATCAGTTATCAGTTATCAGTTATCAGTTATCAGTAATTAGTAGTCAGTAATTAGTAGTCAGGAGACAGGAGATTATTTTTATTTATACTTCCCACACCCTACACCCTACACCCTACACCCCACACCCTACACCCCACACCCACCGAAAAACTTTTTGCCGCAAACCCTAAGTAATCAGTGATCAGATGTGATAGTTAGTAAAAGTATAGTCAAATATAGACAGACTGAATTCCATTTCAGAAATTCCCTTCACTTTTACTTCGAGAGATTGATTCTCCTT
>MTBT01000098.1 GCA_002282935.1 Microcystis sp. LSC13-02 | reverse complement strand
AGAATATCCGCAAAATAGCCCTAAAAGTCTTGCTCGATAAGCATTTCACGATTCCATAAGCAAAAATTATCACACAAAGTCGAGAAGAGCCCCGTCTTTTATCTTAGTAGCGGCAATAATAAATGGGTCTGCCACTGGTTTTCCTTGTAATCTTGCTTTTTCACTCACTAAATTCTTAAAGTTTCTTATAGAAAAATTTTCGGCAATAAATAAAGTTTCCTGAGCAGTGGGTGGTAAAAATATTTGTTTATTATTGCCATATTCTACTTCTTTAAGCACTTCCCGTACTGATTTTAGTTTACCTTTTGACACAAGCAAATCGATTTTTTGCCAAACGGTAGGAAAACTTTTGGGAAAATAGTTTCCTAAAACCTTAAAACTACTTGTGTCAAAAATGTAAACCATCAAAACAGTCCCTTATCTAATAAATATTGTTCAAGTTGTTCCACCATAGCAACTTTTTTAATGTTTAGATAATCGGCAACGCGCTCGATATCGTATTGACCTTGATAGTATTTATTGAACACAAGTTTTAGGTAATTTTCTCCCAAATATGTCGCCTGATTAGCATAGTAATCACCTCCAGATTTTTTATTTTTGTCCTGACTTTTTACCACCTGCTCACTGTACCACTCGCTTACTTTAAGAGTATATTCTTTCTGGGAGATTAAGTTATTATCTAATAGTTTTCGTAAAACTACTTCTCGACTAACCTTATAATCACTGGAAATTTTCGAGATAATTTTATCGTTAACTATTGTTTCTCTGATTATCTCAGAAAAAACATGATTAGGAAGCAGAAACTCCGCAGCAAATTTATTACAAAATATCTCGATATATTTATTTTCTCCTTGCAAACTATTAATATATCTATCGTCAGACTTAGTAATTCCGTTAGTCTGCAAAAGAATATGTGCTAATTCATGAAAAATGGTAAATATTTGTCTAGATTTTTCCGTGCTATTATTAAGATAGATGATTGGAAATTCAATATCTATCAAGCAAAATCCCGAAATTTCTCGCTGCTTAAAAGAACGCTTAAAAATAAAAATACCGGCTTCTTCCACGGCACTACGCCATTTTTTTAAGGCAGTTTCCCGATCATTCCAGGTCAGTTGTTCTTCTAGAGTAACGTTTAAATAATTTCTGATCTGTTCGGCTAATTTCCTTAAATCATCACTAGAACTAACCGAAATATCCTGAAAGATTTTCTTGGTACTAGGATTAATATCATTATTAATTTCTGAGAGCGACAATTGCATCGCTTTTGCTTGTCGTAAAGCATAGATAGTATCGGCGGCCAAATTTTCGATTTCAAAGTCTGGCAAAGTTCTAAATTCTTGTTTTTCCTCCGCTTCTAGGGGAGGTTCTGGGAAAAAGAATAAAGCGAGGGGACGTTTATATATTTCTGCTAACTTTTCCAATTGACTATAGGTAGGAAAGTCCTCTCCTGACTCCCATTTCTCGATAACAGAAACATCTTTTTTAAACTTGACCGCCACAGACTCAAGAGAATATCTCGCCCTTTCTCTTGCCCATTGGATTATCTTGGGATTAACGCCTGTCAGTTTCTCGCCCATCAGTTCATCTTATCATCACGAGATAGAGATTTCTAGCTTAATTGAGCTACTACAGTAGTTTTATTGTACTATATAGTTACCTAAAATAGAGACAATGTACTGATTTCTGGATAGGTCAGCGAGGTATTGATAATTTTTTCCTATATAAAAAACCAGCCGAAAGCTTGACATTAGCCAAAATACCCAGACAATGTTAAGTTAAATTAACCAATAGCCTAGGCTTGTATTTAAGGAAAACCCCTTATGGTAGCAACACCAGTTCAACAGAAATACGACATTAAAGATATTAGTTTAGCCCCCATCGGCAAACAGCGCATCGAATGGGCTGGTCGGGAAATGCCAGTTTTGCGTCAATTAGCCGAACGTTACGCCATCGAAAAACCCTTTGCTGGACTGCGTTTAGTCGCTTGCTGTCACGTTACCACCGAAACCGCCAATTTGGCAATCGCACTCAAAGCCGGTGGCGCTGATGCGTTATTAATTGCTAGTAATCCCCTTTCCACCCAAGATGATGTGGCCGCTTGTTTAGTCGCTGATTACGGCATCCCCGTTTATGCAATCAAAGGGGAAGATAACGACACCTATCACCGTCACGTTCAAATCGCCCTCGATCACAAACCCCAGATTATCATCGATGATGGTTGTGATGTAGTGGCCACCCTGGTTAAAGAAAGAAGTCACCAATTACCCGACATTATCGGTACTACCGAAGAAACTACCACCGGTATCGTCCGTTTGCAAGCCATGCTCAAAGCCGGGGTCTTATCCTTCCCCGCAATGAACGTTAACGACGCAGAAACCAAGCATTTCTTTGATAATCGCTACGGTACAGGTCAATCTACCCTTGATGGTATCATTCGCGCCACCAATATCCTCCTTGCCGGTAAAACCGTGGTTGTGGCTGGTTATGGTTGGTGTGGTAAAGGTGTCGCTATGCGGGCCAAAGGTTTAGGCGCTAATCTAATTGTCACCGAAATTAACGCCGTACGCGCCATTGAAGCGGCGATGGACGGTTTCCGCGTTATGCCCATGGATGAAGCCGCTAAAGAAGGCGATATCTTCATCACTGTTACTGGTAACAAGCACGTTATCCGGGCCGAACATTTTGACGTGATGAAAGATGGGGCGATTGTTTCCAACTCCGGTCACTTTGATATTGAAATCGACCTGCAAGCTTTAGGCGCAAAAGCGAATAATGTTAAGGAAGTTCGCAACTTTACCCAACAATATAGCCTAAAAAGCGGTAAATCCGTCGTTGTTATCGGTGAAGGTCGCCTAGTTAACCTCGCAGCCGCCGAAGGTCATCCTAGCGCCGTTATGGATATGAGTTTCGCTAACCAAGCGATCGGTGTAGAATACTTGGTTAAAAATAAAGGTAAATTGGCCCCCGGCATCTACTCAATTCCCTACGAATTAGACCAAGAAATCGCCCGTTTGAAACTGCAAGCCATGGGGATTGAAATCGATACCCTCACCGAAGCCCAATTAGAATATATCAACTCCTGGACTTCTGGAACCTAATATCAGTTATCAGTTATCAGTTATCAGGTGTGAGTTTTCAGTTTTCAGATGTGAGTTTTCAGTTTACTGAAAATACTTCCCCAACCCCCTTTTTTTACTTTTAAACTGTTTTCTAAATCATAAAAAAATATGACTGAATGGATTACAAATACAATGACTTCTATGGGCTATTTAGGCATAGCCCTATTAATGTTTTTAGAGAATCTTTTTCCTCCCATTCCCTCAGAATTAATTATGCCCCTAGCGGGTTTTACCGTCCATGAGGGACAAATGGAATTTATTCCGGCAGTGGTAGCGGGGATTGTCGGAACCGTAGTCGGAGCGCTACCTTGGTATTATCTCGGTCGGGTTGTGGATGAGGAAAAAATCGAAAAACTAGCCGATAAATACGGCAAATGGATTACCGTTTCCGCTAAAGATATTCAAAAAGCCAATCAATGGTTTAATCGTCACGGTAGTAAAGCGGTTTTACTCTGTCGTTTGGTCCCCGGAGTGCGAACTTTGATTTCCCTACCTGCTGGGATGAATCACATGGCGATGATTCCCTTTTTAGTTTACTCCACCATCGGCACGACCCTCTGGGTCGTTTTTTTAACGGCAGCAGGTTACTTTTTAGGGAAAAATTACCCCCTTGTGGAAGAATATCTGGCTCCCGTCTCAAAAATAGCCCTACTTGCCCTCGTTATCTGGTTTATCCTCTGGATTATCCGCAAACGCAACCGCCGGTATGAGTAAATGTTGATGATAGGTGCTGCGTTACGACGGATTGGATCTTCTCGACTTTGTGTGATCAGCCCAACTTATATAGGGGTTTTACCGGTTTTGAGGTGGCCAATTACCTAATTTTCAGGGAAAAAGTACCTCAATTTTCCCCCTGATCACTCCCATGCCTGGTACTTTTTGATTGACAAAAAGTCTAAAAGTCTTACCCAACAAGGTTTTTAGATTTTTTCAGCAAACCCTATATAGGAGCGAGCGATCTTTGTGTCCTCTGTGTCGGTCGGGTTCCTTCCACTGCCTCGCCAGCAGGACTGTATCTTAGAATACATTTTACCCACCAAACCTAAGAGAGCCGCAGTGGGTTGTGTTGGGTTTCGTGCCTCAACCCAACCTTGTATATTGTGTAGCCAGGACTTTAAAGAGTGATAATTTGTCTGACTGGCTCAGATTGTTGACCAGAGGAATTAACTCAGCGAGTGACATGGTTTAAACTTCTAGAGGTGCGAGAATGAACTCTTAATAAAATCTTAATTGGGGGTATTACCTGGAAAAGTTCGTCTAGAATTCCGTTGGACTGATCCAAAGGCAACTCAATACAGGAGGTCAAATGGCTATTTTCCAATATCAGATTCTTGTAGGAAAGAATGAACCTAATGCTGTGGTCTGGTTTCTGAATGGCAACCAAGTAGGAGGGGATTTGCCACAAATTCTTAATGGTTTGGGATCTCAAGGTTGGGAAGTAGTTGGTATTGGAGATCTAGGTTTTGATAGTCGCTCGGAGATTGTGCTTAAGAAAACAATCTAATCATCCTTAGGTGTTCTTCGTCCCTACTTTTTCAGCCAACCCTATATAAAAAAAGGAGTGAAAATAATCACTCCTACTGATAATCAAAAGAAAAACAGGCTTAAACCTAGAGAGCGTTGGCTCCCGCTACTACTTCTAACAATTCTTGCGTAATAGCGGCTTGACGCGCTTTGTTGTAGGTACGGCTTAAAGTCCCGATTAACTCGCTGGCGTTCTCGCTGGCGTTGCTCATCGCCGTCATCCGGGCTGCTAATTCACTCGCTGCCGATTCCTGGAGAGCGCGCAGTAATTGGTTATTTAAGTACAAAGGTAGGAGAGAATCGAGGATTTGGACGGGATTCTGCTCAAAAATCATGTCTTGGGGAAAAACCTGCGCTGGTTGGCTGGCCATTTTTTCCCGTTGTACCTTAAATTTTCCCTCTTTAGTCACCAAACGGAAAATCTCGTCATCCTGTACCGCTAAACCTTGGGTAGTTAAAGGTAACAGGGTTTGAATCACCGGAGTGGAACTGATCAGGGAGATAAAACGAGTATAAATTAACTCGACGCGATCAACTGTTTCCGATAAAAATAAGGAAAGCAATTCATCCCCAATCGTGCCAGCTTCATCAGCAGTGGGAATCTGTTCAAGGTTAATAAATTTAGCGGCAATGGGAGCATTGCGGCGCTCGAAATATTGTGCCGCTTTCCGGCCGGCAACAACTAATTGATAGTTAATCCCTTGCTCTTTTAATTCATTAATCCGTTGTTCGGCACGACGGATGACGTTAGTATTATAACCGCCACAAAGACCTCGATCGCCTGTCACTACCAACAGAGCCACGGTTTTTACTTCCCGTTGGGCCAGTAGGGGTAAGTTAACATCACTAAAGGCCAAACGACCTTGCAGATTATAAAGTACCTGAGCGAGGGCATCGGCAAAAGGACGGGTACAGAGAACTTGTTCTTGGGCGCGGCGCACTTTTGCGGCCGCCACTAGACGCATGGCCTCGGTAATTTTTTTGGTATTTTTGACCGATTGAATTTGGTCGCGAATCGCTTTGAGATTAGGCATAATTCAGTTATCAGTTATCAGTTATCAGTTATCAGTCATCAGTCAAGAGTCGGGGTTTAGGAGGGAATGGAGAGGTGGGGAAATGGGGAGATCGGGAAATTTCAACTAATACCCCAAAACCCCAAAACCTCAACACCCCATCCCCTAAAACCTAACCCCCATTACCAACATTCATTTACTGATTACCGAGATTATTTAAAGGCTTGTTTGTACTCGTTGATGCCATCTTTGAGCAGGCCTTCCGCTTCGTCGTTGAGTTGTTTTTCAGTGCTAACGATCTCAACGTAGCGAGGTTTGCTGGTTTTCAGGTATTCCCGTAGGCCAGTGCAGAAATCGATAACTTTATTGGTGGCGATATCGTCGAGATAACCGTTTAAACCGGCATAAACCACCGCGACCTGTTCCCAAACGGCCAGGGGGAAGTTTTGGGGCTGTTTCAGGATTTGACGCAGACGCTGACCGCGAGACAGTTGTGCTTGGGTGGCCGCATCAAGGTCAGAAGCGAATTGAGCAAAAGCTTCTAATTCGTCAAACTGGGCTAATTCTAGTTTTAATTTACCAGCAACTTTCTTCATCGCTTTTGTTTGGGCCGCCGAACCCACGCGGGATACGGAAATACCAGCGTTAATAGCGGGACGGAAACCAGCGTTAAAGAGGTCGGTGGAGAGGAAGATCTGACCGTCAGTAATCGAAATTACATTGGTGGGAATATAGGCGGAAACGTCACCGGCCTGGGTTTCGATAATCGGCAGGGCGGTCATGCTACCGCCACCGAGGGCATCGCTGAGTTTAGCGGCGCGCTCTAGTAAACGGGAGTGGAGATAGAAAACGTCGCCGGGGTAAGCTTCCCGACCGGGAGGACGACGCATGAGCAGGGATAGCTGACGATAAGCTTGAGCCTGTTTGGTGAGGTCATCGTAGATAACTAGGGTCGCTTTGCCTTTATACATGAAGTATTCGGCGATCGAAGCTCCGGTATAGGGGGCGATATACTGGAGGGTGGCGGGGTCGTTAGCGTTAGCGGCCACCACCACGGTGTAATCCATGGCTCCTCTTTGGGTGAGGGTGTCGATTACTTGGGCGACGGTGGAAGCTTTTTGACCGATGGCGACATAGACACAGATCACGTCTTCGCTTTTCTGGTTAATGATTGTGTCAATGGCGATCGCTGTTTTGCCAGTTTTTCTGTCACCGATAATTAATTCCCGTTGACCACGACCGACGGGAATCATGGCATCGATAGCGGTAATGCCGGTTTGCATCGGTTCACAGACGGATTTGCGAGCGACAATACCGGGGGCGGGGGATTCCACCAGACGGGTTTCGCTGGTGATGATGTCCCCTTTACCGTCGATGGGACGACCGAGAGCATCAACCACGCGGCCGACTAAGGCTTCACCCACGGGAACCTGAGCGATTTTACCGGTAGCTTTCACCGTACCGCCTTCTTTAATCCCGAAACCGTCACCCATTAACACTGCACCGACGTTATCTTCTTCGAGGTTAAGGGCGATGCCGACGGTTCCATCTTCAAATTCTAATAGTTCTCCCGACATGGCTTGTTGTAGGCCGTAGATGCGGGCAGTACCGTCACCCACTTGCAGGACGGTTCCCACGTTGGAGACCTGTACTTCTTGGTTATAGGATTCGATCTGTTGACGAATAATCGTGCTAATTTCGTCGGGTCTGATAGCTACCATAGTTTAATCTGGGAAAAAGTAAAAAATTAGGAGGTGAAAAAACGGCAAAAAAGAGAGATTAGATGACCTTAGCGCAGGGAGAGGCTGAGGCGTTGTAGTTGACCGCGAATGCTGGCATCAAAGACCTGAGAACCGACTTTGATCACCACACCACCGATGAGGCTGCCATCAACTTTGGTTTTCAGTTCGACCACATTTGCCCCAGTTAGGGTTTTCACTTTGTCGATGACGATTTGTTTTTGGCTATCGTTCAATTCGGTGGCCGAGGAAACTTCCGCTAAAACGGTGTTAGTCAGCACTCTAGCCAGGGTGAGATATTGTTGACAAACGGGTTCTAAAAATTGAATCCGACGTTTATCGACTAATAACATCATGAAGTTAGTTAAATAGGGATTGGCACTGCTCCCCATTACTTGGGAAAGAACGGCTTTTTTAGCTTCTTCTTTGATGACGGGATTGCCGATAAAAGCTCTTAGATCGGGAGCATTTTCTAGCAATTCCAAGAGGGATTTAATTTCGCCGCCGATCGCTTCTAATTGTCCGCTGCTTTGGGCGACGGAAAGTAATGCTTGGGCGTAGGGTTCGGCTATTTCTGAACTGATTAAACTTCCCTGCATCTATTTACCTCCTAGGTTGGCCAAACTGCGATCAATTAGGGTTTGTTGTACCGATTCTTCCAGGCCGGTGCTTAATTGGGATTCCACATTAGCTAAGGCTAAAGCGGTAATTCTTTGGCGTAATTCTACTAAAACGCGATCCTGTTCCGCCGAGAGATCTTTAGCGGCACTTTCGCGCATTCTTTGAATATCGAGTTCGGCTTGGGCGGCGATGTCGGCGGTGACAGCTTTAGCTCTAGATCGAGAGTTATCGATAATTTTTTCCGCCTCTTGTTTTGCCAGGGCGAGTTTTTTCTGTTCTTCGGCGAGGGCGGTAGCGGCAATATTTTTCCGGTTTTCAGCTTCGGCCAAAGCTTCAGCAATCTTCGACTGACGTTCTCCGAGGATTTGTCCGAGAACTTTGCGGCCGTAGAAGATGACTAAACCGAGCAGAATTGAGAGGTTAAATAGGTTAGTTCCTAAGATATCGGTGTTGATGCCGAATCCCTCTGCTGCCGCTTCCTTCGCCTCCGTGGCTAATAATAAAACTGTGTCGATGATCATGATTATTGAGGGCGGGGAGTAGGTTATTCAGTTATCAGTTATCAGAGGTAAGTTTCCAGTCTTCTAACTTCTGACGACTGACTTCTATCTTTTCACTGATCACTGTTATTAACCAAGGGCTGGGGTTTAGCGAACGAGTTCGGGGCCGAGGAGTTTTTCGAGAATTTGACGGGAAAGAGAGTCCACTTGTCCTTCTAGAGAACGAAAGGCTTCTTCTTTCTGTTGGGCAATTTCGGCGGCGACGGCTTCTTTACGAGCGATCGCTTCTTTTTGGGCTGCGGCAACTCGTTCGCTGGCTAGTTTTTGGGCTTCAGCTTGCGCTTGGGCGATAATCTCTTGGGATTGTTTACGAGCCGAACTTAATTGCAATTCGTACTCTTGTACCAGTGCTTCGGTTTTGGCTAGTTGTTCTTTGGCTCCGCCTTCGGTTTGCCGAATATACTCCGCCCGTTCATCTAAAACTTTACTGAGGGGTTTATAAAAAACGGCGTTCAGGATCACTGCCAAAAGAATAAATTGTAGTGCCATCACTGGCAGGGTGGCATCGAAATCAAACATTGATTTATTCCTGATAAATAGAAGCTATAGGCAGGTTCAAAAAAGGAAGACGATCCCCCTGCTTTAACAATAAACTGTCAGGGGGGATCAGCAAAATTCCCTTAACTAGCTATCAGCCTTCCGTCCCAAAAACCAGACTTTTTAGTTGGCTCCTTCGGCGTTTTTTTAGAGTTTTGAAAACTCTCCCGCCAAGCTGCGGACTGGGGGCTGATAGCCCACTGCTTTTTTAATTAGGCGAAGGGGTTAGCGAACAGTAAAACGAGAGCGATAACCAAGCCGTAGATGGTTAAGGATTCCATGAATGCCAAGCTGAGGAGAAGGGTACCACGAATTCTTCCTTCAGCTTCGGGTTGACGGGCGATACCGGAAACAGCTTCTCCAGAAGCGGTACCTTGACCAACGCCGGGGCCGATAGCGGCTAAACCAACGGCGAGGGCGGCGGCGATAACGGAAGCGGCAGCTACTGTGGGGTTCATGGTGATTTTTTCCTCTATTTACTAATCAATTTCAATCTGTTGTTTACAGAGCGCGTTCTCAGCCGTAAAAAATGGCTGGTTTTCTGCTCAAAACTCCCGAAAGAGTTTTTGGGAAAGAACGATCCGGGAATTCAGTTGCTCATCCTGAATTCGACCAATAATTTCTTAGTTATTATCCTATTATTTGGACACTTTTCCCTAAGAAATTTTTCTTTTTTTGTCCCTCGCTTTTAAGCGTGTTCTTCTTCGTGTTCCGATTCCAGTGCCTCATGGATATAGGCCCCGGCAAGGGTGGCGAAGACAAGGGCCTGAATAGCGCTGGTAAATAAACCGAGAGCCATCAGGGGTAGGGGTACGACTAGGGGGACAAGGAAGACTAATACGGCCACTACCAACTCGTCTGCGAGGATGTTTCCGAAAAGACGGAAGCTGAGGGAGAGGGGTTTGGTAAAGTCTTCTAAAATTTTGATCGGTAATAGCACGGGAATCGGCTCTAGGTAGTGAGCAAAGTAACCGAGTCCTTTTTTACTGATGCCCGCGTAGAAGTAAGCGAGGGAAGTCAGTAGGGCTAACGCCACCGTGGTATTGATGTCGTTAGTGGGGGCGGCTAATTCTCCTTCGGGCAGTTCGATTAACTTCCAAGGAATCAATGCCCCTAACCAGTTAGAAACGAAAATAAATAAAAATAGGGTGCCGATGAAGGGCAACCAGGGTCGATATTCCTTTTCTCCTAGCTGGTTTTTGGCTAAATCGCGCAGAAATTCCAGAACGTACTCCATCAGGTTTTGAATACCGCTAGGAACTTTCTGGATCTTGCGGGTAGCGGCGATCGAGGCGATGATTAAGATAGCGAAGACGATCCAGGAGACCGCGATCACTTGCCCGTGAATTTTTAGTCCGCCGATGTGCCAGTACCAGTGTTGTCCCACTTCCAGGGAAGCGAGGCTATAAAAATTAAGCACACTTAAACTGTCTAACATTTCCACCTTGGAGAGATTCGGGTTCGCAAATCAGGGTTATTTTAACGGTCAAAGGGGTTAGGAATCGGCTTTCTGCTCCAACTTGAAGATGGTTTGCAGAGTATAGACGATGATCGCCCCTTTATAGGTCAAAAAACCCAAAAAAACTGGCACTATGTGCAGTTCTTGCCAACGACTGGCGATGATGATTAATCCAGCGAATAGGGCTAATCCTTTTTTGCCCACCCGATTTTTCGTTACCCCCAATTTTTCCACTTCCCCGGCCAGGAGTTTTAGGTAAACAACTCCCACCATTGCCCCTAATAGGTAATTAAGGGCGGTATTGAGGGAATAAAACCACCACACGGGAATAAAGATCAGACCGCTTAAGATCAGGGTGGTGATCAATAAAGTGTTTTGTAGTTGATAGTATTCCCGCATCGGATCTGACGGCGGGTTGGTTTCTGGGGTTGGGGGAGATTCGATCGATGGATCAGACAAGGTACACCTAAATCAGCGATAGACTAATCTCAATATCTAGATTGCTTTCCGAGCTATGACGCTCAGGTGAGCCACAAGACATATTATCACGGCAGTGGCAACAATTATTAAGCAATTGTAAATGGCCATGATTCCCCCCGCTCTCAGCCGTCATCAGCTTTTTTCTCCCCCCTCCCCTGCTCCCTTCTCCCCACTTCCCCAACTCCGGCGCTCCCTCTTGCCTGTTCCCTAAAACCAGAGACTTCGTACCTCACTATTAAGATAACTGCTAAACTAAGTGATCCTGCCAATGGTTAATAAAAAGCAGTTGGTTGGGAAAAGATAAGGTTCACTATTTTTTTCTATCTTGATTTTTAAACTCAATACCCATAAGAAAAAAGTTTTTGTGTGCTTCTCTCTGACAACAATCTCTAGGCAAAAAGCCCGAGATTTTTTTAAAAAGCTGATAACTGATAACCGATTCTGTCTCCCGATACAAACTAACTGGGAACAATATTTAAGAAAGCATCGAAGTCTTTTAATGCTTCTTGGAATTGAGTAGCGGCAAGACTAGCATCTTTTTCTTTGGCTGCCGCATCGATACGTTCAAAGTGAACGAAAAGATTTTTCGCTAACTGCTTGGCTTTTTCTTGGTCTTTGGGCAGTAAATTACGGGATAATCCTACCATTTCCTGACGCAATTGCCCCAAGGGACCGTGGATATAGGTGCGAGTATCTACCCAATTTTTGTCAGCGATGAGGTCTTGCAAAACGCTCATTTTTTGGCGAAATCCTTCTATGGGTTGGATGTAAACCTGTAACTGTTCGATTTTTTGGGGACTGTAAACGCTGGGGATAGTTGCTTGCGGACCGCTGCAGCTAACCAGCAGGGTAGTAACTAGGACTAAAACTAGGGAAATAATCGAGCGAAGACGTGGCATTGGTTTATATGTACTATTTGACAAGCTATTGACGTTCTCTCCCTTAACCAGTCAAGGTATCGGAACGATTTTTACTTTATCAGAATTTTGGGTTTAAAACCTCGCTCCTTTTAGGGTATCCATTGGTCACATCTTTGATTAACAAAAAGAGAAGAAACTTAAAAAAGGCGGAAACGATTGAGAGGTATAGTTTTGAAAGAAGGAGTGTATTGAGATGTCAGGAAAAAAATGGAGAAATGGGCAGCCCAAGAATTACAGTATGCAGAACTAGGGGACACCAGAAGAAATAAAAGATTAACAGTATTGTGGAAAACTTGGCCAGGCAACCAGGGACGAGTGTTACCTTGACGTTTGGATTTATCATGATCAGTAGAACTCTTCTTGATGGTATGGTGAGAACCATAACTAGGACAAGGGAATAGAGTCGGACTAGAAGGATGATTTTGTTCTGTGAGCGACTGGTGCTTGAATAAGCTTTTCACGAGCCACAATACGAGTAACGACTGTAGCATTAAGTGATAATGCAATAGCAGCTATTCGCAAATCTTTTTGTAGGCGATTTTTTCGCAGAGGCGGATTCTCTTTAAGTAATTGTTTGAGAAAATTATCTGCTTGGTTTGTAAAGTCTAGAATCTCAATTGTTTGCAGATATTTGACGGTTATTGAAAGTTTTGAGTAGAGTTGGGGCAGATTATTGATAGCCCAAGGATCGTTAATTTTACCCATCCAACCGTTGAAAAGTTCCTGAACAGTAATGATTGTAACGGAAATGGAGTGACGGGACGCATTAGCAATAACTTGGGGATGATTGCGAAGAATTAGGGAAATATGGTCAGTATCGAGAATATATTGAGACACAAATCTTTATCCTCTACAGATAATATGAGGGATCTACTTCACTGTCATCATCTAAAGTACGTTCTGCTTGAAGTGTATCCATGATTTCTTGAAAATCTGCGTCATTTTCAAAGATACCTGCAAATTCTCGCCAATTGGGTGAGGGGTTATCTAGGGGTGTTGTCCATGATATCGTTTCAATTTGGCTAATTTGTTCGATAAAGGTTGTTTGTAGTTGGGAAATGGCTTCTTCTTTGGTGGGTGCTTGGACTCGAAAATGAGGCAATTCAGCGATAGATACAGCATATTGACCATTTTTAAGGGTTTCTATCAGTATTTTTACCTTTAGATTAGCTGATGGTTGGGAGGGCGGGATATTGAGATTGATGACCATAGCATTTTGTTGATTTATCGCTTTACTTCCTTATTTTATTGGAAGTCAAGTTGACATCCTCACCGCCGTAAAACGGACGGTGATTCCCAAACCTCACGATTTAGGTTTCTGCTTCTTTCCCTTGCGGGGTTCCGCACCG
>MTBT01000097.1 GCA_002282935.1 Microcystis sp. LSC13-02 | reverse complement strand
ATTGTAAACTAATCTTACACAGCCCAAAGTGCGCCGCAATAGCGACTCTTGTTCGGGTGTGGGGTAAAATCGAAACGAATAGGCTTTTTCCCGGTCTCACATTCTGGCATATATGGTGTAAATGTGCTAGTATTTAACGGTAAAGCCAACCTAGAACGACGGGGTTTCAGACCCAAATTTTCGATGATCAGCACAAGCCACCTCCTAATTGAGCTTTTTTATGAAAATTCTGGTCTTAAATGCGGGATCGAGCAGTCAAAAAAGTTGTTTGTACGATTTAGAGTTTCTCCCTGACCATCCTCCGCAACCAATTTGGCAAGCGGGGATCGATTGGACAGTTAACCCTGATTACGGGGTTTTAACGGTAAAAGCTCAGGGAATTAAACAGGAAATTAATCTTTCTAGTCAGGATCGTCCGGCGGGAATTGCTCGGATGTTAGATACCTTAGTCACTGGCGAAACTAAGGTACTGGCTAACCTCGCCGACATTAGTATAGTCGGTCATCGAGTTGTCCATGGTGGCACGGAATATTCCCAGGCCACCATGATCACTCCCCAGGTCAAAGAAACGATTAAAAAGCTGATTCCCCTTGCTCCTAGCCATAATCCCGCTCATTTAGAAGGAATTGAAGCGATCGAGCAAGTTTTCGGCGATGTTCCTCAAGTAGCAGTGTTTGACACCGCTTTTCATCGTTCTATCCCTCCTGAGTCTTCTCTTTATCCCATTCCCTACCAATGGAGTGAACTGGGAATCCGTCGCTATGGTTTCCATGGCACCAGTCATCAGTACTGCTCCCAACGGGCCGCCGAATTGTTAGGAAAACCCCTAGAATCCTTGAAAATGGTGATCTGTCATCTGGGAAATGGCGCTTCCCTATCGGCAGTCAAGGGGGGTAAAAGTATTGATACTACTATGGGATTTACTCCTCTAGAGGGATTGATGATGGGAACCCGCAGCGGTTCGATCGATCCAGGGATTCTGATTTATCTAGAGCGAGAATATCAATACAATCCCGATAGTTTAAATAGCTTACTCAATAAAGAATCCGGTTTAAAGGGAATTTCGGGTATTTCTGGCGATATGCGGGCAATTACCACGGCGATGGCCGAAGGCAACGAGAGGGCAAAATTAGCATTTGAGATGTATATTCATCGTCTGAAAAGTTTAATCGGATCGATGATCGCTTCTCTAGAGGGGTTAGATGTCTTGGTATTTACGGCAGGAATCGGCGAAAATTCAGCTTTAGTACGGGAAAAAGCCAGTCAAGGCTGGTCTTTTTTGGGTTTAGAGTTAGATTTGGCTAAAAATGCCGCTCGTCCTCGGGATGAGGATATCGCCAGTGACACATCTAAAGTGCGAGTGATGGTAATTGCTACGGCGGAAGATTGGGCGATCGCACGAGAATGCTGGCATTTATATCAATAGACCTTACCTTTGGCTATTCTCTTTTGGCTGTTCCGTTGCGGGAATCTCCATAATCGGATGGTTAAGAGCAATCATCAAATGGTCTCCCTCTTGGCTAATACTGCTCGGACTGCTCGCCATTTGGGAGAGGGGATCATTGCGTTCGGAGACGAAGTAGGAACCAAAAGCGATCGCCATAGCGGTGAAAATTGCGCCACCATAAACATAATATTGCCGACGACGCTGACCATCGACTTTTCTGAACACCTGTTCTGCCAATCGGTCGCTGGCAATAGTAACCGGTACGGGAATTTGCCTTAAATTAGTTTGTAATCCCAAGAGCTGCCGATAGAGTTTTTTAGCAGCAGCATCATGGTCTAACCAATGCTGAACTAGCTTCCGTTCCTCTACCGTTACTTCGTTATCAATATAGGCGCTAATTAAATCGAAACGATGAGCTTCTTCGTTATCCTCATCTAAGAATAAAATATCCTCGGCTGCGGAGTTGGAATCGCTGTCATCGTGACGTAACAAAGACTTGATCCATTGAACGTCTTCGGGTTGATAATTATTCATGGTTGACCTCGACCAGAAGCGATCGGTATACAATCACTTTTCACCAGCACGGAGCTAGTTAACTTTAACGACTCCTCATTTCGACCGTTAGTGCCGAATCACCACAATTTTATTTAGCCTTCCGTAAAATAGGGCTGTAAAACAGATTGTAATTTAGCGCGAGCGCGAGCAATGCGGGATTTAACAGTTCCTAAAGAAACTCCCGTGATCTCGGCAATTTCTTCGTAGGCCATGCCTTCAATTTCTCGCAGAATAATAGTTGTCCGAAAAGCTTCTGGTAAATCAGCGATCGCAGCCTGTAATTGATCGTAGAATTCGTGGGTGGTGAGATGTTCATCGGGACTGGGGTAATCGGACTCGATATCCCAATCGATTTCGCCATCTTCCACGCGCCGGGGAGCATCGAGGGAAATGGGGTGATTAACCCGCTTGCGTTTCCGCAATTCGTCGTAAAAAAGATTAGTAGCAATGCGACTTAACCAACCGCGGAACTTGAGGGGTTCATGGAGACGGTTAATATTGCGATAGACGCGAATCCAGACCTCTTGAGCCAAATCAGCGCGATCTTGCCAATCGGGAGCCAAATGATAGAGTAATTTATCAATATGAGCTTGATAGCGCCGCAGCAGTTCCGCAAAGGCTGCTCGATCCGGCTGACAGCCTTCCTGACAGCGTGCAATTAGATCGTAGTTGGAGAGTTTGTCAGGGGACACGGGGTTTTGAGACTTTTTGGCCTCAAGTGACCAAGATGCTGGAATCGATTGACTCATGGGATTTCCTCTAAGGATATAAACTCCTCACTCAGAGCTTGAGGACGGGAGAATTCAGTAAAGGTTCCCGAAAGTAAATAATTTTTTTCCCATATTTTGATTCTAACCGATCGGGGCATTCATCTGGGGGAGCAAGTGGGGTGTCGGGTGTGGGGTGTATTTTCAGTGAACAGTAAACAGTAATCAGTGAACTAAAAACTCACATCTGATCACTGATTACTGATAACTGATACAAGACTGTCTCCTGAAGGCTCTGTAAGTTAGGTTTTTTCCTTAGCGAGAATAAAGACGCTGCCCTCGCTGCCGCGGCCGATGCGGAGATCTTCATCGAGATAGGTGATATCGAGCCAACCTGTTTGTTGGCGATTATTGAAAGAAAAATCGAGGGGAGGAAATTTTTTGCCACTCTCGATCGCTTCGATAAATTCTTGGGGAGAATGATAATTGAGAAGACGTTGCAGACCGAGGATCGAGCGCTCAAATTTGACCATTACCCGACGCTCGGATGTGGGTTCAAAGGTAGCGGAGACGATCACTGCTCCTTCTAACCAAGGTACACCGGTAATTTCAGCGATATTGTAGAGTTTGGACTTGTTCAGGTCGAGATATTGATAAATTTGCCCTAATTGAAAAAAAGGTAGGCGATCTATTCCCAGAATGTTGCGGCTGCTGGTGAATAGCAAACGCCAATTGCCCCCTAATAGTTGTTTAACTTCGAGGGGATGGGGATGGGGATTGTGATCCTCCAATTGTTCGATCGCCGCTAAAATCCGCACGCGGTCGCTTTCTGTCGCCAGGAGTCCGCGATTTCTACCAGCGATCAATTCTAATAATTTCGCTTTGGCATCCATAGAATCTCCCTTATTTATAAACTGCCTCGACCCGCTAGGTACTCGATCGAGGTTTTTGGTGGTCCCAAGAGGTTCACTTGCGCTGATGATTTCAGCGTTTCAACGGAGTTTTAACCTCGGTGAGCGGCATTTTCAACTGTTGACTTGATTATTTTAACACAGATTAAATGCCGCAGTTTTAAAATTTTTTCATAACCGTAATTAAGTGATCGAAATAGGGAGTAATTGCGTTTTTTTCTGAGTCGCTAAAATACTCTAAACTGTATTGTTTTAAGGCTTCTAACCCCGAAATCATTGCCCCTAATGGTACTGCAATTCTTGGTAAAGAAGACGCATATTTTCCAATCCCTCGGCACTGGTGTAGGGAATCTGTTGTCCGGCGATACCGTAGGTAATACAGCGTAAAAAGTTCCAGAAATCACGCCAACAAGCTTCGGCGCGGTGAGGTGGATAAAGATCGCCTCCGGGGTAAAAAATGGTAGGAAATTGGCTTAAGACAGTCTGACGAGCGTTATCAACGATAATATTAGCATTATCCCGCAGTTTTCGAGCTTGTTGACTATAAACAAGTAAATCAGGCTCTAAATTGACGATAGTATCTAAATCGCTATCGCTGAGATAGCAAGTTTGATCATCCGCTTGTTGCCAAATAGCGATCGCTGCTTGCTGATAGGGCCAATCAGCGAAACTGATGATTCTCGCTTTTGGGATTAATTGCTGGGCGCGCTCACTCAAAGGCATCGATCGCTCTCCGTTAGGTCAGATTAGGCAGTTAAGATCACTTCTATCATAAATGATCGAAAAATTAGCGATAACTCAAGATTTTTTGAAATCTATCCAAGAGGATCGCTTACAATAAACAAAAGCTAAGTCATTATATTTTGATCATCATGTCAGTTTTAATAGCGATCGGTGTACTTGCCCTATTAATTGTCGTTCACGAATTGGGTCATTTTGCCGCTGCTCGTTGGCAATCTATCCATGTTAATCGCTTTTCTATCGGTTTTGGTCCAGCTTTAGCTAAATATCAAGGTAAAGAAACGGAATACGCCCTCCGCGCCATTCCTTTAGGGGGTTACGTTGGTTTTCCCGATGACGATCCCGATAGTCAAATTCCCAATAACGACCCTGATTTATTACGCAATCGTCCTGTTTTCGATCGAGCTATCGTCATTAGTGCGGGAGTAATTGCTAATTTAATTTTTGCCTATTTTTTGCTTGTTACCCAAGTCGCTACGGTGGGTTTTCCCCAAATTAACTATCAAGAAGGGGTAATTATTCCTGAAGTTTTTACGGCTGAAAATTCCGTCGCTAAACAAGCGGGAATACAAGCGGGGGATATCGTTCTCGCTATCAATGATCAGCCCCTTGGTGCTTCTCAAAATGCCATTATTGACTTCCGTGACATTATTCAATCTTCCCCCGCTCAACCCCTAAAATTAACCATCAAACGCCCGACAGAAACGATCGATTTAATCGTTACTCCTGAATTGGGAAGTGATGGTCAGGGTAAAATTGGGGTTAGATTGGCTCCTAACGGTGAAGAAACTCGCCTGAAAGCCGATAATTTTGGGCAAGCTTTTAGCTTGGGTGCGGGGGAATTTCAGCGATTAATCCTATTAACCGTGCAAGGTTTTGGGCAGTTAGTTAGTAACTTCAAAGACAGTGTTCAACAGGTAGCAGGACCGGTTAAAATTGTCGAATACGGAGCGGCGATCGCTCGTAATGATGCGGGTAATCTTTTTCAATTTGCCGCCCTAATTAGTATTAACTTAGCGGTAATTAATATTCTGCCTTTACCTGCTCTTGATGGTGGTCAATTAGTATTTTTATTAATCGAGGCTTTGGTAGGTAAACCTCTCCCGACTAAACTGCAAGATAACATCATGCAAACAGGTCTAGTTTTACTCTTAGGATTAGGAGTGTTCTTAATCGTGCGCGACACGGCTAACCTAGCAGTTTTTCAGGATTTATTCCAGTGATGGACTCTCGAAAAAAAACTGAACCTCAACTGCGCGCCCTAGAAATTTTAAGCAACTTAAAGCGATTATATCCAGAGGCAACCTGTAGCTTAAATTATCAAACTCCCGTGCAGTTATTGGTGGCAGTGATTCTCTCGGCACAATGCACTGATGAGCGGGTAAATAAGGTGACTCCTGCTTTATTCGCTCGTTTTCCCGATGCTAAATCCTTAGCTTTTGCCGAGCGAGAGGAGTTAGAAACTCTCATTCGTTCCACGGGATTCTATCGCAATAAAGCTAAAAATATTCAGGGTGCTTGTCAAAAAATCCTCAAGGATTTTCAGGGGGAAGTACCCAAGACAATGGAGGAATTATTAACTTTACCCGGGGTAGCTAGAAAAACGGCTAATGTGGTACTCGCTCACGCTTACGGGATTATTGAGGGGGTGACAGTAGATACCCACGTTAAGCGCTTAAGTAATCGTTTGGGTTTAACTACTAATAACGATCCAGTGAAAATTGAACGGGATTTAATGGCTTTACTACCTCAACCGGATTGGGAAACTTTTTCTATTAGTATTATTTACCACGGCCGGGCAGTTTGTAAAGCAAGAAATCCCGCTTGTTTTTCCTGTCAATTGGCCACTCTTTGTCCCGCGGCAAAAGTAAGCTAATTAAGTAGGGAGGCACAATTATTTGTAGGATGGGTTAGCGGTAGTGTAACCCATGCAGACGTTGGGTTTCATACGTCAACCCAACCTACGTTCTCACACCTGATAACTGAAAACTCACACCTGATAACTGATAACTGATAACTGATAACTGATGTGGGGGGCTATAATGGGAAAAAATAGCTCATCCATCAATCTTATGAGTCAAGGATCTCGGCAAGAAATAAAAACCCAAGCAATAATCCTCGCTACCTTTGTGGCGATTTTTTGGCTGTTAGAGATTTTAGATCAATTTGTTTTTCGGGGCAGTTTAGACATTTTCGGGATTATTCCGCATCAAGTCATCGGATTGCGGGGTATTCTTTTCGCACCTTTCCTACACGGTGACTTTCCCCATCTTATCGCTAATACAGTTCCTTTCCTGATTCTCGGTTGGTTGGTGATGTTACAGGAAACCAGTGACTTTTTTATTGTGACTGGGTTGACTATGCTGGTGGGGGGGTTAGGAGTCTGGTTATTTGCTACTCCCGGCTCCATCCATATCGGGGCAAGTATCTTGATTTTTGGCTATTTAGGTTTTTTATTACTGCGGGGCTATTTCCAAAGAAATATTCCTTCTATACTCTTGTCAATTCTAGTCTTTTTACTCTACGGTGGCACAATTTGGGGCGTTTTGCCTTCCCGTCCGGGGATTTCTTGGCAAGGACATTTATTTGGTTTCCTAGGCGGGGTTTTAGCCGCCAAATTAATCGCCACCGAAAAGAAACATTACCTCTAAATGGGGGAAGCTTCTATCTCGCTACATACTTCATAAAAATCGGTGACAGGCGGTTTTGCAAACAGAGGAGCCATGGATTTCAGCAATAATTCATGGGTTTCGCTTTTATTGGCCTCCATATCATCGATTTTATCCCAGATGATCACGGCAATTCCTTCGTCGGTTCCGGGTTTTTGCAGCAGAAAAGCCCCTTGGAATCCCGTGGAATAGGTGGAAACGGCCTTTTCGTAGAGTTTTTGGGCCTCGGAAAAACACCCCGGTTTGAATTCACCAATAGCCACATAGGCGTATTTATGTTTGAGAAAATCGAGAAATTCTGGCATGGCAATGAGGGGAAATGGAATAAATCTTTCTTTCTACTCTCATTAAAACTTAGATCGATCGCCCCCTCCGCCCCATCCACATATTTTTTTAACTAAGCTTCCCCAATTGTCTCTTTTTTTGTTAGCTTATATGTAGTCGTTATGAGTTTGTATAAGTTCTATGATCAAAATCGTTGGTATTAATGGCAGTTTACGCCCCGGATCCTATAGTGCGATGGCGTTAGAAGTTGCTATCAGTCGAGTACAGGGGTTAGGAGTAGAAACGGAGATAATTGACCTGAGAAAACTCTCTTTACCCTTCTGTAATGGGGGAGATGACTATTCTGACTATCCCGATGTGGCCAAAATGCAGCAAACGGTTAAATCGGCAGCGGGATTAATTTTGGCGACACCGGAGTATCATGGCAGTGTCAGTGGTGTGATGAAGAATGCCCTAGATTTAATGAGCTTTGAGGAGTTATCGGGAAAGGTTGCTGGATTAATCAGTGTTTTAGGCGGCCAATCCAATAGTAACGCCCTAAATGATTTAAGAATCATTCTCCGTTGGGTTCACGCTTGGGTAATTCCGGAACAAATTGGCTTAGGACAAGCGTGGAAAGTCTTCAACGAAGAAGGAAAAATCCTTGACGAGAAGCTTTCCCAACGTTTTGACGCTTTTGCGCGAAGTTTAGTCGATAATACCCGTAAACTCAACGATATCTAGTAATATCGATGGTGATTTTACCGGTGAAATGGGGAATTGGGGCGGCAGGTTTCGATAATTGTACTCTTACCTGTCGCACTCGATCGAGTTGTAGGATATCCTCAGCGATAACCGTGGCCAATTTTTCCACTAGGGCAAATTTGCCGGTTTCAATCTGGTGTTTGACAATTTCGATCGCCTGTCGATAATCTAGGGTATCTTCAATTGCGTCACTTTTGCCAGCAATGCTGATATCAACTTCTAGGGATAAATCCACCTCAAACCATTGACCTAAAACCTGTTCTTCGGCCAGATATCCTGTATAACCGTAGGCACGAATTCCCGTAACGTGAATAGTATCCATAGATAGTTAAATTTAAAAACTGGCAGCGTTGGTCACAAAGATGAAGTGTAACCTAATTTGGTATCGACGACCCACTCCCCAAAACGAAAACTTCCTACCCGACCATTAAGATAACTGCTATAAATTATAGTTTAGACGGCTCTTACCTGTTCGGCGTAATCTTTGGAGCGTAGTTGACGGAAACCTTGAAAAGCCAGTTGTCTCAAATTTAGAGGTAAATAGGAAAGCAGTAAACCCAGTCTAGCTCGTCGGGATTTTCCTAACAATTGCGAGGCTTTTTCTATTAAAACTCGCCCAGCTTCGGTTTCTCCCTTTTCAATTAATTTTATTCCCAAAGATTCCTGTAAAAAAGCCGCTTTTTTTACTCTTTCTTCTTCTAACTTTACATCATTAAAGTGATAACCTTCTGTACAAAACAGTTTTGCTTGCAAAAAGTGAACCGCTTGTTTTAAGCTAGTTTGACCGCCATGGAAACGATATTCCATTAATAATTCCGGCAGAAAATAAGCTTGTTTTCCCGCTAAAGCTAAACGCACTAATAAATCAAAATCTTCACAACCATCCGCTTGAGAGCGCATATAATCCACATCGGCTAAAGATTGATAACGAAAAAGAGTCGAACCCACCTGTAAACTTTGATAAGAAAAAGTTTGTCTCTCTAAATCAGTAATAATCCCTTGTTGTAATCTGTCTTTGCCCCATTTCGCTGAATTTTCCTGGGTTGCCGAGGCAACTTTTTGTCCAAATTTATCAATAATCCAGTGATCGGTACAGACAAAATCAACGTTTTTTTCTTGATCTAAAATAGGGACAGTTTTCGCTAAAAATTCAGGAGTTAGTCCATCATCATCATCGAATTTAATAAAATATTCTCCCCGAGCAGCCGTAAAACCCGATCGCATATTTAAACTTCTACCAAGATTTTGGGGATGACGCAGATAAAGTATTCTCGAATCCTGAAATGCTGCCACCACTTCTGGGGTATGATCAGAAGAACCATCATCACAAACAATTAACTCAAAATCTTCATAAGTCTGCCGCAAGACACTATTAATCGAATAGGTGAGATAATCGGCGCGGTTATAGGTGGGAATACAAACAGTTACTTTCGGCATAATATTTTCAGTAATCAGTAATCAGTAATCAGTAATCAGTTATTCGTTATTAGTGAACAGGGATATCGGGATATCGAGAGAGAAAAGCTAACGGCTGAAGGCTGATGGCTAAAAAGCTGACGGCTGACGGCTTTAAAAGTATTTTTACATTTTTCCAAAGGGATGTTAAGTTTTAGGTTATTGAATGAGTAACCTTGATAGCCATGGCTCCTAAAATAGCAGGGATTATCTGTACCCACAACCGCGATCACTACCTAGCAGGAGCGATCGATAGTCTTTTAGCGCAAACCTGTCCAGATTGTGAGATTTTAGTGGTTGATAACGCATCCACCGATAAAACCCGTCAAGTGGCCCAGTCGCGTCTGGGAGATGGGCGGCTAAAATACGTTTACGAACCTATTTTAGGGCTATCTACCGCCAGAAATCGCGGGGCGAAGGAAACTAGAGCGCCGATTTTAGCCTATTTGGATGACGATGCGATCGCTAGTCCTCAATGGTTAGAAATTCTGTTAAATGCCTACGAAAATAACGAAAAACTGGCAGTAGCGGGGGGAAAAGTCACTCTTATTTGGCCGCAAGGCTACAGTCAACCCAATTGGTTATCCGATGAGTTAGCAGGGGGTTTAGGGGCTTTCGATTTGGGCGACAATGTGGTATACATTAGCCAGGCGAATTTAACTCCGCGAGGGGTTAATTACTCAATTCGGCGGGATTTCTTGGATAAAATTGGCGGTTTTGACCCTAATTTGGGAAGAATTGGGAAAAAACTTCTCTCTAACGAGGAATTATACAC
Organism: Microcystis sp. LSC13-02; assembly: GCA_002282935.1. GTDB lineage: Bacteria > Cyanobacteriota > Cyanobacteriia > Cyanobacteriales > Microcystaceae > Microcystis. Next base: position 9,364 of record MTBT01000097.1, on the reverse strand, counting down.
GACAGAACTGGCACTCGCCCAGGGATGGCAAGTGGGCTATTTTCCCACCGCATTGGTGGAACACAATGTGGCCCCGGAAAGAATCAATCGTCAATGGTTTATGCGTCGTAGTTGGTGGCAAGGCATCAGCGAACACTACCGGGAAGAAGTGGCAGGAAGGACGGGATTGGCTCAATTTAGGCGAGGAGGTGAGCGTTTGGTGAGAGGATTGGTTAAATATGTCAAATTTATCAATGATCCCGCTAAAAGCTTTGATAATCTTCTCTATGCCTACGGACAAATCGGTTATTTAAGCGAGGCCGCCAAGGCGATGTTAAACCCTCAAAAGTAAATTATTGTAAATAAATGAGTAAAAAAGCGTTAATTTGTGGTATATCGGGGCAGGATGGAGCCTACCTAGCCGAATTACTGTTAAAAGCCGGCTATACAGTTTGTGGCACCTCCCGGGATGCCCAAATGTCCTCTTTTAGTAACCTAAAACGTTTGGGAATCAAGGAACAGGTAAAACTAGAATCAATGGCACTGAACGACTTTCGCAGTGTCCTACAAGTCTTAATTAAAATTCAGCCCGATGAGGTCTATAATTTGGCTGGACAAAGTTCTGTGGGTTTATCCTTCGAGCAGCCAGTGGAAACCTTAGAAAGTATTGCCACGGGAACCTTAAATCTCTTAGAAGCAATTCGATTTACCGGAGCAAAAATTAAATTATATAATGCAGGATCGAGTGAATGTTTCGGGGATATCGGCGATAATTCTGCCGACGAAAATACCCCTTTTCGTCCTCGCAGTCCCTACGCTGTGGCCAAATCGGCGGCTTTTTGGGAAGTGGCTAATTATCGAGAAGCCTACGGAATTTTTGCCTGTTCAGGCATACTTTTCAATCATGAATCTCCTCTGCGTCCCGAGCGCTTTGTTACCCAAAAAATTATCGCTGCCGTGGCTAGAATTGCCCAAGGAAGTCCCGAGACTTTACACTTAGGAAATATGGATATTCAAAGGGATTGGGGTTGGGCTCCGGAGTACGTTGAAGCGATGTATTTAATGCTGCAACAGGAGCAACCCGATGATTACGTGATTGCCACGGGAGAAAGTTCAAAACTGGAGGATTTTGTCGCCACAGCTTTTGCTACTGTTGGCTTAAATTGGCAAGATCATGTAATTTCCGATCGAAGTTTATTAAGACCAACAGATTTAGCCATTAGTCGCGGCAATCCCAACAAAGCTAAGGAAAAATTAGGTTGGCAAGCACAATACAAAATGACTGATATTGTCCGCATGATGGTAGAAAATCGTTTAGAGAAATAGCCATGAATATCTTAATGATTAGTTCCACCTTTCCCTATCCACCCAGCAAAGGAGGAACTCAGGGCAGAACTTTTAATTTACTCAAGTATCTCAGCAAAAATCATGATATTACTCTCATGGTTCAGCGTACTGCTGATGTCAGCGATGAGGAGGTAGAAAAGTTAGGTAACTTTGTTAGTGAATTGGTAGTTTTTCCCCGTCCTCAAGATGCCAAAACTGGAATAATTGCTAAACTGCAAAGATTAGCTCAATTCCTGAAAACGGGAACCCCTCCCAATGTACTTTTTGGCTATTCTCAAGAGATGCAGAACTGGATAGATAGGGCAGTTAAGAGTCAAAAATTCTCAGTCATTACCAGTGAACATAGCGTTAATGAAATTTATATTCGTTCCGAATGGCAACGGCAAATTAGGACAGTAATTGATGTGCATAGTTCCCTCTATCAAACCAGCAAAAGTCAATTAGAAATTGGGGTTTCTAGTCAAAAATTACGGGATCGTCTCTACCTTCCTCTCCTGCGTCGCTACGAACAAAAAACTGTGCAGAAATTCTCAAAAATTGTCGTCACCACCGATGATGATCAAAAACAAATGCGAGAATTCGCTCCCAAGAAAGAGATTTATTTAATTCCTAATGCAGTCGATTTAGATTTATTTCCCTATCGTACCGAGGCTCCTGCTGGACATAATTTAGTTTTTATCGGTGGGTTAGATTATTGGGTTAATATCGATGCGTCCTGTTTTTTAGCTAGGGAAATTTTACCTCGTATTCAAATTACTTACCCCGATACTACTTTAACTCTAGTCGGTGCTAATCCATCCCTAGAAGTGCAAGAATTAACTAAGTTAAAAGGAGTGATTGTGACGGGACGAGTACCATCAATGACCACCTATCTTCATCAGGCAACTGTGGCAGTTATTCCCCTAAGAACGGGTTTTGGAATGAAGTTTAAAACCCTAGAATCTATGGCCGCAGGGGTGCCTGTGGTGGCCAGCGATCGAGGTTTAGAAGGGTTAACAGTGGAAGGAAATAATGTTCCTTTAGCAGCCTTAAGGGCTAATAGTATTGAGGAATATTGTACGGCGATTAGTAGTCTTTTTGAATCGGCAGAGTTGCGAGAAAAATTATCTAGAAACGCTCGCAAGTTAATCGAAGATAATTATACTTGGCAGCAAGCAGCCGCTAAGTACGAACAAGTTTTGACTGCTGATATTTGTTAGACAATTTCTCTAATTTTTTGTAAATTAATATGCTATCAAATCAAATAACAGTGAAAATATCTGTTGTTGTTCCTCTCTATAACGAAGAGGAAAATATCGATGTTCTCTTTAGCCGACTTTTAGCAGTTTTAGAGGCACTAAATACCAGTTATGAGGTCATTTGCGTCAATGATGGTAGTCGTGATAATACTCTCAAAAATCTCGTGGAATATCATCAACGTTATCCACAAATTAAAGTGGTTAATTTATCCCGTAATTTTGGTAAAGATATTGCCATGTCAGCAGGAATTGATTACAGTCAAGGGATGGCAGTAATTCCTATTGATGCTGATTTACAAGATCCCCCCGAATTAATTGCCGAAATGATCGAAAAATGGCACGAGGGTTATGATGTGGTTTATGCGTCCCGTCGGGTTAGAATTGGCGAAAGTTGCTTGAAACGTTTCACCGCTGGGGGTTTCTATCAAGTCATTAATAAATTAAGTCGGGTTCCTATTCCCCCTAATACGGGAGATTTTCGCTTAATCGATCGCCGAGTGGTAGAATCAATTAAAAAAATGCCCGAACGTCAAAGATTTATGAAAGGAATATTTGCTTGGGTGGGATATAAACAGACATCAATTTTATTCGATCGAGAACCACGGTATCAAGGACAAACTAAATGGAATTACTGGAAATTATGGAATTTTGCCATCGATGGTATTACCTCTTTTAGTTTTTTGCCTCTGAAAGTCTGGACCTATGTAGGATTTATCATTGCACTTGTTAGTCTTGTTTATGCTAGTTTTTTAATGCTCAGAACTATTATTTTAGGAATCGACGTACCCGGATACGCTTCTCTGATGGTTGCTGTCCTATTTTTAGGAGGAATTCAATTACTGACTCTTGGTATTATTGGCGAATATATTGGCAGGGTTTATGAAGAAGTAAAGGGCCGGCCACTTTATCTTGTTCGAGATTGTTATGGTTTTGAAAATAGGGAACAAGTTACTGATAAAATAACTCAAAATTAAAATACTGACAAGAGGAGAATTAAGTCTATGAATACCGAAGTTTTTCAGCAATTTTTTGCCTATTGTGTCGGTAGTTGGCAAACGGAAAGAACCTATCATTATCTAGCTGATCAAGAAGTGGAACGTTCCCGTACTGAATTCCTCATTCAACCCCTCACTAGGGAGATTAAACAGAAAGTTCTGACAGATAATAACTATCCCGATATTGCCGATTTAGAAACTATACCCGGGTTTAATTTAGGTTTCTATACCATCTCGGAAAAAGGAGAAGAAGTGCAACAAAATCTTAATCTTTTATTTGTGGTTAAAGCAGAAAATAACGGTTATTTAGAAGGGGATTATCTTCGTGATCGCGCCTACGAAGAAGCAAGACCAATTATCTCCGCTTTTCGCTTTGATTCCACCACCAGAGAGTTATTAATGACCACCAATTATACTCGCAGTGTTTCCGTGGATTCAATTACTTTAATCAATCCAGACCTGCGAATTCGCAAAATTATTAACTATCAACGTCCCAAGGAGGGGGAACCCTTGGAAAAAGTTCTCTTGGTCGGTTTTGGGGTTGAGTGTAAAGTCAGTTAAAAAAATATTTCTTTTCCCCCCTTGATTCTCCAGTCAAGGGGAGATTTTATCATGGGGAAACGATAGGATTAAGGAGCAAAAATAATGCTCAAAATCGGTCAACTTTCCCGAGAAAGTGGTGTTTCGATTAAAACGATTCGTTATTACGAGGAATTAGGACTAATTCAGTCCCCTGAGAGGACAGAGGGACAATTTCGCCTATTTACTCCCGATACTGTCCATCGCTTGCTGTTTGTCAAAAGATTGCAATCTTTGGGTTTAAGTCTGCAAGAGATCCGCGAATGTTTAGTAATTCATGACCATGGTGAGTTACCCTGTGGAGATATTCAGGAAAAATTAATTAAACATATTGCTGAGATCGATCAACAAGTGGAACAATTGCTTTTATTGCGTCAACAATTAACCGAAACCCTGCAAGTATGGACGGATACACCTGTAAAAGACGATCAATTTATTTGCCCTAATCTCAAGGTTTAACTATCATGAAAAAGTTGATTCTATTGGTAACTGTAGCACTGATTTCTACTCCTGTAATTGCTCAACATTTACATCTTGATTCACCTCAAACTCAGACTTTACAAGCAATTCCTGACAATATACCAGCTTGGATGTATAACAAGCAACGTAATCATATTTATCCCCAAAGAGGGGTTTATAACAATGCAATTTATAATGTCAGAGATTTAGCTTTAGACTTGAATGCGATCGCTGTTGGTCATGCCTTTGCTTACGAAGATATCGTAACGGGAAAAGCGAAAGATTTAGAAACTAAGACATACCAAAAAATTAATTTGGTTTTAAAAAATCCGCCTAAATTTATGCCCGACGAGGGTAATATTTCCCCAACTTTTGGCAGAAAATACGGTGTTTTAGAACAGGTTTTCGAGTGGGCGCATATTTTCCATGCTCAAACCGTTGATGTTTTAGCCAGTAGCAAATTAACTAACAAGGAAAAAGAAGCAGAAATTGAAAAATTATATCAATTTTACTTGACAAAAGTTCCCTATGCTATTAGCGGATTACCGATGAATATGGGTTATCTGGATTCCCAGCCTTATTCTAAAGCTTTTCGCCAGAAATATCCGAAAGTTAATGGCTTATTTTGGGGCTACCATTGGTTACAAGGAACAATGTATGACTTGCTCTATGAGAAGACGCTAGAAGAACAAAAACAAGCTTATAAACAGGTAGGAAAACAATACCATAGTCAGGAATTGTATCGCACTGATCGAGCTTTTATGCCGATGTTTGCCGAACTTAGTCCCAAGTTTGCCCGACGTTTTTCCGAAATATCTAACACCTTCGATAACCTGCATATGTTGCACGATATGGTTAATGATATTCTGGCATCAGATTGGCTAACTACCCAACAAAAAGACGAACAAATTACCCGCGCTATTTGGTTAGTAATGGCTGCTAATCACCAAGGAATGGAAGCAGGAAAAAATTATGGTGGTGAAGGACTACACGATCATCGTTTTGAGTCAGGAATTCCGGGGATGGGATTAATGCCAGCAGATATTTCTCACGAAGATCATAATCACGAAAATCCTCATAATTCTGAGAAAAAACCTGATAATTCTCAGGGACATGAGGGGGGAGATTACCAACACCATAACCACGAAAATTACTCTCCAGAAAACCCTCCTAATACGGATAAAAAACCTGGCGACAGCAATGATCAAGAGGAAATGAAAAAATGAGAAGATTTTTATTAATTGCTCTGGGTTTAGTTGCCAGTTTAACTAATCCAGTTTTTGCCAACGATCATAATAATCTTGATTCTGGTCGTCCCCTTTCTTTTGATGATGCTGAAAGTATTGGTTTTGGGGAACAATCGATAGAATTTGGAGGAAGTCTAGTCTTTCCTGAAAATAGTAATCTTGGGGGTGAGTTTGATATTGAATACCTCAACGGTATTATTCGCAATGGTCATATTATTATCGGCATCGATCCGCAGGTGGGAGGTCGAGTTAATAGTGATGATACGGATTTTGATGTGGGAAATTTATCTGTAGGTTTTTTCTATAATTTCAATCGTGAATACGATAATGTTCCCGCTTTTGCCATTCGTACCGATTTAGGATTACCGACGGGAAATAATGCTAGGGGATTAGATTTTCGTCTGCGGGGAATTGCCAGTAAAACTGTTGGTCAATTCCATCGCTTGCATCTTAATCTCGATTTAAACATAAAAACTGACCCCGATAACGGCGATCGATCTTTTTTACCCGCTGCAATTCTCGGTTATTCGCGACCGATTGGTTATCCGAAACGCTTCGATCAAACTTTTTTAGCAGAATTGGGCGTAATTACCAGCGATAATAGTAATGGTGGCGTTTTAATTCGCACTGGTATGGGAATTCGTCAGCAAATTCATCGCCAAGGTGGGATCGATTGGGGTATCGAGGGGGATATTGCTACTAATGGCCATGATCAAAGTCAATTAAAGTTAAAAATCGGTTATTCTTTCAGATTTTAGGATTTTTCCATAGCCTGCTATTAAAAGCTAAAATAGATGAAGTATAACTTAAATTTTGGTTTGACTGGGAGTACGAGGGGGTTTGGAGGTCCACATCTTCTCATCCCTGAAAACAACAGGGATATCTTATCAGTTGTCCGCAGGTAGCGACTCCCTATTCTCAGCTTCGTACCTCATCATTAAGATAACTGAGAGAGAAAAAAGGCTGTAAATCTGTTGTCATTCCCTTTTAAGTCGCAAAAAAGCTCTTTAACCGTTGTCGCAGCCAAGAGACGGGATTTTTCAGGTCTTCCGAGTCTAAAAGCCCCATTTCTCGCAATTTCTGCTGACATTCGCCCAATTCCTCTTGACGTTGGGTGAGTGCCTGAGTGAATTCCTCCGCTAGAGCCGGATAAGTAGTGATAAGATGCTGAAACCCCTGACGATCGAGCAAAAATAACAAGGTTTCCCCCACTGCTTGCATAGTGGTGGGATAGGGAACCTCTAACATTAACGGTAATTCCCCAAAATATTGACCTTTATTAAAAGTAAAAATTTTACGACTGATTTTATCGTTTTCATAAAAAGCATCCATTTGTCCCTGCAAAACAATACAGAAATAATTAGTTCTTTCTCCCTGTCTAATTAAAATATCCCCGTCCTGGAGATGTTTACGACAACCCATTTCAATTAATACACGCAATTGCAGATCGTTAAAATGTTTAAAGTAACTCACCTCCAATAACATTTCTTTTAACGATAGCGGTTTTGAAGGTTTAACTATCTCCTGATCCTGTTCCTTAACTGCCTCAAAACTGTCGGTATTATGCAACCATAACTCTCGCTGGGGAAAAGGAATCGTTATGCCCCGATGACGCAGATTATGCTCGATAATGAAGTGTAGGGAACTTCTCAGAAAAACGGCCTGTTCGACTTTTTCCACCCATACCCACAACTCAAAATTTAAAGCACTATCACCAAAACCGTTAAAAATCACCTTGGGAAGCGGATTAAAGGCAATTTCTACCGACATATAGGCTGATTGCAGCAGAATTTCCGTCACTATCAAAGGATCTGTACCGTAGGCAACTCCCACCGGCACAATGACTCGAATGCGCGAGTCGGGATAATGCCAATTCTGGACGCGATTGCTAGTTAAGATTGTGTTAGGAACGATTAACTCTGCACCATCAACAGTGCGAATGGTGGTGGAACGAATCGATATTTCCCGGATATAACCCTTTGTTTGCTCAAATTCGATAAAATCGCCCACTTTTAACTTGCGTTCCACCAACAAAGTTAAACCACTGGTGAGATTTTTGGTTAACTCCTGCAAACCGAAACCGATACCCACCCCCAAACCACCGGCTAAAACAGCGATCGAAGCGAGATTGAATCCAGTCAATTGTAGGGCGATAATATAACCAAAAGCCCCAAAAGCAAAACTAGCCAGAGTTGCGATCGCTTCTCGATTACCTTCATCAAAACCGATACTTTTCAGCAGACGATTTTTTAGTAAACTTTTAAAAGCGATCGTCAGACAGGTGACAAGAACAAACAGTACAAGAATACTAATAATCCAACCAAGAGTGATGGAAACTCCCCCAGCGCGCCAAAGGGGAGTGTTAAAAAAGGGCGTTAACCAAGCTGAGGGAGAGAAAGTCATCGCTAAAGTTTAGATTTGATAGGGATTACCCAGGCGATTCACAAAAACATTGTAATCTAAGGGTAAACGCCCCGGATTAAGCCGCGGTTCCGCCGCGTAACCGATGGGAACGACAACAGCGATCGCTAGATGGGGATGATCGGCAGCACCGATCACAGCTTTTACCTTGTCCTCGATCCAACCGTTGAGAAAACAACTAGATAAACCGAGACTTTCAGCAGCCAAAACCAGATGAGTAGCGGCGATCATGGCATCCTTAATCGCGTATTCCCGGGTTTTTTCGCCTAAATCCTTTTGAAATCCGGGTATTGCCTGTTTAAAATATTTTACCGTGCCTTCGTTCCAAGCACCCGTACTGAGAGCCTGTTCATAGATGGGGGTTAGATCTCCTCCTCCTGCGGCAGCATCGGCAGCGAAAACAAAAGTAACCGGCGCTTGGATAATTTGCTTTTGTCCCCAAGCGGCCTCGGCTAAAGCGGCCTTTTGTGCCGGATCTTGTACTAGAATAATTCGCCAATCTTGGATGTTGAAACTACTAGGTGCGGCAACGGTTAATTCTACTAGGGTTTTTAGCAGTTCTGGGGCGATCGGATCGGTGGTAAAAGTTTTAATAGAACGACGTTGATTAATCGCCGTGGGAACATCGAGAGGCAAGTTCATAAAGTCAGTTGATCGAGTTACATATTTCTAATTATTATAGGGTCAAGCTATCAGCCTCAGCCTTCGGTGTGACCGAAAATTTGGGTACAAGCCCCGCCATGCCCGCGCAGGGTCGGGCGGCTTTTAAAATATTAAGTTTCCATTTTATTTCCTTTGTGCTAAAATATTGATACTCAGTCAAGCATTGTCAAAATGTTTGTACTAGAATACAAAGTTAAGCCAAAACCTAATCAGATAGAAGCCATTAATGAGGCAATACGAACAACCCAATTTGTTCGCAATAAAGTTCTGCGTTATTGGATGGATAATCGGGGTGTTGGCAAAACCGAGTTATTTCGGTACAACACAGCATTAAGAAAAGAGTTTAAATTTGTTGATGATTTAAACTCCCATGCTTGCCAGACTGCTGTAGAAAGAACCTTGCGGGCAATTACTCGGTTTTACGATAATTGCCAAA
>MTBT01000096.1 GCA_002282935.1 Microcystis sp. LSC13-02 | reverse complement strand
ACATTTTAGCATATATCGTGTAAATGCGCTAATATTTAACGGTAAAGCCGTCGTAGAACGACGGGGTTTCAGACCCAAAATTTTCGATGATCCTCAATCAAACCAAGAATTCCGGTGCAAATGTTGAAAACCCTGCACATCAGTTAAATTATATTGTAGGGGCGTGATGGTGATAAAATTCTCGCCAATAGCGCGCACATCCGTAGGCACTTCTGGGGGTAAATGGGTATAGTCCGGTTGTTCGATATCTTCGACTACTTCCCCAATTAACCAGTAATAACTTTTACCCCTAGGATCCAGTCTTTTCTCGAAGGTTTCTTCGTAGCGTCGCAATCCTTGCCTAGTGATTTTCACCCCCTTGATTTCGCCACTACTAACCGGCGGGACGTTAACATTGAGTAAAGTGGGAATAGGAAAAGGGTTAAGGGCAACTTTCCTGACTAAAGTGAGGGCAAAATCGGCGGCCGGTTGGAAATCACAGGCTTTAAAACTAGCCAGACTAAAAGCAATACTGGGAATACCCTCGATTAAGCCCTCCAGGGCTGCGGAAACCGTGCCAGAATAGAGGATATCGGTGCCGAGATTAGACCCGTGGTTAATGCCAGCTAAAACTAAATCGGGACGCTCTTTCAGGACGGCACTAAGGGCAAATTTCACCGAATCGGCGGGAGTTCCCGAGCAGGACCAAGCAATCACATCGGGATGAAAAATTCCTTCCACCTGTTCGGCCCGGATGGGATGGTGTAAGGTTAAGCCATGACCGGTAGCAGAGCGCTCGCCGTCGGGACAAACTACGGTGACTTGATGGCCCGCAGTAGCGAGGGTGTTAGCGAGGGTGCGGACTCCTAGGGCGGAAATGCCGTCATCGTTACTGATCAGTAGTTTTAAAGGGCGATCGCTAGTCATAGGAATTTCTGATCTACTGCATCGGCTAGTGGTATAATATAATAGTATTTTATTGTGGGTACGTAGCTCAGAGGATAGAGCACCAGGTTCCGGTCCTGGGTGTCGGGGGTTCGACTCCCTCCGTACTCGTTCAGACATCAGGAGTCAGTATTCAGGAGACATCTCCAGAAATCAGGCTAGAAGCCTGATCTACTGGGCTAAAATCTTGATTATTGGAGATGTCTATTAGTCCACAGTGCGACGAATTTGCAGACAACACCATTCTTGACGTTTCCACAGAGCAGCCACTGTCCAGCCTTGGGGTTCTAAAATATCTGTAACTGCTTGTGCTTGGGTGACGAGGATGCCGCTTAAAATTCCCCAAGTGGTGGGTTTTGCCAGACGGGTGATTTCGGGCATTAAAGCGATAATTGTCTCGGCTAAAATATTACAAACGATGCCATCGACACCATCGGGAATTAATTCTAATAACTCCTCGACACTACCCTGATTAATAGCTAAATTTTCGGGGTTAATTCGGTTGAGATGGCGATTACTGTGCGTCGCGTTCACCGCCAGCGGATCTGTATCAACAGCATAAACTTTTTTGGCTCCTAATAAAATCGCTCCGATCGCCAGTATGCCAGAACCACAACCGATATCAGCGATAATTTTATTCTCTGGATTGCTACTTAAACGCATTTCTAGGGATTCTAGACATAATTGGGTGGTGGGGTGCGTTCCCGTGCCAAAAGCGGAACCGGGGTCAATTTTAATCACCAATCTCTGGTTATTTTCGGGGAGATTTAACCAAGCAGGACAGATCAAAAAGCGATCGCCGATCTCGCTAATTTGCCAATGTTGTTTCCAACTGCTGGCCCAGTCTTCCTCGTCTATTAACTGCCAATTGGTGACAGGTTCGGGAAAACCTAAAATCAAAGCATCCTGCTTTAACCAGAGGCTTAGTGCCTCTAAATCGGGCAATTGCGCTTTAATTTCTGGTATATAGGCCTTAATCTCTAAAGAGGATTGTTTTTTAGCCGTGGCCGTTCCCGAACAGCCAAAATTTTCCAGTCTCCAGAAAACCGTTTCTTCGAGACTAGGTTCGCACAAAACCGTAATTTCCCACCAACTATTAGACATATATTCAGTTATCCGTGATTAGGGATCAGTTATCAGATTTGAGTTTTCAGTCAACAGTATTAAGTGGCAAGTTCGGAGCTTTCTTTTCACTTATTACTGTTTACTGTTTACTGTTTACTGATAACTGATTTAATCTAGAGTTTTACCGTGTAAGCATCACGGATACCGGGGACTTTAGTAATTTCCGAGAGAAGACCTTCTGGTAAAGGATCATCGAGACTCAGGGCCATAACTGCGTCACCGCGAATAATTTTGCGTCCTACCTGCATACTGGCGATGTTGACATTAAAACTGCCTAAAAGTGCGCCAATTTTGCCGATAATACCGGGCATATCTTGGTGAAGGGTGAATAACATATGATTACTCGGTGGCACGTTAATTGGGAACTCATCGAGGTCAGTAATGCGGATTTCTCCCGTACTTAACAGCGCTCCGGTAACGGAATGTGTCCCCATAGAACCATTAGCTTCCAAATGAATCGATCCCGAATAGTCGCGGGTGGAAGCATCCCGGGTTTCGATTACCCGGATACCGCGTTCCTTAGCTTCGATCGCCGCGTTAACATAGTTTACCCGTTCCCGGAGGGCTTGGGAAAGTAAACCCTTAATTGCCGCTACCACCAGAGGTTGACTGTCTTTAGTGGCCAATTCTCCCTGTAAACGGACATTTAACGAGTCACAGCGACCTCCTGCCAACTGACTGACGAGATTCCCCATAGTTTCCGCTAATTGCAGGTAAGGGCGCAGTTTTTCCATAACATCAGGAGTTAGTCCGGGGATATTAACGGCCGAACGCGCTGGCAAACCGAGGAGGACATCGCGAATTTGTTCGGCCACATCAATAGCCACATTAACCTGTGCTTCCGTAGTCGATGCGCCTAGGTGGGGAGTGAGGATGACGTTAGATAATTCTCTTAATCTAGATTCGCCTAAAGGTTCCTGTTCAAATACGTCCAAGGCTGCCCCAGCGATTCTACCGGATTCGAGGGCTTCAATTAAAGCCAACTCGTCGATAATGCCGCCTCTGGAACAGTTAATGATGCGGACTGTGGGTTTCATCTTTGCGAGGGTTTCCCGACCGATGAGATGCTGGGTTTCGGGAGTTTTCGGGACGTGGAGGGTGATAAAATCGGACTCGGCAAAGAGTAGTTCCAGATCCACCAGGGTGCAACCGAGTTGATCGGCGCGTTCTTTGGAAATAAAGGGATCGTAGGCGAGAATTTTCATGCCTAGGGATCTGGCAACGGCGGCGACGTGGGAGCCAATTTTACCTAAACCAACGACTCCTAGGTTCTTTTTATAAACTTCTGTGCCGATAAAGCGATTTCTTTCCCATTTATTCGCTTTTACCGACTGATTGGCATCAGGAATATGACGGGAGAGGGATAACATCATGGCCAAGGCGTGTTCGGCAGCGGCGATCGTGTTACCTTCGGGAGAGTTAACGACAATAATACCCTGACGAGTAGCGGCGGGAACATCGATATTATCGACTCCTACCCCTGCGCGGCCGATAATTTGCAGTTTGCTGCCCGCTTCGACGATTTCTTTGGTGACGCGGGTACTGGAACGGAGCATCAGTGCGTCGTATTCGGGGATAATTTGAATGATTTCCCCGGCGGATAGTCCTGTTTTCACGTCCACTTGGGCAACCTGTGACAGAATTTCTACTCCTACCGGATCGATCGAATCGGATACCAGAACTTTGGCCATAATCTTTATAACGTGCTTTTTTCAGTCTACGGGCAAATGCTAGACCAATATTCGGGTCTAGCCGCAATAGCCCATTCTAGAAGCAAAGGGTGCAGTCTATGGCAAAATTAGCGAAAAGATTTTAGGTTGTCCTTCTCATTGTCGTCAATGGTGTTGATGTCAGCCTCTTGCCGTTGTCACTGAGATATTGCTAATTTAATCACGGTGGCGATCGAGTTTTGCGCTTCTTTTTCTAAAGCTTCTTCTAGGGCTGCCATTGCTTCTGTTTGACAATTTCTATGATGTTTAAATAGTAGAGAAAAAGCCAAAAACCTCCGTTAAGTATAACGGAGGCTGGTTAATTAATTAACAATTTTCGGCTACAATTTCGCCCCACATTCAGGACAGAATTTATTATTCCAACTGTTAACCGCGCCACAACTGGGACAATCGAGCATTTCACAACCCTTGGTGACAATTTTCGGTAAACCAATCATACGGGCATTACTTTGGCCGGGGGCGACCATGGGATAACAATTTTCGTCTTTAGTCACGATCGCATTGACCAAAACTGGACCTTCATGGGCCAACATTTCGGCAATTTTTGCGGCTAATTCCTCTCGATGGCGAATAGTAATGCCTTTAATGCCGTAAGCTTGGGCTAACAGTTCCACATCTGGCATTCCCACTTCCATATTGGAATTAGAATAACGTTGCCCATAGAAAGCTTCTTGCCATTGACGTACCATACCCTGCCAACCATTATTAATAATAATCGTCTTGGCATGAATATTAAATTGACTTAGGGTGCCTAATTCCTGTAGATTCATTTGGAAACTGGAATCACCACTAATACAAATGACCTCCTCATCGGGAATGGCCACCTTGGCCCCCATAGCAGCGGGTAAACCAAAACCCATCGTCCCCAATCCCGCGCTGGAAATCCAACGTCGGGGTCCATTTTTGAGGAATTGGGCCGCCCACATCTGATGCTGGCCCACATCGGTGGTATAGTAGGCGTGGGGTGCTTGACGACCCACCTCAACGATCACTTCTTGGGGGGAAAGTCTGCCTTCCGGTCGAGGTACTTGCAGGGGATAATCTTGTCGCCAGCGCTCAATCTTGGCTAACCAAGCTTGGGTGCGATCGGAATTAGTGGGATAATCAAATTCTCTGGCTTTTTGGAGTATTTGTTCTAAAACTACCCGCACATCCCCGACAATCGGCACGTCAGGGGCGCGATTTTTGCCCACTTCCGCGGGGTCTATATCCACATGGATTACCTTAGCTTTCGAGGCGAATTCGTCCAATTTCCCGGTTACTCGGTCATCAAAACGAGCGCCGACGGCAATTAATAAATCACACTCGGTCACGGCAAAATTAGCGTAGGCAGTGCCGTGCATTCCTAACATTCCCACTGAGAGGGGATGATGTTCATCAAAAGCACCGATACCCATTAACGTGGTGGTGACGGGTAACTGAAAACGCTCGGCAAACTCGGCAATTTGGGCGTGGGCATTCGCTGCGATCGCACCTCCACCAACGTACAGTAAAGGTTTTTCGGCGGTTTCCAAGAGGTGTAAAGCGGCCTCGATTTGACGGCGATTGCCCTTAACCGTGGGACGATAACCGGTTAGTTTCACATCTCCCGGTTCGACGGGGATATAATCGCATGGTTCTAAACCGACATCTTTGGGAATATCGACTAAAACCGGTCCCGGTCGTCCTGTACTGGCGATATGGAAGGCTTCAGCGACGATTCTCGCTACTTCGCGGGCATTTCTCGCCACATAGGAATGTTTAACAATCGGGAGAGTAATACCATAGATATCGGTTTCTTGGAAAGCATCGGAACCGATGGCCGCCCTACTCACCTGACCGGTGATAATCACCATCGGGATGGAGTCCATGTGTGCGTTAGCGATGCCTGTCACCAAATTGGTCGCCCCGGGGCCGGAAGTACCGAAACAGACTCCCACTTTGCCGGTGGCCCTAGCGTAGGCATCGGCGGCATGGGCGGCCGCTTGTTCGTGGCGCACTAAGATATGTTGTAATTCTCCCCGTTCTTCAAAGCGGTAGAGTTCGTCATAGATGGGTAGGATCGCACCACCGGGATAACCGAAGATGTGCTTAACACCATGACGTTTGAGACTGTCCATCAAGGCATAAGCACCAGAACAACGCTGGGGAACCGTTGTTAAAGAGTCATTGGGCTTGGGAAGTGATGAAACCACAGGGCAAACCGTCCAATTTCTAACTAGAGGGATAATTGCAATTCTGTTGCCTAGGATGCAACTGGAAAAATAGCAAAATTGATAACCTTATACTTTTAGTGTATTCCATCTCACCTTTTTGGCCGCAGTTTTTTTTCTTTTTGCATCTTACCCATGCAATATCTGGGGAAGTGGGGAAGTGGGGAAGTGGGGTGGTCACTGCGTGCGCGTTGCGGGGGGAAGTGGGGTGGTGGGGAAGTGGGAAGTGGGGAAGTGGGGATAAGGGAGATAAGATGATAAATATTGGTGATTTCACCTGATCTTGACTTAGCCCGGTAGTTTTATGAATAGTCTTTTGATTACGGCTACGGATACCGATGCGGGTAAAACCGTTGTCACCACTGCTTTAGTGGCTTATTGGCAAAAATACTATCCATCGAAGGCCCTGGGGCTGATGAAATTAATGCAGACTGGTCAAGGCGATCGAGAATGGTATGAGGGTTTATTTCAGGGTCAATTAGAAATGATCACACCGCTGCAATATCAAGCACCCTTAGCGCCTCCTGTGGCTGCTGATTTGGAAGGTCGAGATATTCCTTTAGGGACAGTGTGGCAAGCTCTGCTGAACCTACAAAAAAGCCAAGATTTGGTTTTAATTGAGGGTTTAGGGGGTTTAGGTTGTCCTGTCACCCACGAGCTAACTGTGGCGGATTTAGCGGCTCAATGGCGGTTAAAAACTCTTTTAGTGGTGCCGGTGAAATTGGGAGCAATTTCCCAAACGGTGGCTAATATTGCCCTAGCAGAGCAGAAAAAGGTGAATTTGGGCGGAATTATCCTTAATTGTCTCGAACCGCGCACGGAGACGGAAATAGAGCAGTTAACACCGATCGATTTAATTCAATCCTTGACTAATTGTCCAGTTTTAGGTGTTTTTCCCTTTATCGAAGATCGTCGAGATTTGGATAAATTGGCCTCGGTGGTAGCTAGTTGGCCGGAAATTAAGCTGTCAAGCATTTAAATTGCTTGGGCCAGACGAGGCAAAAGGCAAAACGGAGAATAAATTAGGGTAATTCCAGATATTCTTGTTCTGTTAGTGCAAATTCTGGATCAATGATTTTTACTTCATTATAGGTGAGTTGATAGAGTTTGTAAACTAAGTGATCAATCTGCTTTTCTAATTCGCTTGTGTCAGCAGTAGGATCGTCTTTTTTTGCGGTGAGAATTTTGTCAACCAATAATTTAATTTTTATTTGATATTTGTGATCTACAATTTTAATGGGAATTGGCGAAATAAATTGTTTATTCGCTTCAAAAAAACCATTATCTTTTGGCTTGCCAACTAACTTAAAATAAAAATTTGCAACTTTAGAGTTTAAAATACCCAATAAATATTTTATATCTACTTCATTTTCATTGATAGGTTTAATTCCATTAACTCGAACGTTATTTAAGAAAAAATTTCCTTTTTCATCAAGAAAACATTGTAAATCAGAGACAGTTTGAGCAACTCCTATTTTAGAGTAATGTTGCTTATCAATATTTTGGTTCCTTCCAAATTGATACCAATAATCATTATTAAATTTATTTTTTTCTCGACTTCTTAAAATAGCTTCATTATCTTTTAAATATCTAAAAGCTTTTGGATATTTATTTCTCAACAAGTTAATGTCAAACAAAGCAAAAGTATCATGCGCTTCATAAGGATAAAGCAAATATTTATTTGTATTTGGAATTTTATACCGTTTGGCATCTGTTCCTGAAATTAGTGGTTTCATGATAGAGTCTTCAATTTCAACTTCTTTATCTAGTATTTTTGAAAAATATATTCCTTGCGAAATTTTTTGTAAATGATAAATATTGTCTGCACTTGTTTGAATCCCAACAAAAATTTGCGCTATTTCACCTAAAGGTTTTGAATTTAACTCAAGCTTTTCTTTGATTAACAAAATATGTTCTTTTCCCAAACTCCAATTATTTTCATTTAAGCTAGAAAAATAAATTTCCGAAAATCCTTCAGTCTCAAAGTTACCAGCTTCTGTTTTTAAATATCTAAAAAAAGGTCTAGGTTCTTTACTAAATTGTTGACAAGCAGTATAAATAGTTGCATCAATAAAAACTTGGGTAGAGCCAAAATCTAGAAATCTTAATAAATAATGAGATTTAATCATTAAGCTTCTTAGTGGTTTTCCATACTCGTTATAAATCCAAAGAGAAGGCATTATAAAATCAACTATACCGTGCGAATTTAACAAGCTTAATGATTTTTCAACGAAAGGAAGATAAATATCAAAGTTACCTTTTTTTGCTGTTTGATAATTTTTAGAATAATAATCACAAACCAAAGAATTAGATTTTTTTAAATCTTGTATTGAAATATAAGGAGGATTCCCAATCACCACATCAAACCCAACAAAATCACCATCATCATTCAACACTTCGGGAAACTCAAACCGCCATTCCAAAGCATTATCATACAGCCTACCGCTTTCAATATCTGCAATTTCAGCAGTTAGCTTATCAATCTCATTATTTAACTTAGTAACTTTTTTCTCCCGCGCTTTTTGCTCCGTCTTAGTCTCCTCAAACAATAAACCCTGATTTTCCAGATTATAAAGCTCCCCTTGTAATTGACGTAACTTCACCTTCTTAGGATCACCAATTAATAAATTAGCACTAAAACCAGCCTTAATCTTAGCAATCAGCGTTTCCATCTGCCGCTTTTGTCCCTTAGTTTCTGCATTGCGATAAGTCTGTACCGCATTGCGATATTCCTCAATACTAAACTTCTGCTTCTGTAAAACCTGTTTAACATCCACATCCAAAGCAAAGCGACTAATCAAAGAATTACCACACTTGATATTAATATCAATATTTGGCAAAGTTTCCAAATTGCCATCTTCTCGATAATAAGCATTCTTTAAAAGCTCAATCCATAACCGCAAGTGACAAATCGTCACGGAATTAGGGTTAATATCCACCCCAAATAAACACCCCTCGATAATCGTCTGTTTCTCATGAAATAAGGCTTGCTGTACCCGTTGCTTTTCTTTATTATGGGGATGATAAGCAAATAAATTCCCCTCATCATCGTAAACCAGTAACTTATCATTTCGCACCTCTACCCGATAATCTTTTAAGGACTTACCCGAACTATCTAATAAAACCCGTAACTCACTCTTAATCGCAATTATCTCATTTAAAGCCGAAACTAAAAAATGTCCCGAACCCACCGCCGGATCACAAATCTTTAGACTATTAATAATAGTATTCGCCTCTTTTTTATCCTCAATTCGTTCATACAAATCATCTAAAGTTTGACAATTCCAGCCTTTTACTTCATTAAACTTCTGTACAATCGCTCGTCGTATCGTTTCCCGACACATATACATGGTAATAAAACTCGGTGTATAAAAAGAACCATCTTTATAACCATTAATCTTTTCAAAAATTAACCCCAACACCGAAGCATTAATTAACTTTTCGCTATCTTCTTGAGGATTTTCTAACTCATCTCGATCAAATTTATAAGCATCCAAAAACTCAAATAAATAAGCTAAAGCATTCAACTCACTTACTCGCTTATTACCCTGATTATCTTTTAGCACCGTACCTGCAAAAATGGGTAAAGTTCGCTCCCGCAAATTGCCAATGACAATCGTTTGCTGTTCCGTATCCGTTGGCTCAAATAGCGAACTATTTAAATAAGGTACATGAGCAAAAGTCGTTTTAACCTTAGCCTCGCGCTTATTTGTCTCCCTAGCTAACACATCAAAAAACAAACTATCGAGATCATCATAACTGGGAACTTTCGCCAAATTCAGAAAGGCAAAATCTCGATCGCCTTGATGATATTTAATTAACTGCGCTTCCAATAATTTGAGAAACAAAACCCGATTAATCCAATTAATTGATAACCGCAACGCCACATTAAAAAGCCGTTCCTCATCCGTAGTTCCAAACTCTTCAGGATTTTTTAGTTGTGCAATTTTATCTAAACTATCCAACCGACTAATCGCATTTTCAATCAGTGAACCATCACAGCGATCGCCTTCTTTCATTCGTCCGATTAATTTTTTCCCTTTATCCTTAACTTCCGTCAAACCAATAATATACAAAAGCTCATTATAAAAAGGCTTATTTAAAGTATTACTGTCATTAACAAAAGGTAACTTAAGTAAATGCTCTGGCGAAAGAATCTTGTAAATATCAATCCAATCTAAATTTTCCAGTTCTCGCAGATCAAAATGAGTAAACTTAATTTGCTCAATAACTTTAGTGATGGCTGGTTCGGCAATTTGTTGATAGAAAAAATCCGTTTTCGTACTACTCAGTCTCCCTTCTTCAAAATCGCAAAACTGGTTAACTAGAGCCTTATTAGCAAAAAATAACTCCTCAAAAATCTTCCCATCGAAAATAAACCACTCATAAATATTTGTCACGATCAAGTGTTTAATATCAAGATTTTTATCCGTCACCCTTTCGCGGAGAAAATATAAAACTAACTGCTGAAAAGCCTTAGTATTGAGATGATCCAGTCTTGGCATTTCTGCATTTATTGTCCGAGTAGGTTTCTTCGTCTCAAAAATGATTCCCACTGGACTTTTAACATCCTGGTTATTATGAATCACCAGATCAATGCGCTCTTTTGTATTGATAAAATAGCGATCAGTATAATAGGTATTTTTCAAAAAATCTATCAGCAAATTTTTATTAAACTCTTCAGACTTTTTGCTGTCACATTGCTCCAACAATCGCGCCAAATTAGCTTTAAAAACCTGAATTGTTTCAGTATCAGGTTTAATTTTCAAGTACACCCGATTTAAGGCTTGCTTGAGTTCTCGCTTATTGACGATCATAAAAGTTTACCTCTAGGGAAACTACCGATTAATTTTATTATAGCATTGCCAAATGATCGGTTAAAATAGAAGAACAAAAGTTGCAATCGAGGTCAATCCGTCGAAGCAAGGAATTTCTAACAGCAATGGGTCAAGAATCTCCCGTCACAGCCTAACTTGACGGGGGGAGTATGTCACTGTTGCAATGCTTTTAAGAAGCGTCCCATAGTGGCAAATAAACCGGACTTTTTGGCTTTATTAGCAGGATTAGAACTATCATTAGGAGTATTACTAGAAGCTTTCAGAATCAGATTTTCTAAAGCTTCGCCCATGGGTTTAGTGGGTTGTTCGGAAATTAACTCGTAACCGTTTTCTTTTTCTAGCCAAACTTGCCACAAAGAGGGATAGGAACGATAAACGATCGCTGATTCCAAGGGACGAAAATAATAACAACTTTCTAGGGTACTTAAAAATCTTTCTCGCAATTGTCGGGCCGCGTAACCGATACCTACTACCGATACATCTTCCAATTGGGGAATCAGAAGAACCACGGGGCGCTCTTCGGCAAGGTAACAGAGTTTTTCTACGGAATTAATCTCGACCGAGGAGGGACAAACAACTAAAAAAGCTTCATCTTCGGGCTTAATTTTGTTTTCGATGGGAATAAAACGACTACCTAAATCTCCCAGTTGAAAAACTGTTTCTCCCCAATCCCGTCGAGCTAACATGGCGGCCCCAGTATCGGGAAAAATTACCCTTAAACCAGAACCATAACTGTCAAAAATAGAGCTAAAATCAAGGGCTAAAGCTTGCGCTTGTAGAGCAATTTCTGGGATAACTAATTCCACTTGTACGCGTCTAGCTCCCGATTCTAGAGCCAGTTGGGTGGCGGCTTTTGCTTGCAGGATTGTTTCTTCTAGGGAATTGGGTAGGGTCATTTCAGTTATCAGTTATCAGTTATCAGTTATCAGTTATCAGTGACTACCACTGGTCGTCGGTGGCTTAAAATCAGAAAGATTTTAATTTTTATCCCCTTGTTCTTGTCCATAAAATGAAGCGGTATTGACAGATAAATTTAGATGAAGTATGACGGGATTTGGCATCATCCCCAGCATTAAGATAACTCCTATAAAATACTTTTAGTTTTTAAGAAGAAATTCGGTAATCGGGGAAAAGGTGAGGAGAGAAAGCTTAGGAAAGCTGATAGGAGCCGTGACGTTGGGCATAATAATCGAGAATTGCCGTCACCAAAGAGCGATCGCTTTCCTGAAAAGCCTCGGTATAGTTAATTTCTAGACTACCGATCTGACTTTGGTGATAATCGAATTGTTGGAACTGCTGGGGAGTGAGGTGGGTTTCGACCCCTTGAACCTGTTCTAAATGACTGGCTAACTCCCGATAGATAGCCAAGGGCATTCGCGGATAAATAATGGTTTGTTTTTGTTGAATAGCAATCGATCGCACGGGTTTTACTCTCCTGATTCGGAAACATTATAGCTGATCGAGGCTTGCGGTGCGGCGGCGGGTTCGGGGACACCATCCCCTAAACGACGGGTAATAGTTTGACCGCGTTGTTGTAGGACAATATAGGGGTTATCGGGATTAGTATCGATCGCTTTAACTAAAATTAAACCATTAGAGAGGGTAGAACCGGGGATAACTCGACGTTCCGTGGCTTCTCCGGGGGCTTTCACGATCGCCATAGGAGTGCTAGGTAATTGGACGATGCCCGATACTTGCACTTCTTCTGCTTCCGTCAGTTGCGGTGGTGGTGGCGGCTCTTTCACTATCGGTCGTCCGGGGGTGGGACGATTGCCCCCTACTGCGGCCGCGGGGGTGGGACGATTGCCCCCTGCTGCGGCCGCGGTAGCCGCCGGAGTCCCAGCAGGGGGTTTTTCTTCCTCTATAATCGTAATATTTGGCTGTAGGGGAAAGGGGGCAAAGGGATCGCTGCGACCGCGATTAATTTCCGCCCGTTTTTGGTCAGGATCGGTAGCAGGAATCAATCCCGCTACCCTTGGGGTGGTTGGTTTGGTAGCCGGTTGCACAGCACCGCTAAAGGCGGGTGGTTGGGCAGCCGGGGGACTAGGAGAGGGGGTGGGGGCTTCTTGGGTAGGCGGTGGGGATTGATTAGCTTGGTCAGAAGCTGGACATCCCACCAACAATAAAGCGACACTCCCCACCGATAGGATTAGCGGCAATTTTTTCATCGAAAATTTGGGTCTGAAACCCCGTCGTTCTACGACGGCTTTACCGTTAAATATTAGCGCATTTACACGATATATGCCAGAATGTAA